>JAFGBN010000053.1 GCA_016933195.1 Dehalococcoidia bacterium | reverse complement strand
CAATGCCTGCCTCAAGGCTTTCCAGAACATGATAGTCATGATAAGCTTTGCGATTTGTAGTTATCGTTCTGGAGTCTTTCGCCATATAGAAATTCTAGCATTACGGTATATGGCAGGCAATTTAGCTTGTTGCCAAATGCTTTTCTTATAGCGCGCCCTCTTGATTTCGGTATGAAGCAACTATACAATCTGGAAACAAAAGCCAGGTTCGGCGAAGGAGGAAGAAATGGACAGTTTGTGGTTGGCACTCTATTGGGGTTCACCTATCGGTATTGGTATTTTCCTTGTGTGCTTAGGTGGCATGGTCTATCTGTGGACTAAAGCTGATGTAGAACGCAAGCGGGCGGGCCTGAAGAAAGAAAAAGAAGAAAAGAAATAACATAGCGTCTGGTTAACGTAGTTCCTGGGACTATGTGGAAAAGCTGAAGCCATAGCTTGAGTCGCGGGATTCAAATGGGCCACGCCGGTAAATTTTACCTGTTTGTAACAGTTTTCCTGGCTGTCGCTGTAGTGGTTGGCGGGGTGGTGCTAGCGTTAAACCACAGCAAGAACCAGCCTGTGGAAATTGACCTGTCCCAAACGGGAACTCCAGAGCTGAGCGGCGAGGTCTATATCGGCGGCGCCGTGGCTAATCCTGGCATCTATCCTGTAAGGGAAGGTGACACTCTGCAGGATATTCTCCTCGACGCCGGCATTGAGGCTGGTGCCGACCTCAGTGATATCAAGATTTATATACCGGCAGAAGGCGAAGGACAGCCCCCTCAGAAAGTAGATATCAATAGAGCCG
The DNA here is from genome assembly GCA_016933195.1 of Dehalococcoidia bacterium. Classification (GTDB taxonomy): domain Bacteria; phylum Chloroflexota; class Dehalococcoidia; order GIF9; family AB-539-J10; genus JAFGBN01. The sequence continues at coordinate 7,935 of JAFGBN010000053.1, read as the reverse complement.
AACCCTGGCTTCTCCAAGCCCTGCCGGATATAGGTAAGACCAGAGCCAAGGCAATCGAGGACTACCGCGAGGAAAATGGCCCCTTCAAACGCATCGAAGACCTGCTCCAGGTCGAAGGCATCGGCGAGGGCACATTTGAAAAGATAAGAGACTACATAACCGTGTCAGATTAGGAAGCTCCCCAAATCCGTTGGCTGGGGGTACATCTACCTAATCTTCTATCAGTTATGTCCTCATGGCTTCTCTAATTGAAAGACACCATAGAGTATTTAGCTGTCTTGTTGCTGTGGGCTCTCCAGTAGGCTTGACTGGATTTTGTCTCTGATATCTAGGCAAACTTCCTCACAGAACTCTATTAAGCAGTTTTTCCATTCGTTGTGGAAGTACAAAGGTTCCACCCATTCGGTCTTTTCGGACATTTTTACTACGGTGGAGAGTCCGGCATCTAGTTTAGCGACCATCCTAATTTCCTGCTTGTTGCGGGGAGTTTTGTCGGGGCCGTCAGGAACGTGTACTACGACCAAAGGAGCTACTCGATGTACTGCCGAGTCTCGCCACTCAACAATATCCCTAACCAAACCGTCAAACTTAGTATATCGATCGTGAACTATCGGCTTCTTTTCCTTAAGCTCCTTCCAAAATCTCTGTTTTTGTTTTGACAAATCCATTTCCTTATTTGAGAGATTTAGATTGTAGAGCTTCGCTAAGGTAATACTGCCTGCATCCAAGAGTGACTTACAAGCACTAAAATATCCCACGAGGTAGGTTCCTGTAAGTGCTGCTCCGATGAAGGCATCTGGTGCGGTTTGAGCTTGAGATATCAACCAGGCATATAGCTCGATATCAGCCATCCTACGGCAGAGGTTCTGGGCTAGATCACTATATAGGCTACCATGTGCTGTGCGTTCAGAACTATTTTGTTATTCTTCCCGAGTATTAGCTTGTTGATGAACTCGTCGAGCTTCTCAAAACACTCAGGCACCCGAAAAAATCCTAGCCGATATGCGTTATTAGAATAGACCCAACCCTTCATTTCTTGCGCTTTACATCACCATCAGCCACAGAATACATCGTAATCGTCATTGTAGCACTTGCTCAACCACAATCCCCGCTATCGCCTGCCATACCTGTCGGTGAAAGTTATCTCGCTCAGTGTTCTCCTCATCTTTTGGGGAGATTCTGCCGGGCGGCCTATGACGATAACGGAAAGGAGTCTCTCATTTTCGGGGATATTAAGGACCTTCTTTGCGCCTGCTTCACTTGTGCCACCATAAGTCCCAATCCAGCAGGCGCCGAGTCCCAGGGAATGTGCCTCAAGAAGCATGTTCTGGGTTGCCGCAGCTCCATCCTCGGCGGGGTGGCTGGACGCTCTGGGACTTACGACTACTGCAATTCCGAGGGGAGCCTGAGAGAGGAATCGCCCCCAGATGAGTTCACTCGCCAGCTTTTTCCTCATCTCCTGGCTTCGTAAGACTATGAAATTCCAGGGCTGGCTGTCGTCCGCAGATGGTGCCCACCTGCCGGCTTCCAGAATCTTATTTATTTCCTCTTCGGAAATGGGGTCTGGTTTGTATTTCCTGATGCTCCTTCTGGTCTTAATTACTTCAATAATATCCATAGATACTCACCTCCAATTCTGCTCGTTATTTCATGTCCCAAAGTGAAAGACCAGTGACTTCATCGTATTTTCGCTCAAGTTTAGGTCCTTCTAATTGACGTAAATGGACTTCAGCGGCAAAAACGATTCCTTCCAGCAGGTGTCCAGCCTTAGTATTTCCCTTTTCATCGGCAAGGACTGCGTGTGCGTGAGTGAATGGCTCTCCGTCCTTTAAGGAGACGTTTCCCAGGCAACTTGCTATTTCGTGAGGCGAATCGACCTTTATCTCCCGATACTCATGATTCTTCTGGTCATAATAGCCCAGCCTGGCACGCTTTAAAGCTCCGATTGCCGTAAAGCTTCCTGTCTTAATTCCCTTGCTCTTGGCAAGCTCAGTTATAGATTGGACAAGGTCCGAATTATGTTCTACGCGCACAATAAACTCATTACTGGCCTTATATTCAAAAACACTCATCGGATTACCTCGACTAATTTTCTCAATTCCTTAATTCTCCCTTCCTGAATTCATTTACTGGGTATCTTCGGTCCACTTTTTCCCAGCACTTATAAGTCAGTATGCTCCATCCGTGGTCTTGATTACTTCAAGAATATCTTTAGACATTTACCCTCCAATCTATTGACTTGGACTTGCCTGCTCATACAGCCAGGGCAAAGCCCGCCAGGCTCGAGCTTTGCGAAATGTAAATCATCTGGACCAACACGGTAAAGCCACGAACCCCGGTCTAGATGAGGGAAATAGGCCTGCCTGCTGTAGAAACACAATTTACTTCTACTTCATAACTAAGCTCCTTTTCACAATCTTAGTTCAGCTTCAATCCATTCTCGAATTTTTTCTTATCAGGGACAAAGCCCATAGCTTTCACCTTGCCGTTGATTACCAGGACCGGAGTCATCAGATATCCCATCTCCTCCGCCCTGTCTTTATAGGGCATAAGCTCGCTGTCCAGTTCCTTTGACCAGACTTGAGCTAATTCATGGATTTTCTCTCTATCAAAGCTCATCTTGGCAAGGTCAGCTATATCGTGGGCAGTGCCAATCTTTCCATATTTTCTCGCCTCTTCCGAATCCAGGGAGACGTGCTCGACCTCCACTTCAGGTGCTAGTTGTTGGGCCACTTCCCGGGCAAGCTCGGAAGTCCTTCGACAGCGAACACATGGAGGGTCTGTTCCTATTACCAAAATTTTCATATTACCTCCTCCTGATATTTCTGGTTAAAAGGATACCACGACCTGCCTTGTTCTGGCACACAACCCTTAGTCCCTGTCATCTTTTCTCCTTTCTGAGGGCAATTTCCAATGGCACATGATGTAATATCCCTGGTCACAAATAACCAAGCTGGGTATAGCTGCTTTTATATAATGCCAATACGTGGCTACTCTACATCAGCTGTGCCCGGGTAGCGGGGATAGTTTTGGGTTCAAAACTGAGCTTGCTGGTGATTGCCATCATTGTTGCCAGCTCACTCAATGTGTTGAGGAAGCGGCTAGTAAGGTCTCAGGGGGAGTTTGGCACTTGATGAGGGATAACAGGTGGGTATGTTGGCAGCAGAGGTGACTTTCATCTCTCATCTTCAACGCATGTTACGATACAAAGCTACTGGATGGCTCGATAGCTCTGCTTTATTTATTGATGTGATTTGTGTATAGGTTGACGATGTCGACCAGACAGGTGCTTATCTCATCAATAATATAACTATTTTTACCTTACAAAGAAGAAGGGGGATTAATTATCCCCTTAGTCTTTCGTTTATCCAAAGTACAACATAATGACTTCTATCACCTGAGCTTTGCTTATACCCCCGCTGAAGTAGTCCTGAATGGCGTGGATGGCTTCTACCTTCTGGATTACGCCATCCTCGGTTTCATCATATGCCCAGGGACTAAAAGCCGGGGGACTTATTGTTAACCTGATATTATCGAAATAACTTTCAAAGGTATCTTGACGCAGATATCCTCCACCGTGAGTAATCCTAATTGTAACTTCAAAGACGCTGCTCCAGTCAATGTTGAAGTCAGCGTCTGGGTCTCTATCTAAGGTATACCAAACATCCAGAGGTGGCTCTAACTCTCCATGCCCCGGGGCCGGTATTTCCTGGTTGTTCCCGTTAATATATTTCGTATTGGGATATTCGCAGCAAAAATCATAGCTCCAACCGGCTGTATTAGTTGTAGCCCCAGCTACTATGTAAGAATATGCATGCTCTCCCTGGGAATCATGCGTGATAACATAGATTCTATCATACACCGCCATCCCTCCCCAGGCATCACCATCGGTCATTTGTTTTATGAGGTAGTTGACTTGCAATCTGGTTACCTTCCCCGCAGAGAATGTTTTCTCCAGGGTTATTGTCTCTACATCAGTGCCAACTGAGCCTCCACCATGCAAGTAGGCATACATTGATGTCCCGTAATCAGAATATCCAAAATCCCTATCTGGACACCCCGTTTGAAAGTTTCCCGTATCATACATAACCCAATCGGAGGGGTGCCTATAGCCGCTTAGCGAATACTCGGTCCCGATATACCCATCCTTATTGGGGTTAGTCGAATTATACCCCTGAGTATTATATTCATTGCCTACACCATCGCCGTTATCGTCAAACCAGGGGTGCTCCGGATAAACATATGCCTGTGACTTAGGAGCCACCCATTGGTATGCTTCCGCCATAGATATATGACCGTCATCATTCGCATCGCTTGGATTGCCTAGGGTTCCTCCTGTAAGTGCCTGTCGCCATTGCCCTGCCCAGCCGAAGCTGTTAGTTTGGCTGGCATTGACCGAAGTGGTAGAGATTACACCGGTTCTACTTACGTCGTTGATTACCCCACCGCTGTAACAAGGGTTATAGGCACCGATTATTACCTTCGCTTCGATGTCTTTGATGCAGTTGTTTACTTCGGCGTGGGTTATATTATTCCCGGGGAGATAAAAGAAGCCCCCATTTCGATAATCACCATGGTCAATCCAGAAAATGTATACCAAATCGTCTTTCGTCGAACGTTGCTCAACCTGGTCAAATGCCCATTGGACATCGTCTTTCATGCACCCTGTCCAGGCATTATCCTTATTGCAGTCGCAATTGCATAGCAAACAGCTTTGGTGATATAAAGTAGCGCCACCCCAGGCTCTAACTTTCGCTCCGGAGACTACTTTGGTTCTCAAGTAGTAGGTGGTGCCAGCGTTTAGCTCTACATCGGCGAAATTGAAGACATACCTATGCCCAACGCAGGTGGCGTCATTCTTAAAATCGGCAGTTACTTGAGCACTAGTCAAAACATTATTACCCGCTGCATCCGATGTAATAGCACATTCAAAGGTCTCATCTGAAGAGTCGTTATTGTTATCATCCAAGCAGGTCATAGCCACAGAATAGGCAGTTGCCTTTTGGGCCAGGGAGAAGGGAGTGGTAATAAAATCTCCATTGTTCCAATAAACCTGACCATCAGGGACATTGATGGTCAGGCTGCAGCCAATCCTATCAACAATCTCCGGATTTGCCACCGCACTATCTCCCCATGAGACGAAATAGATATTATCATCGGTAAATCCGAGGTCGCATAGCTCCTGATACATCCCAGAGGTGTCCATCCAGTAGTAACCATACTGTGTACCGCTATGTGCTGGTCCTCCCATCACTATCACAGCATATCTTTCTCCATACGGCGCCCACTCGCCAAAAGGAATTTCTGTGTCGGCGTCAGGACTCGCTTGAGTGGATGATGCTGAATTTAAATCATCAATTTCACATATACTGCCAGTTATCGGGTTATCAGGAATGCTGATATTGGCAATTGAGGCGCTGGCATCAGAAGCTGCCAGGCAGCCTATGCCCATTATCAGCGTTATGATGGCCAAAAGAATTGAGTTATGCTTCCACAAGGTCTTTATGTCGTAGACGGCAGGTTAACCGTAACCTGCTTTGATATTATAATGCAAGCATGTGGCTTTTGTATATTAGCTGTGCCTGGGTAGTGGGGATATTTTTGGGCTCAAAAGTTGGCATTCCATTGCTTGCCCTCCCGCTTGGGCTTCTTCCGCTCTTATTCATCCCTATTTCCCCAAATAGCAAGAAAATCTTGATAGTAATCGGGCTCTGCCTTTTTGCCCTTCTCGGCGGCATGCTTCGCTTTCCATCAAGCTTGCCCGAGGTAGATGAGCATTCCCTCTGCTTCTATAATGATGAGGGGATGGTGGAGATTCACGGAATGGTGGCAGATGAGCCTGACGTGAGAGGTACATATTGTCTGCTAACACTTTCAGCCGACGAGGTAACTGTGAATGGCGGAAGGGAACAGGTATCGGGAACTGCCCTCGCGCGAGTACCCAGGTATCCTGCCTATCACTACGGAGATGTGCTCCAGGTAACTGGAGAATTGGAGGCGCCTGCCCAATTTGAGGACTTTGACTATAAAAGCTACCTGGCCCATCAGGGAATTTACTCCGTCATTTATTATCCCGAAGTAGAAATACTAGACAGGGGCAAGGGCTCAAAGCCTCTGCAATGGATTTATTCTTTAAGGGGGAGGCTTTCTACTTCTTTAGCCAGGGCGCTGCCTGAACCGCAGGGATCGCTAGCCCAGGGTATTTTGCTCGGTATAAGAGGCAATATACCTGATTCATTATATGGAGCGTTTTCCAGGACGGGAACCGCGCACCTTCTGGCTATCTCCGGCCTGCATCTTGCCATCGTCATTGGCATGGTCCTTAGCCTTGGCATCCTGGCTTTTGGCCGGCAGCGTGGCATATACATCTGGCTGGCTCTCATAGCTGTCTGGCTTTATGCTTTGCTTACCGGGATGCGTCCGCCAGTAGTTCGTGGAGCGATTATGGGAAGCATGTTTTTGATGGGAGAATTTCTGGGAAGACAACGAAGTGGCGTCACTGCCCTGGCTTTCGCTGCGGCAGTGATGGTAGGAGTTCAACCCCAGATTTTGTGGAGCGTTTCCTTTCAGCTTAGCTTCTTGGCCATGGCAGGGCTTATTTTCCTATACCCCTATTTTCAAACATGGGGAAGGAAAGGATTTGCTGCTGTGTTTGAGGGTAGGGAGGTGCTGGCAGCTATAGGTAGTATAATTGTTGATGGCTTTGCCTTAACCCTGGCAGCTATTGTAGCGACTTGGCCACTGGTGGCTTACAACTTCGGCATCGTGTCCTTAGTTGGCTTGCCAGCAACCTTTTTCTCCTTGCCTGCGCTGCCTGCTATCATTTTTACTGCGGCGCTGGTTGCCTTCGCTGGGCTTTTTGCTCCGCTTGCAGCTCAAATTCTTGGCTGGCTAGCCTGGCTCTTTTCCAGCTATTTAGTTTTCGTGGTTGAAGGTTTTGATGCTTTGCCTTTCTCTTCGCTCCAGGTGACGATTGCTAAGTGGCAGGTGTGGGGGTACTATATTGCGCTTGCAGCGGCTATAGCACTCCTTGTTAACAGAAAACGATTGCCCGGCTTCTTTTCCCGGTTAGTTTCGAGGCGTAAAGATAATGACCAGAAACGTCGCTAGCCCCTGGTTACGTGGTCACTGGAAATGGCTCACCCTCGCTCTCTTGGTGATAGCCATCCTGGTATGGTCTGCTGTTCTCACCGCGCCTGATGACAAGCTTCATGTTAGTTTCCTTGATGTAGGACAGGGAGACGCCATATTTATACAAACGCCCAGCCGCCAGAACATACTGATTGACGGTGGGCCCGACCCACAGAGAATAAATTTGGAGCTAAGTGAGAAGCTTCCATTCTGGGATAGGACGATAGACCTCATGGTATCCACTCAGCCTCATGCTGACCATATCACCGGCCTGGTGGAGGTGCTTGAGAGGTATAAAGTAAAGCAGGCGCTCAAGTCTGAAGTGCCTTATGATTCCTTTATCTATCGGGAATGGCTTAAGCTGGTGGAACAAAAACAAATCGAGCGTGTGATAGCCCGGGCGGGATGTAAAATTTACCTTGGCGGCGGAATCAAAATGGAAGTGCTTAATCCGCCAGAAGGCTTATTTGAGGGAACCAGCCACGATATTGATAACAATGGAGTGGTGCTGAGGCTGAGATGGGGCGAGGTTAGCTTTCTATTTACTGCCGACATAAGGCAGGAGGCGGAGTTCGAGCTTATAGGACAGCGAGCCAATTTGAGGAGCACGGTGCTGAAAGTCGCCCACCATGGCAGCAAGACATCCACCACGCCACAGTTTCTGGCAGCGGTCGGCCCTGAAGTAGCTGTGATTTCGGCAGGGGCGGATAACCCCTTCAGGCATCCCAGCCCTGAGGTGGTGGAGAGACTGGTGGACAGCTTGGGTGAGGACAAGGTCTATCGGACAGATGAGAATGGGACCAT
>JAFGBN010000052.1 GCA_016933195.1 Dehalococcoidia bacterium | reverse complement strand
TGGTGATGAAAAGCGCCCCATGTTGCAAAGAATTTATGGTGTGGCTTTTGATAACCAGGCAGATATTGAGGATTATTTATATCGCCAAGCTGAAGCTGCTAAACGTGACCACAGGAAACTGGGTAAGGAGCTTGATCTTTTTAGTATCCATGAGGAAATTGGCCCTGGCTTGATTTGTTGGCATCCTAAAGGTGCCTTGATTCGGCAGATTATCGAGGACTTTTGGAGGACAGAACACATTAAACGTGGCTATGATATTGTCTATACTCCCCACATTGCCAAGCTAGACTTATGGAAAACCAGCGGGCATTGGGATTTCTATCGAAATAATCTATACTCACCAATAGAAGTCGAAGGCCAGCAATATATACTAAGGCCGATGAATTGCTTAGGGCATATCTTAATTTATAAGAGCCAATTGCGCAGCTACCGCAATTTACCTTTGAGGTATGCTGAATTAGGCACAGTATATCGCTATGAACGAACTGGTGTTTTATATGGTCTGGCCAGGGTAAGGGGATTTACTCAAGACGATGCGCACATTTTTTGTCGCCCCGACCAAATTGAGGAAGAGGTTATAGGAGTTCTAAGATTGGCACAATTCATGATGTCTACCTTCGGCTTCGCTGATTATGAAGTGCTCTTGTCTACACGCCCAGAGAAATATGCAGGCACTATCCAAATGTGGGAGAAAGCTACAGAATCCCTGAAGCGTGTTTTACTCAAGCTGGAATTACCTTATGAAATAGACCCTGGTGAAGGAGTTTTTTATGGACCTAAGATTGATATTAAACTCAAAGATGCCCTAGGGCATAGCTGGCAAGGTCCTACCATCCAAGTTGACTTCAATTTGCCCTTACGCTTTAATGTCTGCTATATTGGAGAGGATGGTTTGGAGCATAATGTGATAATGATACACCGCACGGTTTTAGGCAGTATGGAGCGTTTTTCGGCTTGCCTCACAGAACATTATGGTGGCGCTTTCCCTGTGTGGCTAGCACCAATTCAGGCAATAGTAATTCCTATAGCAGATCGCCATATTGACTATGCTCATGAAGTAGAAAGTGCACTTAAAAAGGAAGGTATCCGCCTCAAAGTTGATGACCGCTCCGAGAGAATGAACTTGAAGATAAGAGAGGCTCAATTAGAGAAAATCCCATATATACTTATAGTTGGCGACAGAGAATTGGCTTCATCGAATGTGTCACTCCGATTAAGGGGCGGCGAGAATGTTGGCTTAGAAAGTATGTTACAAGTCAATAATAGAATAAGGGCAGATATAGAGGCAAGGGCCTAAACTGTTTTAGGGAGTAGACGGACATAGTTAAAGAACTACCAATTAACAGGCGAATTAGAGCTAGAGAGGTTCGCCTTATAGGGGAGGATGGAGAGCAGTTGGGCGTCTTACCTCTGCAGAGAGCATTACAGCTTGCCCAAGAGCATGGCCTTGATTTAGTAGAAGTGTCGCCGGCGGAAGCTCCTCCGGTGTGCCGTCTCCTTGATTATGGAAGATACAAGTATGAGCAAGCCAAGAAGGAACGGAAGTTAAAAAGGAGCCAAAAGGTTGGCTTACTCAAAGAGGTTCGTTTAAGACCAAAGATTGAAGAACATGATTTGCAAGCCAAGATTAGAACGACGAGGAAATTATTGGAGGAAGGTAGCAAAATAAGGTTAGTGGTCAGGTTTAGAGGGCGTGAGATTATTTATCCTGAATTAGGTAGGCAGGTACTGAAGAAAGTCAGCGAGGCTGTAAAGGAAGTAGCTGTAGCAAGTGACCAACCTGCTAAAGATAGAAGAAACATAGCTTTGACCCTATCACCGATTTCTACCAAGAGACCTAAGGAGACGAAAATAAGTGCCAAAACTGAAAACTCATAAAGGGGCAGAGAGCCGCTTCCATGTGACAGGCAGTGGCAAGCTCACCCGCACAAAATGTGGCAAAAGCCACTTGAGACGGAAAAAGGCTCCCAGAACCAAGCGTCTCTACGATGAGATGATGCCGGTATCTTCCTCAGACAAGAAGCGCATAAAGAGGCTTTTGCCATACAAATAGTGCAAAAGAAATAAAATGAATACAGATATCATGATTCCCGTGCTGACAGTAGTTTTTGGCATCAGAATGCCTCTATCAACAACCCGAATTGAATACTTAAGAGATAGAGTTCTGACGCAAAAGGGGCTATACCAGCCGAAGCAACCCTCAGCCTATCCCAATTGGAAACTATTGTTTGCCGATTCAACAGTAACAAGGAGGAGTTTTGCCACGAGCTAGAAGCGGAAAAGTTACCCACAGACGTCATAAGAAGGTACTTCAGCTAACCAAGGGCCATCGAGCTTCAAGGCATGCCTTATACCGCGACGCTCACGAATCAATGCTTCATGCCCTGGATTATTCCTATTGCCACCGCCGTAAACGTAGGAGCGATTTCAGGAGGCTATGGATCGCTCGTATCAATGCTGCCGCTCGAGCTGAAGAACTCAGCTATAGCCAGCTTATAGCTGGCTTAAAGAAATCAAATATGTCAATAAATCGTAAGATGCTAGCCGAAATGGCGGTTAATGACCCTGAGGGTTTTGGTAAATTAACAACCTTCGCAAAACTTGGCAATTAATGCTAGAACAGCTCGAAGAACTCCACACACAGGCTCTTAATGAGCTAGGCAAAATTGACAATATTGCAGAACTTGAGTCTTGGCGGGTTTGCTATCTAGGTAAAAAAAAGGGGTTACCTCAAATTCTGCGTTCTCTAAGTACCCTATCCTTGGAGGAACGAAAACGTGTGGGTGCCAAAGCTAACGAAATTAAAAAATCCTTAGAGCTAATCTTAACCGAAAAGAAAAGGGGGTTGGAAGAAGCCAGTGTAATTTCATTAGTTGATCGTGAAAAACTGGATGTCACCCTACCTGGTCGCCCTATCCCTACGGGGCGACTACACCCTATCACTCAGACACTCGAAGAGATATGTGATGTTTTCAAAAATATGGGTTTCCAAGTTGTTGAAGGACCCGACGTGGAGTGGGATTACTACAATTTTGAAGCCCTAAATATCCCTCAACACCATCCAGCACGGGATATGTTTGCTACTTTGTGGATAGATTCGGAGGTAGGAGAGAAGTCCAGGCTTTTACGCACTCATACTTCGCCGATGCAAATTAGAATTATGGAACAGAGTCGCCCACCAATAAGAGTAATAGTACCAGGACGAACTTACAGATATGAAGCCACTGATGCTACTCACGAATCTATGTTTTATCAAGTTGAGGGTCTAGCTGTGGATGAAAACATCACTCTAGCTAATTTGAAAAGTACCTTGTTTGAGTTTTGTCATTACCTATTTGGTGAGGAAACAAAGGTGCGCTTTCGCTGTGACTATTTCCCATTCGTAGAGCCGGGAGTGGAAGTAGCCATTCAATGCTTATCTTGCCATGGCACTGGCTGCCGGCTATGTGCTTACACTGGCTGGATTGAAATATTAGGTGCTGGCATGGTTCATTCTGATGTTCTCAAGCGAGTCGGCATTGACCCTGAAATCTACACTGGCTTTGCTTTTGGCCTGGGAGTGGAACGAATTCCCATGCTCCGCTACGGCATTGACGAGATTCGCTTGTTCTACAGCAATGACCTCAGGTTCTTAAAACAATTCTAAGTTTTTAGGAGCTAAAATGAAAGCCTCTCTTAAATGGCTTAAAGATTACGTTGATATAAAACTTGCCCCTAAAGAGCTAGCCGAAAGGCTAACCATGGCTGGCATGGAAGTCAAAGCTATACAAACCGTAGGCAGCGAATGGAATAATATGGTGGTGGGAGAAGTAGTAGAGTTGAATCCTCACCCCAATGCCGACCGTCTGAAACTAGCCACTGTGAATCTCGGCACACAGCAACTTACCGTAATTTGTGGTGCTCCCAATATCGGCATCGGGCAAAAAGTGCCTTTTGCTCCTGTAGGAGCCCACCTTATAGATGGTCACACAGGAGAAACTGTGGTGCTAAAGCCAGCCAGAATTCGGGGCATTGTTTCTGAGGGGATGGTTTGTTCAGAGAAAGAACTGGGTATTTCCGATAGGCATGAGGGCATAATGGTTTTTCCCGAGGAAGCCCCGGTAGGTATGCCTCTTAATGAGTATTTAGGCAACGTGGTTTTTGATTTCGATATCACTCCCAATCGCCCAGATTGCTTATCGGTAGTTGGCATAGCTAGAGAAGTGGCCGCTCTAACCGACCAGCCACTTCACCTACCTGAAATCCATTATGAAGAGGAGGAGAACTCGGTAAGCTCCCTTGTCTCTATTGATATCGTTGAGCCAAGTTTATGCCCCAGGTACTGCGCTAGCTTAATTACAGGGGTTAAGATAGCACCATCTCCAAGTTGGCTACAACAGCGCCTGAGTAGCTGTGGTATGCATCCTATTAACAATATTGTTGATGTTACCAACTATGTGATGCTGGAATATGGTCAACCTCTTCATGCCTTTGATTATGATAAACTCAGTGGCAGGCAAGTTATTGTTCGCCGGGCTACTTATGGGGAAACGATAACTACTCTGGATGGAGTAGAGCGTGCTCTCAATTCAGCTATCTTAGTCATTGCTGACAAAGAAAGGGCCATTGCTATTGCTGGGATTATGGGAGGGTTAGATACCGAGGTTACAGATGAAAGCACTGCTATTCTCCTGGAGTCAGCGAATTTTAACCAAATTATTGTTCGTCGAGGATGTGATGGACTTCAGCTTCAGAGCGAAGCTTCACTCCGTTTTGATAAAGGGCTAAATCCAGAATTACCACTGTTACCCCTGAAGCGAGCCACTCAGTTGCTACTGGAGCTAGCTGGTGGCAAGACAGCAAGAGACATAATTGATATTTATCCCGTGAAATCAGAGCCAAAACGCATACTGCTTTCTGCCGAACAGGTGAAGCGACTCTCAGGCTTGGAGGTAGAAAGTCGCCAGATTACCAAAGCGTTAAAGCTCTTAGGTTTTGACCTCCAAGAGCTTTCATCTTCACAATTCTCAGTGTGCGCTCCCTATTGGCGTAGCGATATTAAATCTGTTGCTGATCTAGTAGAGGAAGTAGTTCGTATTGTTGGTTATGACAAGATTCCCATAACTGGGCTTAGCTCTCCATTACCAGCACAGGAATCAACATTGTCATTGCGAGTGCAGCGAAGCAATCTCAAGCAAAAGTTACGAAATACCTTAGCTGGCAGTGGTTTTCAAGAAATATTAACCTATTCTTTGACCAGTCTGGAGAAATTACAAAAGCTTTCTCCAAAATTCGAAGTAAAGATTCCACCCTTAAAAGTAGTTAATCCTATGACGAAGGAGCAGGAATACCTGCGTACTAACTTGCGGGCTGGTCTTCTCACCACTTTGTCCACAAACCAGAGACATGAACAAGCTGGCATGAGGCTATTTGAAATTGGCAAGATATTCTTAGCGCAAGGAAAGGAGCTACCTCAAGAGAGAGAAATGCTTTGTGCTGGACTTAGCGGCTCAAGAACAGAATTATCCTGGCATAGTGAAAAAGAGTTGCTTGATTTCTTTGATGCCAAAGGCACAGTGGAAAATCTATTAAGACACTTGGGCTTAAATGCAAGCTTCGCTCCCAACGATGATGAAGCTTTATCTCCTGGAAGAGGAGCTAATATAATCGTCGACAATGACAAAGTGGGTATTGTAGGTAATCTCCACCCGAGGGTAACACAAGCCTTTGAACTTCTTACCCCTGCCTGCCTTATTGAAATTGACCTAGAGAAATTGTTAACCAAGCTTACCGGGGCAAGGAAGTTTCAACCTGTTGTGCGCTTCCCTAGCGTAACTAGAGACATTGCCTTGGTGGTAGATGAGCAAGTAAGCTACCATCAGGTGAAGAACATAATCCAAGATTTCCCACTAGTGATAGACGTCACCCTCTTTGACCTTTATCGAGGTGAGCAAATATCTGAGAGTAAGAAATCTTTTGCCATAAGGATTGTCTATCAATTGCCCAGCCATACTTTAACTGACGAAGAAGTCAACCGGACCCAAGAACAAATGCTTGATAGACTGCACCGGGAACTGGGGTCTACTTTAAGGGGCTGACTCTCTAATCCAAAGCAATCTCAACTTCGGGCATCCTAGACCTGACAGTAATCACAAACAGGGTTAAAAACCACATCTACGTAGCAAACAAGTGAGAGTAAATAATCTAGACTGAACTTCGTTGCCAGGTTTAATTTCTTCGAGCTTTGCGAAGATGTAAATCCTGCAGTAGCTAAAACTGCCCGAAGCCTATTAAATATTCTTGTAATAAAGAATTTCAGCTATTCTATAAGTAGCTTTGAGAACGTTAACCCCAATTTGATCGATTCCCATGTCGCGAATTATCTTGTACTCCTCCAATTTATCCACAGTTTTACCTTCTGCACCTCTAACCTCTATATTCTCTTTACCTCTAGCAAGACTTACTATCCACGTAATATCTCCATGAATGAACTTGTCCAAAATCTTCCTGCTACTTTGATCTTTGAACTTGAGTTCCTGAAACGCCTTTTCAATCTCTTGTTCCTTAATGATCCCGTTCCCTGCTTCTTCAATCAATTTGGCTAGTGGTTTATCCTTTAGCTTTTTCAACTTATTCAGGATAGCTTCAGATAGGTCAGAGTTAGTTGGGTTTTCTTTTCTTGCCGACTCTTCGGCTAACCTTTCTCTTAATCCAGATTCAATGGCGGTTCGGCAAAGACTAATCGTCCCAGCAGAAATTCCTGCTCTAAAGCACATACTAGCAAATGTTAAATATTTGAAGATGTCTTTTTCAAGCCAAATCCTCTCAAACTCTATGCTTCCTATCCTATCTCTATGCTTCAATAACTCATTGCTGATATTATTAGTTGCAAGCTCTCGGATGATTTGCTGCTCATGGAGAACAGCATAATTATTCCTTAGCATTTTGTCTATCCACTCAATATCAGTATCTTTGGGTGTAAATCCATAGTGATATTTCACTATCTTTTTCACCCGCTCTTTTGCCTCATCGGAGATTTGAGATATTCTTGTTTCGCTCATATCCAGTCCAACCTCTTCTAACTGGTTGTTTAGGAACCAAATATTTGCTTATCACGAATAATTTTTGAACATTGCTAGCAGCCTGTTAACCTCAGCAGCCAAGTTGTCTAGAGGCAGAAGCTGGGATTCCTTCTCTGTGCGCCATTTGATTTCGACGCTTTGGCTTTTTAGGGTACGCAGGCTTAAGGTTAGGCGCAAGGGTATCCCTAGAAGATCAGCATCGTTGAATTTAATTCCCGGGGATTCAGCACGGTCATCGAAAAGCACTTCGATGTTGTTGTCGTTTAGTTCCTGATAGACCTTTTCTGCAGCGGAGGCAATGGCGGGATTGTCTAAATACAGGGGACAAAGATAAACTTGGTAGGGGGCAACTGAGAGCGGCCAGATAATACCTTTATCATCGTGGCTTTGTTCCACTACGGCAGCCAAGAGACGCCCCAGCCCAATGCCATAGCAACCCATGACAGTGGGCCGAACCACACCATCCCGATCTAGAAAGGATGCCCCCAATTTCTCGCTAATGAACGTGCCTAATTTAAATACATGCCCTACCTCAATACCACGAACAGAAGACAGTTCACTGCCACACTTGGGACAACTGTCTCCACCACGAGCTAGGGCAATATCGGCGATGATGTCAACCTGGAAGTCTCCAGGGAAATTAGTATTCTTGAAGTGATACCCTGGCTTATTAGCGCCGGCGATAAAATTGGAGCCAAGAGTTATGGAATCGTCAGCAACGATTTTAACTCCTTGTATGCCTATGGGCGAGGCGGAACCAGCTACTAAGCCTACCTTATCTACTTCATAGTCCGTAGCCAGGCGAAGTTCAACACACTTCAATATGTTCCTTAATTTCGTTTCATTTACTTCTAGATCACCTCGAATAACAACGAAAATAAATTTGCCGTCTGCGGAATAAAACACAGCCTTGAGCGTTTGGTTTGTTGGGACTCCAATAAAGCTAGCCACCTCTTCTATGGTTTTTGCCCCAGGTGTAGCTATTTCTTCTAAGGGAAGAGGTTCTTCATTGTTTGCCTTTGTTTTGGCGAATTGAGCCTTCTCTGCATTGGCAGCATAGCCGCAATTAGGACAACAAATAATCTCATCCTCGCCACTCTCCGTAATAAGCATAAATTCATTGGATTCCTTGCCACCTATGGCACCACTATCGGCTTCCACCATTAATGCTGGTAAGTCCAGGCGTGCATAGATATTCTTGTAGGCCTGGCACATTTTCTTATAGCTTTCGTCTAGGCCGGCCTCATCGGCATCAAAACTGTAAAGGTCCTTCATAGCAAACTCTCGCACCCTTATTAACCCACCACGAGGACGGGGCTCATCGCGGAATTTAGTTTGTATCTGGTAAAGAAGCAAGGGAAGGTCACGATAGCTTTGCACGCACCGATGGGCAAGGTCAGCAATAACCTCTTCATGTGTGGGTCCTAATGCTAGTTTGTGCTCCTTGCGGTCAGTTAGAGTGAATAGAGATTGACCGAATGAGACCCATCTACCTGATTTTTGCCACAGCTCAAAAGGCTGAAGCACCGGTAGCATCAATTCCTGACCGCCAGCTTTATCCATCTCCTCTCTGATTATCTGCTCTATCTTTCTGAAGACTCGCCACCCTAAGGGCAAATAGGAATAAATTCCGGCAGCTTCCTGGGCAACAATGCCCGCTCTAAGCAATAACTGATGGCTTATGCTCTCAGCTTCTGCTGGTGCCTGTCGTAATGTCTTGCCAAAAAGCTTAGAAAAACGCATTTTTTGTAACCTTTCTTTCCTTTTTAATCTCCTTCAAACTTCTCGGGAGGAGCTCATCCCTTTGCAATTCACTTACCAAGCCTATTCCTTCACTCTCTTCACCTTTTCTATAGAACTTTACCTTTATAGGAGCTTCCTTAAAGTAATCCAGCGAAAGTCTTACAAAGGTCTCATAATTGTCAACGTAATATCCTCGCTTTTTCCGCTCTTCCTTGACATCATGTTTATATAGCTGAGTCCAGCATCTTAAAGCTGGAGGCCCCGCATATGTTTATATTGCTAGCTTCTTATCGATAATTTTGTTAAGTGTTAAAGCTCCTAACATGTCAAAGCTATCAATCACGTAATCTATCTCTTCCTTTTTGTCACTTGGTAAGCATTTGAAATCACCTGATTCGAGGTCACAAATTGAACGAAGCTTTTCTACTGTTTCAGCATTGCGTAAATCCTCAAATAGACCTACTGCAACTTGTGCATTAGCACTGCGTCTTGCTTCCCTTATTTGCCAAATAGCAAAACCTGCACCTCTAGCCACGATACAAGTGGCTCAGATCTTGCAGCTATCCAATTCATGTTTTACCTCCGTGCTTCTTTAGAACTTATTCACCTCTGCCATCAGAGCCTCTACAAAATCCTTTTCCTGAATAGTCTTAATCCTTTCCCCCTTCCTAAATATCACACCCTTCCCCTTGCCACAGGCAAGGCCGACATCAGCATCTTTAGCCTCGCCAGGGCCATTGACTACACAACCCATAACTGCCACTTTAATCGGCTTGTTTATCCTTTTCAGACGTTTATCTACAGCCTCAGC
>JAFGBN010000051.1 GCA_016933195.1 Dehalococcoidia bacterium | reverse complement strand
CCAGCAGGACATAAGGATGTTCCTGAGAGATATAAAAAAACAGGCCAGCCTGTGCTTATCCCCGGCGACATGGGCCGTTGCTCTTTTGTTGCTGTAGGCACCCAGAAAGCTATGGAGGAGAGCTTTGGCTCCACATGTCACGGCGCTGGTAGAGTGCTGAGCCGCGGCGCTGCTAGGCGAAGCTTGAAGGGTAGAGATGTGCTGCAAGAATTAGAAGAAAGAGGCATTACCATTAAGACAGGCAACATAAACTCGCTGGCTGAGGAAGCATCCCAGGCTTATAAAGATGTAACCCAAGTAATTGATGTTGTTCATGAAGCTGGCATTTCGAAAAAAGTAGCCATGGCTGTCCCCCTAGGTATCATCAAGGGCTAGAGATTGTGTGCAGGCTCTGAACTAGCTGAGAGGCTTACATGAAGCAAATTATGGTAAGACTTCCACCTCCTCACATTAGGAGCAATATGTCCCTGGAAGAGACTGTAGCTAGTCGCAGGTCAGTTCGACGATATCGTTCAGAGCCATTAACTCTTCCCCAGCTATCTCAAGTGCTCTGGTCGGCTCAAGGTATAACTGGAGCTGGAAGACTTAGAGCAGCACCCAGTGCTGGAGCTACCTATCCCCTGGAAATCTCTGTAGCTGTTGGCAAACAAACTGTAGAAGGATTGGAAGCCGGTGTTTACCACTATGAAGCGGATACTCATTCAATCACTTTGCATCAGCCAGGCGACTTGAGGCTAGGTTTAGCCAGGGCAGCTCTGGATGAAGGATTTATCGCTGCAGCCCCCGTGGACATCGTGATATGTGCCCTTTATGCCAGGACTTCCTACAGGTACGGCAGACGTGGTGAACGGTATGTTCACATGGAGGTAGGACATGTGGGGCAGAATATCCACCTTCAAGCTGTAGCTCTAGATTTAGCTACAGTGGAGGTTGGGGCCTTTGATGACGAAGAGGTGAGAAAGGTTTTGGGACTGGAAGAACAGATTAAGCCCCTATATATCATGCCTATTGGCAAGCCATGGTAGAGAATAGAAGCACCAGCAGCCAAATATAAATAGGCGAGGGAACAAAACGACCACAGAACTTCGCTCCCTCGCCATATCAGTATGATTGTTAGCATCGGAATTGACCCAGATATGCTCCTTATGGCATCGGCATCAGGAACTCGAGTTGGTGACTCTCGATGACATCCTCC
Source organism: Dehalococcoidia bacterium (assembly GCA_016933195.1). Lineage (GTDB taxonomy): Bacteria > Chloroflexota > Dehalococcoidia > GIF9 > AB-539-J10 > JAFGBN01. Next base: position 51,189 of record JAFGBN010000051.1, on the reverse strand, counting down.
CACTTCGGCATGAGCGCCTGCCACTCTGAGTCCGCGAACTGCTTCTCAAAATAGGCTTCCATTGCGGCCATGCTATCCCACTCCGTCTCGCAAATGAGACCACGAATAGCATCGCCTCCCCCGTTCACTCTTTCTTTGCAAGGCTTGGCTTCGCAGAAAGCGCTAACGCAGCTATCCACATCGCGAAAAACACATACATGATAGGAGCATATGGAGCCCAGAGAGCGATGCCTGAACCTAGACCGATTCCACCCAAAACCAGGATTGTGACCCAGGCCCATTTCTCTGCTCTCCTAAGCGGAATCACGGCAATAATGGCCAAGGCTACAAGAGCAACCAAGTGATATATTGCGAAGAACTGGACTGCCATCGTCAGGACTGCTGACTCTTTAACAGTTGTTCCCATCATCTCTGCCCACATTTGGATAAAGCTCTCGGTTGACGCAAGCCCCCAGATGGCTTCAAACACGCTATATGCTGCACAGATGCAAATCAAGATAGCTGCGGCATTCAACTTTTTCAATTCAATCACCTCCTTTCAGATTTCGGGCAGTTGAAATAAGAGCAACCTATCCGCCGCCCGCAGCGAAGAAGCTAACTTCAGACTAGCATAGGCATCACCTCCTTACGCAGGCTAAGCTAACACCATCCCCCGCCTTATCCGTGACCGGTTTATATCGAGACTGAACTCACCTGGCTGTACTCTATGGCATCGGCAGGTAGAATTCGACTTCCATACTCTCGATGACCTCCTCAAACTTCGGCATGAGCGCCCGCATCTCTGAATCAGCTCCCATCTTCTCAGGGTGGGCTTCAAATGCAGCGAGGCTATCAAACTCACCCTCGGAAACGATAGTACGCATGGTATCGCCTCCGCCACTAAGAGGGCGATAACACTTCCCAGATATCCCCAATACACGGTTCGCGATAGCCATGTGCTTTCTTTCAAATTCCATCGCCTCTGCTATCTTGCCAGGGAAGACTTTCATAATGGTTCGCACCATCACTTTCATTGTACCCTCCTCTTTAAATTTATCGGGCCCTCGAAGTAGAGCTAACTTCTCCACCACACGTAGCGAAGAAGCTGGCTTTAGTTTATCATTGGCGTCACCTCCTTTCTGCTATCGTTTTTACAGCAAAGGTAGGGACAGGTGAATTCCACTTAACTGGTTCACAGCCACATTACGGATGCCACCCAAGAAGCGCTATCAGGCGTTCCCTAGCTTCACCGTTTCCCTCGCTCAATCTTTACGCCGCCGCTGGTGTTACTTCCTTATATGCCCTGAGGCATAGGTAAATTATCACCGCACTTATTACCGCGCCTACGATGGAAAATGGGCAAACAGGTATACCCAGAGCTTGGGCAAGAGAGCTCCTTAACCCCTGGAGTGCAATGATGAGAGGAGCAAAGAGGTTTATCACAGCCCAGACGATTCCGCCAATAAGCCCTGCCTTGAGCCTTTGTAAGCTAACAAGGAACAAGATTAGCCAGATTGCAGGAAACGCATAGACAAACGGTGGAGCAGTTTCTCCAAATAACGCCACTCCGATAATAACGCCTGCCACCGTAGGGAAAATCGCCACCAGCATCATTACCAGGGCCCACCTTGTCCTCGAAGATAAACCTCTCCACTTCATAGGCACCCCCTTCACTGCACGGGAGCCACTTAAGTATGATTTCTACCTAAACTTTATCAGTCTCGTGTCTTGCCAGCTTGCTTCAATGATTTTTTGGTTGAGCTGCCTACGGTTCATTGCACACAAGGCATAAATGTCTGGGCGACAGCCGTTCATGCCCAGTTAAATGTCCCATCCTTGTAAAACCTTCTAAATCTGGAGGATAAACTCCAAGATAATCCAGCCCTTTGGTAGCTTCAATTACTAGCGAATATTCTAATTCAATCACTCCCCTTTTCCCCGTTTTTGTTTATATTGCGTCATGCGCCGTTGGTTGCTTTATTACTAGCAAGTTTTATTGACCTATTTTTCTTCATCGATGGCATTAAGTTTTCATAGAGTCTTCGCTGTGCTAGAGCGACATACTCCTTCTTAATATCGTAACCAATATAATGTCTATTCGCTTTTGAAGCCGCAATACAAGTGGCACCACTTCCGCAAAATGGATCTAAAACAACTTCTTCTTTGAAAGTATATAACTGGATTAATCTATATGGAAGGTCAATTGGAAAAGGCGCAGGATGGCCAACTCTCCTCGCCGATTCAGCAGGGAATGTCCAAACACTCTTTGTGAATTCGAGAAATTCCTCTCTTGGTATCGTACTAATTTTCCCAGGCAAATTTTTCCTATTAAATGCTTCTTTTGAAAAAACCAAGATATACTCGTGAATGTCTCTGAGAATTGGGTTGGCGGCAGATAGCCAAGTTCCCCACGCAGTAGAAGGACTGGCACTAGATGCCTTATTCCAGATTATCTCTCCTCTCATTAAAAAACCGATTCCAAGCATGTCTTGTATAATATAGCTATGCATAGGAATGTATGGCTTCCTCCCAAGATTTGCTAGATTTATACATGCTCTACCCCCGGTAACAAGCTTTTTATATGTCTCAGTAAAGACTTGCTTCAACAACTCTCTATACTCATCTAGAGTTAAATCTTCATCATATTCCTTTGTAACATTATAAGGTGGTGACGTTACCATCAAGTGAATACTATAATCAGGGATCTCGCCCATAGTTTCAGACGACTTGCAGAAAATTTTGTCTAGCACCAAAGGATCGGTCTCATTCTCTATGTATTGGGCGGGGCTCTTAATCCTTTGCCCCTCGTATAGCTTGCTCCTATAAAATTTGGTTGAATCATGGCCGATTCTCCCAGGAACACCAAAAGAACTTGTCTCAGTCCCTTTCCTCCTTTGAAGTACATATTTCTTATCATTATTCATTGCCTTCTATCCCCTTATCAAAGCTAAGAACTTCTCTGCCTTTTTCTTGTAAGTGTCTGCTTGATCGGCAACTTCAATCATTCTTCCAAGTTCGTCTTTGGTCCTCATGCCCGAGAAAAACTCTCTTTCCTCTCCAAACAAACCCTCCAATTTGTTTGCAAATTCTTCATAAGTATCGAACCGATAAAATCCGAGGCCTTTGGTATTTTTTATATTCTCTCTATCATTATCCAAAGGCACAGAATTTATAGACCAAAATCCCTGTATGATGCCACTGGTTTTTAAGTGGTCAACCTTTTCATAGTATGTATCTGTGATAGGCGTATTCCCAAGAACAATGATAGGAATCTTTGAGGCCTTAGCACTTGAGACCCTTATGTTTATACTTTTACCAATTGCTTTCAACATAGAATCAGACCTTAGTAGTCCCGGGGTACCTTGATGTGTTCTGTAATCTCCTAGACAAATCAACTCCTCCTTATCATTCACGAGCTTCAATTCCCAGTTCCATACAACCGACATCTTTATTTCAAAAATTAGTAGGATGTTGTCTGCGCTCTGGATAATATTTGGCACTCTACAGATAGCAAGATCAGCACTGGAGCGTTTAGGCAAACCTATTTCATCACATATAGCACCTTGAACAACATGATGACCTTTATCTTTGGCAAAGTCTTGAAGTAAGTTAGCACTCCACTTCTCTGTAAATCTCCCTATTAAAGCATTCCTTGCTTGTAACGTAGTCTTAGACTCCTTGTAGTTCTTTGGCCAATACGCATAATATCTATCATCATCACTGACATAGAATAATTGCTCAAATGAGGCAAATTCCCTTGCTTCAGTGAAGAATGTCCTTTCTTGATCTTTGTCCCATAATTTTTTCATATCTTTCGCCTTGCCTGACCAGCTTGCTTTGTTAGCCAGTACTCAATACTGTCCGCCAGAGCCAGCCAGCTAGCTTCAATGATATTAGTTGAGCTGCCTACTGTCCTCCAATGCTCCTGGCTATCACTGGACTCGATGAGCACCCTCACCTGCGATGCAGTGCCAGCGGCTTCTTCAAGTATACGCACCTTATAATCGGTAAGGGTGACACCGGTCAAATCAGGATAGAACTGGATTAAAGCCTTACGCAAAGCTTGGTCAAGTGCGTTGACTGGCCCATCCCCTTCGGCAGCAGTATGTACTATCTTATCATCCACCCTTACCTTGATTGTAGCTTCTGACAATAGCTCTTCTTGATTTCCACTACTGGGGAGACGGCGGCGCTTCTCCACCACTACCATAAAATCAACTAGCTCAAAAGGTGGCTGATAGTCGGGCTGGGCACGTCGAAGCAAGAGTTCAAATGATGCTTCAGCGCTGTCATATTGAAAGCCTTGTTTTTCTAGCGACTTGATTTGCCGCAGCACATTTTCAATTTCCCCGCTTTTGGGAATGGGTATCCCTCGCTCTCTAGCTTTGTAGAGGATACTTCCCTTCCCCGCTAGCTCGGAAATGACGACACGAGGACGATTGCCAACCAAGTCGGGATTTATATGCTGATAACTATCCTCCCACTTCGCCAAGCCGGAAACATGAGTCCCGCCTTTATGGGTAAAAGCACTAATACCCACATAAGGAAGACGGTCGTAATGAGGCAGATTAGCTAGCTCCGAAATATATCGGGAGATAGCACTAAGTTTACTTAACTGCTCCTGTGTAACACAATCAATGCCCATCTTGAGTTTCAAAGTTGGTATGATGGAGCAGAGGTTAGCATTGCCACAGCGTTCACCGTAACCATTAATAGTCCCCTGAACTTGAATAGCTCCTGCTTCAACAGCAGCCAGCGAATTAGCTGTAGCAAGCCCGGCATCATCATGGGCATGAATGCCCAAGGGAACAGAAGTTGCTTTTTGAACAGCTTTAATAGCCTCTACTATCTGTGCAGGCAAGGTGCCGCCGTTAGTATCGCAAAGGACTACACATTCAGCACCAGCTTTAGCAGCCCTGGTTACTACCGCAAGGCTATATTCAGGATTTGTTTTGTAGCCATCGAAAAAGTGCTCGGCATCGAAGAAGATTCTTTGCCCCTTTGACCTGAGGTAACTTATAGAATCCATGAGCATATTCAAATTCTCTTCCAGTGTAGTTTCCAGAACTTGAGTCACCTGTTTATCCCAGGCCTTGCCTACAATGGTAACAACCTTGGTTTTAGCTTCAGACAGGGCTTGGAGATTAGCATCTTCGTCTGCTGTGTGACCAACCCTCCTAGTGCTACCAAAAGCAACCAACACTGCATGAGACAAATTCAAGTTCTGTGCTCTGGTAAAGAACTCAGTATCTTTGGGGTTAGAGCCTGGCCAACCACCCTCGATGAAATCAATGCCCAGCGCATCAAGTTTCTGAACAATCTTCAGCTTATCCTCAACAGAGAAAGAAATTCCTTCCTGTTGGGCACCGTCTCTTAAGGTCGTGTCATAGAGCTGAATTATTTTCATTTTACCCTTTGACCGATTAAATCTCCCATCTCCTTCGTTCCTACCTTAGTTTTGCCCTCTGACATTATATCGTAAGTCCTATAGCCTTGTTCCAAAGTAACTAAAACGGCTTTTTCTATGGCTTGAGCTTCAGCTTCCAGTTCAAAGGAATAACGGAGCATCATGGCCACGCTCAAGATAGTAGCAATAGGATTGGCCATATTTTGCCCTGCTCGACTTGGAGCACTGCCGTGAATCGGTTCATACATACCAAAGGTTTTCCCCTTGGGAGTTCCAGCCAGGCTGGCAGAAGGCAGCATCCCCATGGAACCAGCTAGCATTGAAGCCTCATCGGTAAGGATATCACCGAACATATTTTCCATAACCAAAACATCAAATTCGCTGGGGTGCTGAATGAGCCGCATGGCACAAGCATCAGCCAGCATATGCTGTAGCTCAACATCAGGGTAATCCGCAGAAATCTCTATAGCAATCTGCCGCCATAGTCGAGATGATTCGAGGACGTTAGCTTTATCCACCGAGATTAGTTTTTTACCACGGCTACGGGCTAACTCGAAGCCAACCCTTAGTATGCGCTCAATTTCCGCTTCGGAATAGGCTAGGGTATCAACTACTTGCCTCCCTTCCGGGGTTCGCCACTGTTTCTTAGGTTGACCAAAGTAGATTCCTCCAGTTAGTTCCCTGACCACTACCAAATCAACTCCCTTAATTACCTCCGGCTTAAGCGAGGTAGAATTAACCAGCATGGGCAAAACTTTCACAGGGCGTAAGTTGGCAAACAGCCCCAATCGCTTACGCAAGGCTAGAAGCCCATCTTCAGGACGGACTTTGGCCTGCGGGTCATCCCACTTAGGTCCGCCAACAGCTCCTAACAACACAGCATCGCATTGGCCACACATATTTACTGTTTCCTCAGTAAGAGCTGTGCCGTCGGTATCTATGGCAATGCCACCCACTAGGCCATTATGAAAGTGAAAGCTATGCCTGAAATTTTCACCCACAACTTGTAAAACCTTCAGTGACTCGGCTACAACCTCGGGGCCAACACCATCACCGGGTAAAACTGCCATATCAAATTCCATACCTATTCCTCCATTCTTCGCTTGTCATTTCGAGCCGCTATTTGTCATTCTGAGCGCAGCTAAGAATCTCGGAGACCCTTCGCTATCACCCGGGGTGACAGTTAACCACCTTATAATTTACTTCTAGTATATTCGATTAGCCCACCAGAGGCTATGATTCCCATCATAAATTCAGGGTAAGGTTTAGCCGTAAATTTCTTGTGCTTGGAAACATTGTTAATTTCACCGCAGGACAAATCGACCTCTAACGTATCACCAGCTTCTGTTTCATTTACCGCTTCATCACATGCTAAAAGGGGCAAGCCAATATTAATGGCATTGCGGAAGAAAATACGGGCAAAGCTTTGAGCAATAACACAGGAAATACCACAAGCTTTTATTGCCAAAGGAGCATGCTCCCTTGAGGAGCCACAGCCGAAGTTAGCAGAAGCTACTATGATATCTCCTGGCTCAATTTTCGTGGTGAACTCAATATCAATATCCTCCATACAATGTTTCGCCAATTCACCAGGCTCGGAAACATTGAGGTAGCGTGCTGGGATAATAGCATCAGTATCGACGTTTGCACCAAATTTATGAACCTTACCTTTTAGTTTCAAACGCTAGCTCCTTCTGGGACAAGCATATCGAGCTGTGTCACCATATTATCGGATATTGGCACTCAAGGCATATACTTTTCAAAGGCATCCCAATTATCCTCCCATTCTGGGTTTAAGTCTTTGGGTGAAAATCTGCGCTCCCAATTTTCATTCCCATGAGATGGGTGCCTTATACATGCACTGCCAACATCCTTTTTATGCGCAATCCAGTACTTTGGACTCTCATTTTTCTTTGGAGAACCTAACCTATTCACGTCAGTTCCTTTTCCACTTTAGCTTACAACTTCCTCCGGGCTGGCGATTTTCCCTGAAATAGCGCTGGCGGCGGCTACTGCCGGGCTGGCTAAATAAAGCTCAGACTGAGGGCTTCCCATTCTGCCAACGAAATTTCGGTTAGTAGTAGAAAGGCAGCGCTCACCAGCAGCCAAGACTCCCATATGGCCACCGAGGCAGGGACCACAGGTCGGGGTGCTTACCACGGCTCCAGCTTCGATGAAGGTCTCTATTAACCCCTCCCTTAGCGCCTCAAGATAGACCCTCTGCGACCCGGGAATGACAATGCATCTCAGTTCAGAGTGCACCTGTCTTTCTTTAAATAGCCTGGCTGCCACTCTTAAGTCATCGAGTCGACCATTGGTGCAACCACCAATCACTACCTGGTCTAACTTTATGTCACCTACATGACTTATAGGTTTAGTATTAGAAGGGAGATGGGGGAACGCCACCTGGGGCTCAATTTTTGATATATCGTACTCGATTATCTTAGCAAACTCAGCCTCTTCATCCGACTGGACTATTGAAATGATTTGAGATTGCTTAGCTATTTCGCTCCTCGCAATGGCTGAGGTAGCTCCGCTTGTAATGACATTGCGGAGGTATTCTTTAGCTTTATCATCTACATGGAAGATGCCAGCTTTAGCTCCAGCCTCAATAGCCATGTTTGCCATGGTAAAGCGTCCATCCATTGGTAGCTCTTCGATTGCTTCACCGGAAAATTCCATAACGGAGTAAAGCGCTCCATCAACACCAATGTCTCCAATGGTGTAGAGAATGAGGTCTTTGCCGCTAACCCATTCAGGCAGCTTCCCATGATAAATGAACTTAATAGTTTGCGGCACCTTCATCCATATTTCACCGGTAGCCATAGCTACAGCGATATCGGTTGAGCCCATGCCAGTGGCAAAAGCTCCTAAAGCACCGTAAGTACAAGTGTGGGAGTCAGCGCCAATGATAACCTGGCTGGGGGAAACAAAGCCCTGCTCGGGCAGGAGCACATGCTCTATGCCCATCCGTCCTACCTCAAAGTAAATCAGCCCCTGCTGCTTAGCAAATTCACGCATCATCTTTGCTTGCTCTGCAGATTTTATATCCTTATTAGGACAAAAGTGGTCAGGAACCATGACTACTTTTGCAGGGTCGAAAACTCTGGATACTCCAAGTCGATGGAACTCTTTTATGGCTAAAGGCGCGGTTATATCATTAGCCAAAACTAAGTCGACCTTAGCGTTTATGAATTCGCCAGGTTTAACTTTCTCCTTGCCGCTATGGGCGGCTAAAATCTTTTCAGCCAGGGTCAAGACTTGCACTTCTTAAATCTCCTCTTAATCACGAATTTTGGGCAGCATTAAAACGCCCACCACTATTAGTGTAGTAATGACGCTAATAAAGAACATTCCAGCGCCAGCAGCCAGACCTATGGCAGCGGTAACCCAAATGCATGCTGCCCCAGTCAATCCCGCTACCTCTTCCTTACGCTCTTCACTAATGCCACGGAAGATGACACCAGCACCAATGAAGCCAACTCCAGCTACCACTCCAGCAGCGACTCGCGAGGGGTCAACTGCACCACTAAAGCCATACATAGATGCTAAGGTAAATAGAGCTGATCCTGAACCAATCAAGATATGAGTGCGTAACCCTGCCGCCTTACCTTTTCGCTCCCGCTGATAACCAATAGCAGCAGATAAACCAACAGCTAAAAGCAAGCGTAAGGTTATTTCTAGTTGAGAGCTCAAACTCATTACCTAAGGGTTAAAAGATTTCGAGACTAATGGAACTATATCAAGCTCTCCCGCCAAAAATTCAGCGCGCCTGGCCTTAGACCTCGGGAGACCTTCATAATCTTTATGAGCACGCTTAAGCTTAGGTTTTGACATCACTGCTGTCTCTTTTTGCTGCCAACAAACGGTTCAGGGCATTCATGTATGCCTTGGCACTAGCAACAATAATATCAGTGGCGGCACCACGACCAGTATAGGTTATGCCATCACTCTCGATTCGTATTAGCACTTCACCGATAGCGTCAATTCCTTCAGTAATCGATTTAATGGTGAACTCTGTGAGCTTGTTAGGAATGCCAACTATTCGATTGATAGCCTCATATACGGCATCCACAGGGCCTGTGCCCAGAGCAGCATCCGCCAGTCCCTGCCCATCAGGACTAATGAGCCTAACCGTAGCTGTAGGGAGGCTATGGTCACCGCAGGAGACTTCAACATGGTCGAGGTGATAAAGTTCAGTAGTGGTACGAAGCTCTTCGGCCACTAAAGATTGAATATCGCGATCTGTAATCTCCCTTTTCTTATCAGCCAGATCTTTAAAGCCTTGAAAGGCATGGTTCAGAGCCTCCTCACTCAAAGTATAACCAAGCTCAGCTAACCTCTCTTTGAAAGCATGTCTTCCACTCAGCTTGCTTAGTACCAGGGTGCTTGATGGAATACCTATTGACCTTGGATCCATAATCTCGTAAGTGATAGCCTTTTTAAGTACACCATCTTGGTGAATGCCCGACTGATGGCGAAAGGCATTTTCTCCGATGATAGCCTTGTTAGCCTGGATAGAGAACCCCGTAAGCTCGCTTACCAGGCGACTTGTCCTATAGACTTGCGTGGTATTAATCCTGGTAGTAACTCCGAAGAAATCCTGGCGAGTCTTTAACGCCATTACAATTTCCTCCAAGGAGGCGTTGCCAGCTCGCTCTCCAATACCATTAACAGTACACTCAATTTGGCGCGCTCCAGCTATTATCGCCTCAAGGCTATTAGCTGCGGCTAGTCCCAAATCATTGTGGCAATGCACGCTAAGCACAGCTTTGCGGATATTGGGTACCTGAGTAAGAATACCTTTAATCAAATCCCTAAACTCAGGTGGTGTAATATAACCTACGGTGTCAGGAATATTGACCGTAGTTGCCCCAGCATCAATCACAGCTTCCAGAATCTGATAGATATAAGCAGGCTCGGCACGGGTGGCATCCATAGGTGAGAACTCAACATCATCGAGGTAACTTTTAGCGTGAGCCACCATTTCTCGGGACATGCTTAGAATCTCGTCCCGACTCTTCTTGAGCTGATAAGAAAGTTGAATATCTGAAGCTGACAAGAAAACATGGATTCGAGGATGAGCTGCCCCTTTACTTGACTCCCAGGCTCTATCCACAGCCTCAGTATTAGCAGAAGCAAGAGCGCAAATTATGGGGCGTCTTACCTCCTGGGCAATAAGGCGAACAGCTTCAAAATCGCCAGGTGAGCTGGCAGGAAAACCAGCCTCGATAACATCTACGCCAAGCCTATCCAACTGACGAGCTATTTCCAGCTTTTCTTGAGCATTTAAGCTCGCCCCAGCCGCCTGCTCCCCATCTCGCAAAGTGGTGTCGAAGATGATTACCTTGTCCATGGTTCCCTTTTTAATGCATTTTTACTGAAACATACCAATGAAACAATCAATCAAGCGCTTTCTGCTAAGCATACCTCTGCCGCCAGTATTAGTCAGGTCTATCATAAACCGAACGGCAGGGCAAATTCGCCAACAAGTTCCTCCTTGAATAACATCTATAAAAGGCTTTTATAACTTTACTTTGCTCATTATCTTTTTGGGCTCTTTTCATATTTCCAAAGCTATTTTCAGCCCTTCAGCCAGGGCATCATATCCCTGAGCTTTTTGCCCACGATTTCGATTGGGTGCTCAGCCTCTATTCGCTTCATAGCATTAAAGCTTGGGCGTCCAGCCTGATTCTCTAAAATCCACTCTCTGGCAAAGCTGCCATCCTGAACCTCTGCCAGAATTTTCTTCATTTCTTTCTTGACCAAGTCGTTAATGACTCGTGGGCCACGGGTATAATCGCCATATTCCGCAGTGTCACTCACTGAATAGCGCATGTAACTCAAACCACCCTGATATATTAGGTCAACAATAAGCTTAAGCTCATTGAGGCACTCAAAATAGGCGTTCTCTGGTTGATAGCCAGCCTCTACCAATGTTTCAAAACTAGCTTTGATAAGAGAGGTGACTCCCCCACAGAGTACTGTTTGTTCTCCAAAAAGGTCGGTTTCCGTCTCCTCAGCAAAAGTCGTTTCTAAAACTCCAGCTCTAGTACAGCCAATGCCCCTAGCATAAGCTAAAGCAATATCTTTGGCTTTACCCGAGGTATCGCGGTAGGTAGCAATCAAAGCTGGAGGGCCCGAACCTTCTGTATATAGTCGGCGTAGCATATGTCCTGGGCATTTAGGAGCAACCATAATCACATCGACATCAAGCGGTGGTATGATTTGTGAGTAGTGAATATTGAAACCGTGGGCAAACATCAAAGTCTTGCCCTTACTAAGCTCCTTTTCAACTGACCCATAATAGATTTCGCGGTGCAGATTGTCAGAAACAAGCATAACGATAATGTTCGCATCTTTAGCTACTTCAGCGGCACTAGCTACTCTAAAATTAGCACTTTGTGCTGCTTTCCACCCTTCACTATTGGGTGCTTCAGCAACAATGACTTGGCAGCCGCTATCTCTCAGATTTTGGGCATGAGCATGCCCTTGACTGCCATAGCCAATAACGCCAATCGTCTTTCCTTTGATTAACTCCAGATCAGCATCCTTGTCATAATAGACTTTAGCCATGATTACCTCCTATCTATTTTTAGCCTTCCGTTAGGTGAGTTTCAAGCAGTACCACCTCGAGTCAAGGCAATTCTGCCTGTCATCGTCAGCTCTTTAATTCCAAAACGGCGAAGAAGCTCAAGCAGAGAATTTATTTTATTTTCGTCTCCTGTGACTTCCACCGTGACTGAATCAGCAGCAACATCAACTATATTAGCCCGGAAAATGTCAACAATTTGTATGATCTCGCTTCTTGTTGAAGCGGTAGCATTGACCTTGATTAAGGCTAGCTCCCGGGCTACTATAGCCTCCTTGCTTATATCAGATACTCTAACCACATTGATTAATTTATCTAACTGTTTTCTGACCTGCTCTACCTCTGCAGAGTCGCCGCCGGCAACGATAGTCATACGGGATAAGCCAGGCTGCTCACTACGCCCTACAGCGATACTCTCGATATTAAAGCCTCGGCGCCGAAACAGGCTAGCCACTCTGGTCAGGACACCAGGTTTATCTTCTACTAAAGCTACTAGAGTGTGTTTTGTATTAGACAATTTGCCTCTCTAGAAATAACCTCAATAGTTGCTCACCGCCTCTGGCTTAGGTGTTTCTAATAAAGTGGCTAAGCTTTCTCCAGGCGGCACCATAGGATAAACGTTCTCCTCCGGCTCAACAACAAAATCTATAAGAAAAGGTCCGGGGCAATCCATTGCCTTATGTATGGTTGTAGCTACCTCATCCCTACGCTCCACCCTGATTCCAGGAATATCATAGGCTTCGGCAATCTTGACAAAATCAGGATTCCAAAGCTTTGAATCAACATAGTGACGCTGGTAAAAAAATTCCTGCCATTGTCTTATCATACCAAGATAACCATTATTGATAATTGCTATCTTTACACCGATGTTCTCCTGGGCTATGGTAGCCAGTTCTTGTATAGTCATTTGAAAACCACCATCGCCAGCAATACACCATACCACTTCCTCAGGGCAACCCACTTTAGCCCCTATGGCAGCGGGAAGTTCAAACCCCATTGTGCCCAAGCCACCTGAGGAAATAAGGCTGTTTGGCTTAGTGTAAATAAAATGCTGTGCTGCCCACATTTGATTCTGCCCCACGCCGGTAACTACCGTGGCATCGCCTTGGGTAGCTTCGTAAATCTGCTGGATAACATATTGAGGCAACACCTCATCATTCTGCCTGATTGCCAAAGATGGATGTTCGTACCTCCATTGGTCCAGATGGGAGAGCCACTCCAGATGATTTCTACAGTCAATTTCCTTATTTATAGCCTTCAGCACATCCTTAACATCCCCGACTATAGGTACGTCCACTCTCACATTCTTTCCTATCTCCGCGGGGTCGATATCAATGTGAATAACACGGGCGTTAGGAGCAAAACCTTTGGGGTCCGCTGTAGCACGGTCATCAAACCTCATACCAATAGCAATGATAAGGTCTGCATTTTGCACTGCCATGTTGGCACACGCCATACCATGCATCCCGAGCATGCCAAAATCAAGTACATGGTTACCGGGGAAGGAGGCAATTCCCAGAAGAGTATGGACCACTGGTATCTGTGCTTTCTCAGCCAATTCACTAAAATCAGCATAAGCCTGGGAAATAATTATTCCTCTACCAGCGATGATAACGGGTTGCTTGGCTTCGTTAATGAGCCTTGCTGCTTTTTTGATTTGAGCCGAGTGACCTCGGGAGGTAAACCTGTAGCCTGGCAGAGCAACTTTGTCAGGATAAACAAATTCCGCCTTTTCTTGCTGAACATTCCTTGGTATATCGATAAGCACAGGGCCTGGCCTACCTGTCTGTGCAATATAAAAAGCTTCTTTAATCGTTTTAGCTAGCTCTGCAGCATCGGAGACAAGATAATTATGCTTGGTGATAGGAAGGGTGATGCCAGTGATATCTGTCTCTTGGAAAGCATCCTTGCCAATAACAGACCTAGCTACCTGGCCTGTTATAGCTACTAAGGGAGAGGAGTCCATATACGCATTAGCAATTCCAGTCACCAAGTTAGCAGCTCCTGGGCCTGAAGTAGCCAGGCATACACCGGCTTTATGCCTAGCTCTGGCATAGCCATCAGCGGCATGAGCTGCTCCCTGTTCATGGCGAACCAATATATGTCGAAGCTGAGGATATTCAGGCAATGTATCATATATTGTCAAGATAGTGCCACCAAGAATGCCAAAAATAACTTCGACACCTTCTCTAACCAGGCTTTCGCACAGAATCTGGGCACCAGTTTTCTTCATAATATATCCACCTTAGTCAGCAAATACTGCCCCGGTGCTAGCTGAAGTTACTTTGTCACTATACCTCTTAAGATAACCAGTCCTAACCTTAGGCTCGAAAGGGGGCAGTGAATTCAATCGTTTTTCTAGCTCTTCCTGGCCTAACTCTACTTCTAATCTATGTTTGGGAATATCTATTTTGATAGTATCGCCATCCCTCAAGGCAGCTATAGGACCTCCCTCTGCTGCTTCGGGAGAGACATGCCCAATAGCCGCGCCCCGAGTACCTCCCGAAAAACGTCCATCAGTAATAAGAGCTACCTCTTTATCCATACCCATGCCACTGAGAAGAGAGGTAGGTGTTAACATTTCACGCATTCCTGGACCTCCCTTCGGTCCTTCATATCGAATAACGATTACTTCACCAGACTTGAACTCACCTTTCATTATCGCTGCTGTGGCTTCTTCTTCACCGTCGAAAACCCTTGCTGGTCCCTGATGAACTAGCATTTCGGAAGCCACTGCGGCACTTTTCACCACAGCACCTTCAGGCGCCAGATTACCAAATAATATGCTAATTCCACCAGTAATGCTATGAGGCTGTGATGAAGGACGTATTACCTCCTTGTTCTTGTTCTTCGCCCCTTTTATTACTTCGCCCAACGGTTTACCTAACACGGTTCTCACCTTAAGATTTAGCAATGGGGATAGTTCTTGCATCACTGCCGGAATGCCGCCAGCTAAGTCCAAATCTTCAATGTGATAATCGCCTGCCGGGCTCAATTTGCATAGGTGCGGAACACGCTCACTTATCTCATTTATCAAAGACAAGGGAAATCCGATTCCCGCCTCATAAGCTATTGCGGCAAGATGTAATACGGAGTTGGTGCTGCCACCCAAAGCCATATCTACAGAGAAAGCATTATAAACAGAATCTTTGGTGACAATATCTCTAGGTCGGATATTCTGAGCCAGTACCTCCATTATTTGCTGTCCAGCTTCATAAGCCAATAGGTTTCGTCGCGCTTGCACCGCTGGTATCGTTCCATTGCCAGGCAAAGCCATGCCCAGAGCTTCGGTGAGACAATTCATAGTATTAGCAGTGAACATTCCGGCGCAGCTGCCACAGCCAGGACAGGCAACCTCTTCTAGTTCCTCTAACTCAGCTTCGGTCATCTTCCCTTTAGCCACTTCGCCCACAGCCTGAAATACCGAGATAAGGTCAACCGATTTGGTATTCCCTTCCCTGCTAAGCTTTCCTGCCAACATAGGTCCGCCGCTCACAAAGACGCAAGGTAAATTAAGCCTCACCGCTGCCATTAGCATCCCTGGTACTACCTTGTCGCAATTAGGGATAAAAACTAAAGCATCGAAGGCATGGGCTTCAGCCAAAACCTCACTTGAATCAGCAATGAGTTCCCTGCTGGGCAAGCTGTACTTCATTCCTGCATGATTCATGGCGATACCATCACAAACAACTATAGTATTGGCTTCAAAAGGTACCCCGCCTCGACTACGGATTCCTTCTTTTACAGCTTGAGCAATGGATTGTAAGTGAATATGCCCGGGAACAACTTCGCTAAAGCTATTAATCACTCCAATAAAAGGTTTATCCCAATCGTCTGAGCCACAACCTACAGCGCGCAACAGCGACCTGTGAGGTGCCCGCTCAACTCCGTGCTTTACAGCATCGCTTTTCATTACTTCACACTTTCTAAAATAAATTATGTTGCGTAACATAGCATAATACCTATCTATCGTCAATTTAATTCAAATACAAAAAGGTTGCCAGCAAGTTTTCAAATCACTCGATTCAGGTAGCTATCCAAAATTAGCTCGGGCCATCACATCATTGGTCTATGGCCCGCCTCTGGACTTAGGCATGATGATCTTACTCAGGTAATGTGACAGAATCGAAGAGCGATGCTCATGAAAATATCTTGTTCTTCTCGCGGTGAGCGACAGTCCCGGGGAAGCTATCATTATCCGGCAAGGTCTGCGTCAGTGGGAATATATATCCATGCTAAAAAGATAGCTATTGGAGACAATCTTCGATGGTAATAGAGTGAGATGCGAATTTATAAGCCCTTTGTTTCCAGAGCCTCTATTTTATTCAACCTTGGGATATGCCTGCCACCTTCAAAATCTGTGGATAGGTAGGTTCTGACAATTTCCAAGGCCAGGTTAGTCTCCAAGCTTTCTCCTCCAAGGCATAGTACATTGGCATCATTGTGTTGGCGAGCTCGCTGTGCGGTAAAGGTATCGTGGCATAAAGCTGCTCTTATCCCCCTTATCTTATTAGCTGCTATGCTCATGCCTATCCCTGTGCTACATACTAGAATGCCATGGTCGAAATCGCTTGAAGCTACCGCCTCTGCCACTTTCTGAGCGACATCAGGATAATCCACAGAGCCAGCGCTATAGCAGCCAAAATCATGATAGCTATGATTCAGCTTCGGGAGAAATTCCATAATTGGCTGTTTTATTTTGAGGCCGCGGTGGTCACAGCCTAGAGCAATACGCATCGTTACTCACCTCATAATATTCCTTACAGGCTTCCTCAATTTTGTATTGAGTTATGACGCCCTGGCGCAAAGTCACAGGGACTTCATGTGTAACGTCCACTATGGTTGATTCACCCCCGCCAGGGGATTTGCCTCCATCAATAATAAGGTCAACCCCGTCTCCCAACTGTCGTCTGGCTTCATCAGCAGTTAAAGTCGCTGGCTTGCCGCTGATATTAGCGCTGGTCCCGATTATCGGATTCCCCAAACATTGAATAAGAGCCAGACAAACAGGATGGTCGGGAACGCGCACTGCTATGTTGGACTCTCGAGCAAGATACGCAGGTAATGAATCTGCTTTGGGTAGAACTAAGGTCAAGCCACCAGGCCAAAAATGGCTCGCCAAGAACCAGGCAATTCCAGATATTGATTCAGCTACAGCAGTTAATTGAGACATATCAGCAATGAGCAGCGGGAAAGCCAGTTGCCTGGGTCGCTTCTTTACCTCATAAATTCTCTTCACAGCCTTGGGCTTGAAAGCATCAGCTCCCAAAGCGTAAACTGTATCAGTAGGAAAAACAACTATCCCGCCCTGTTTAAGAATTCTGACCCCATTTTCTATTTGTCTTTGTAAAGCATTCATTTTTCTTGACGCTAGTATAGCAGAATGATAAGCTAGGTTATATCATAACGTTATCCCAACATGGAAAACGAGCTACAGAGCCACCGAATTACTGCTAGCGATGATGTTGAAGTATCTGCCTATCTAGAGATCGCTAGGGAATTGCATGGCGACCAACCTGTGGTTGAGCTTAAGCCTCCACCAGGCAAACGTGAAACCATAGTATTGATTGATTTTGGTTCTCAATATAGCATGCTCATTGCTAGACGTGTACGAGAATGCCATGTTTATTGTGAACTTGTGCCTTATGACACTCCCTGGGAGAAAATAGCCTCTCTTAACCCGCGAGGCTTTATCCTCTCAGGGGGGCCAGCTAGCGTTTATGACTCTGAGGCTCCTTTGGCTTTATCTTACATTTATGAGAGCCATCTACCGGTAATGGGCATTTGCTATGGAATGCAAGCCATGGTCTATCAGTTAGGGGGTGAAGTTGCTTCAGGGGCAAAGCATGAATATGGTCACGCTATCCTACATGTAAGCAGCGAAAACTGCCCACTTTTTGCTGGCCTTCCTCCCTCCCTCCCTGTATGGATGAGTCACGGTGACCAAATAATGCAAATGCCCCCTGGTTTCAAAGCTCTGGCTTATACTGAAAACTCGCCGTTTGCCATTATAGGCAGCGACAGTGGTATTTTCGGGCTACAGTTTCACCCTGAAGTAAGCCATACACCGCAAGGAAGGGCTATATTCCAGAACTTCCTATATCGAGTGTGTGGCTGCCAGGGCAACTGGACATCAGCCAACTTCATAGCCGAGAGCGTAGATAAGATTAGAGAGCAAGTGGGCGATGGGAGAGTCGTCTGTGCCCTTTCTGGAGGCGTTGATTCAGCAGTCACTGCTACCCTTGTTGACCCTGCTATTGGCAATAAGTTGACTTGCATTTTTATCAACAATGGCTTATTGCGACGTGAGGAACCAGAAAGGGTGCTTAATGTCTTCAAACGCAATCTCAAGATGGATATAGTTTATGTGGATGCTACTGACAGATTCCTGGAGCAACTTAAAGGGGTAATAGACCCCGAGGCAAAGCGACAACTGATAGGGAATGAATTTATCGAAGTTTTTGAAGAGGAAGCAGCCAAATTAGGCAAGGTTGATTTTCTCGCTCAGGGCACTCTTTATCCCGATGTCATCGAAAGCACTTCTGCTCAAACCAAAGCTTCAGCTAAGATAAAGAGTCACCACAATGTTGGTGGCTTACCAACCAGAATGAAGTTCACTCTTATTGAGCCGCTAAGGTATTTATTTAAGGATGAAGTTCGGGAGGTGGGACTGGCTCTGGGGCTGCCGGAAGACATGATTTGGCGACAACCATTCCCAGGACCCGGATTAGCTATTCGTATCATCGGTGAAGTGACTAAAGATAAGCTGGAGATACTTCGAGCCGCTGATTGGATTGTTATGAACGAGATTAAAAAGGCCAAACTTTATCGCCAGCTATGGCAAAGCTTTGCTGTGCTTACTGATGTCAAGAGTGTGGGTGTGATGGGCGATTACCGAACTTATGGCTATTTGATAGCGGTCAGAGCGATAAACAGTGAGGACGCCATGACCGCTGATTGGGCACGCCTGCCCTATGATCTTCTGGCTAGAATCTCCGACCGTATAGTTAATGAAGTGCCTAATGTCAACCGCGTGGTATACGATATCACTAGCAAGCCACCTGCAACTATAGAGTGGGAATAAATGCTCAACCTGGTGTCACCCTGTGAGTCCTTCGCTACTGTCATTCTAAAGCGAAGGCGAAGAATCTCACGCCTAGGGTAGGCTCCACATAGAACTCAGAGGGTGGCACGGGATGATTGAACACTTACGAGTGAGAGCGAAATAAGATTAAAAGGAGGCGAAGATGAATTATCCTTTTGAGGAAAGAGACGATGAACAAATGGCTATAGAGGGCGATTTGGAGATGCTCCGTGAAGATCTAATAGGAGAACTACAAGCCATAAACCAGTATCAGCAACATATAGAGAGTCTAGGGAGCGAAGAAGCTGTGACCACATTGGAGCACATCATTGAAGATGAAAAGGAACATGTTGCTGAGTTGCTTAGATTAATCCAGGATTTTGACCCTGTGCAGGCTGAGAAATTAAAGAAAGAGATTTTGTAAGAATGGCAAACAGAACTAAGTTAAAGGGAGTAAAAAAGAACAGAGGCAAACATAAGAAAAAAAAGAGATAATTATAAAATTGCTTCCAACCCTTGTTCAACCATAGAAGAGGTAAATCATTTAAGTTGCAGAAGCCGTGGGCACATATATTTATTGGCGCGGGCAAAGATTTACGACAGGGAAACTTGGCAAATGCCCCACTTATGGGCATAGAACTGTGTGTTGGGAGCATTGTTGCTTGGCCTTAGAACATGCTGGTTCCATCATGCGTATTCGTAAAGAGCAGAACTTAGACTCTGCAACAAAGAAAAGCCAATTATGAAAATATTAGTTATTGGTGGTGGAGGCAGGGAACACACTTTAGTGTGGAAGATTGCCCAAAGTCCCAATGTAGAGAAGATTTACGTCGCTCCAGGGAATGCTGGCACAGCACTTATAGCTGAAAACCTGACAACAAAGCCCACTGACATAGCAGCTTTAGGTAACGTAGCTAAAGACAAAAACATTGATTTAATTATCGTCGGCCCTGAGGCACCACTGGCTTCAGGCATAGTGGATTATTTTGATAGTTTAGGTATCCCCATCTTCGGTCCCACTAAAGCAGCTACCCAAATAGAATCAAGCAAAGTTTTTGCCAGAAACTTGATGCAGAAATATGGTATCTCCTGTCCTAAGAGCGTTGTTTTCTCCTCTTACCCCGAGGCTCAGAGATATCTTGAGCGACAAGAGCCGCCCATCGTCGTTAAGGCAGACGGATTAGCTGCGGGCAAAGGCGTGATTATCGCTGACTCAATGCAGGAAGCCAACAAAGCTCTAAGTGATATTATGGAAGCGAAAATTTTTGGCCCCGCAGGAGACAAAGTGATAATCGATGAGTATCTTACAGGTCAAGAAGTAAGTCTGATAGCTTTCACCGACGGTAAGACAGTCTCACCTATGGTTCCCGCCTGCGATTACAAAAAAATCTGGGACAATGACCAGGGGCCTAATACAGGGGGAATGGGAAGCTATAGTCCACCGGGATTTTTCTCCGCCCGGATGACAGAAAAGGTTACCAATGCCATCTTGCTGCCAACAGTTAGAGCGATGGCTAATGAAGGTATGCCTTACAAAGGGGTACTTTATGCCGGCTTGATGGTCATTGATGGAGAGCCAGTGGTGTTAGAATACAACGCCCGCTTTGGTGACCCCGAAACTCAGGTTGTTTTACCTCTTCTTAAAACTGATTTAGTTGATATACTTATGGCAGTGATTCAGGGCAATCTTGACCAGTTAACTATAGAGTGGAGCCCTGAGGCTTGCGCTGGAGTGGTTATGGCCTCTGCTGGTTATCCCGGAAGCTACAAAACAGGCTTTCCTGTACAAGGGCTAGACAATGTAGACAGGGATTTGCTTGTTTTCCATGCTGGAACTACATTGGGTAATAATGGCATAATCTACACTAATGGTGGGCGAGTGCTCACTGTAGTAGGAAGAGGCAAGGACATAGCTGAAGCCCGAGAAAAGGTTTACCATAACTTGCCTGATATTCATTTCGAAGGCTGTTATTACAGGAAGGACATCTCTTTGAGGGAGATTGCCTGAATGGCATTAGTGGGCATAGTTATAGGGAGCAAAACAGATGCTGACCTGATACAGCCAGCGCTGGACATGCTGAAGCAATTGGGCATTGATTACGAGCTTTCCATTATCTCGGGCCATAGAAATCCAGAAAAGCTACGAGAATACGGCCTAGAGGCAGAAGGGCGAGGCTTTGAGGTTATCATCGCCGCTGCCGGTAGAGCTGCTCACCTCCCAGGCATCCTTGCTAGCTGGACAACGCTGCCCGTGATTGGTGTTCCTTTGCCTACCAGTGAACTAAAGGGCATAGATGCCCTGCTCTCTATAACCCAGATGCCCGGGGGAGTCCCAGTAGCCTGCGTTGGTATTGGCACCAGTGGAGCAAAAAATGCCGCCTTACTTGCCGCCCAAATTTTGGGATTGAAGCATAATAAAATAAAGGAAGCCTACCGTAAATATAAAGAGGAGTTAGCAGAGGGATAACATGATTGAGCGTTATTCACGGCCACAGATGAAGAAAATATGGTCTGAAGAAAGTAAATTTGACCAGTGGCTTAAAGTGGAAATAGCTGTTTGTGAAGCTTGGACTGAGCTGGGCGAAATCCCCCAGGAGGCTATACCCAAAATAAGGAAGGCTAGCTATAACTTAGACCGTATTGCCGAATTTCTACAGGTAACTCACCATGACATGACAGCCTTTACTAGTTCGGTGGCTGAAAGTCTGGGTGAAGAGTCTCGCTTTATCCATCTCGGTCTTACTTCTTCAGATATTATGGATACCGCCATGAGCCTGCAATTAACCCAAGCAGCTAATATCTTAGAGCAAGACGTTGATAAACTTATTCCCATCTTAGAGAATAAAGCTATGGAACATAAGCATACTATTATGATGGGGCGAACCCATGGTATTCATGCCGAACCGACTACTTTTGGTTTAAAGATGACCCTCTGGATTGAGGAAATGAAACGCAATGCTCAAAGGCTGGCAGAGGCCAAGAGAAATATATCCGTGGGCAAAATCTCTGGAGCGGTAGGCACCTATGCTACCGTGCCTCCTCAAATCGAGAAAATAGCCTGCGCCAAATTGGGGTTGACTCCAGTCACAGTATCAAGTCAGATAATCCAGCGTGACCGCCATGCCCAATTCGTGACCACCCTGGCAATTCTTGCCAGCTCTCTGGAAAAATTTGCCACTGAGATTAGGAATCTCCAGCGAACCGAAATTCTCGAACTTGAAGAACCTTTCCAGCCGGGACAAACCGGCTCCTCAGCGATGCCTCATAAGCGAAATCCTGAGCTCTGCGAGCGCATATGCGGTCTTGCCAGATTATTAAGAGGTTACGCCTCGACCTCTATGGAAAATATCGCCCTATGGCACGAGCGTGATATTAGCCATTCCTCTACAGAGAGAATTATTCTACCTGATTCTTGCTTAGCATTAGACTACATGTTATCCATGTTCACCTCAGTGATGAAAGGACTCAAAGTTTACCCTGAAAATATGCGTCACAACCTCGAGCTTACCCAAGGGTTAATCTTCTCTCAAAGAGTGCTGCTAGCTTTAATAGAGGAAGGGCTACCACGAGAAGAAGCCTATAAGATGGTGCAAGATAACGCTATGAAGGCATGGCAGGAGAAGAGGAGCTTTCTTGATTTGCTCAAAGCAGATAAGCGAATAACAACCCATCTGACCGAAGACAAGCTAGAATCTATCTTTGACTATAATTATTACCTGAAATATGTAAATAGCATCTTTGAACGGTTAGGGCTAAGCAAGGCAAGGAAGGTGCAGCAAGCTGAAGTAGGAAGCTTAGCCCCACATGCCATTTAGCATAGGTTAAATATGTCTGTTTTGTTACAAACCAATTTACCACTTCCCTTATTTAGCCATGGCAAGGTGAGAGATGTTTGCGATTTAGGCGATAAACTTCTTATAGTATCCACTGACCGCATCTCTGCCTTTGATGCCGTCTTGCCTTGCGGCATTCCTGACAAAGGAAAGGTTCTTAACCAGCTTTCCGCTTTCTGGTTTGAAAAGACAGCCCATATTGTCCCTAATCATCTCATCAAGGTAATCAATAGCAATGTCACTCTGAATGAAGTGAAGAATCTCTTGAATTATTCTGGGGAGTTACCTGATTACCTTGCAGGTCGCTCTATGATTGTGGCTAAAGCTAAGCGTATCCTTGTAGAATGCATCGTTCGGGGTTACCTATCTGGTTCAGCATGGGCAGAATATAAGGAGACCGGCAAGGTTGGCAATATCCACTTGAAATCAGGGATGAAGGAAAGTGAGGAATTGCCCCAACCCATCTTTACTCCTACTACCAAAAGCGATACGGAGCATGACCGCCCTCTAAATGAGCAGGACATAAGGAGCCTTGGCATTAAGGAGCTAATTGAAGATTTAGAGAAAAAAAGCTTGCTCATCTACTGCTATGCTCGGGATTATGCTAAAAACAAAGGCATAATAATTGCCGATACTAAGTTTGAGTTCGGCCTCATCAACAATAAGTTAGCGCTTATTGATGAGTTACTAACACCAGACTCATCTCGCTTTTGGGATGCTAGCCAATACAAACCAGGGCAATCACAAATCAGTTTTGATAAACAGCCTGTCCGTGACTGGCTTTTAGCTTCAGGATGGAACAAAGAACCGCCGGCACCCATGTTGCCATCAGAGGTAATCGAAGCTACAACTCAGCGATATGATAAAATATATGAACTGTTTACAGGTAAGGAATTGATAACAGATGTATCTAGCTAAAATCTACATCATTTTAAAACCTACAGTCAATGACCCCCAAGGCTTGACTATAAGAGGGGCATTACATAATTTAGGTTTTACCGAGGTGAAAAGTGTACGGACTGGCAAGTATATGGAAGTCAAAATAGAGGGAAATGACTACCATAAAGCTCAGAAGCAATCGGATGAGATGTGTCGCAAACTATTAGCTAATCCTGTCATTGAGAATTATACCTTCGAGTTAGAGGAAATCTGAATTATCCTATCCTACTAGAGAGATGGAGTGGGGCAGTATATCCAGCATCGTAATGGGTGCATTAGTAGGCATTGGATTGTCTGTGGCCCTTCGCAGGAGAAAGAAAACCGGCCTTCAAAAGAGACAGGAATTTTACCAGCACCTTAAGGAAAGCGGAGTGGAAGGCTCTCTGCTAGAAAAAGGCAGCGACCAGGAAAAAATAGGGCTGAGCCGCTTCTCAGGGCAAAGGTCAGAGGGGCTCATCAAGCTGAAAGCTGGAAATATAGATTTGATAAATATTATCAGCGTAACTAGCCAGTATGGGACGAGCTACTTCCTGGATTACTTGGTCAAGAGCCCAAACATAACAGGGAATCGGGTACTTAAGAAGACCAGGTCAGTCAGAAAGAAGAATCAGCTTTTTGGGGGCAAGGTGACAGCTATTGAATGGCGGGGAGATGAATCCTTAGCACAGAGTCTTAATTTCGACTATAACCTCAAAGACAGACTGTTACAGTCTGATGCTAAGAACTTCGGAGGAAATATCTGGATCTTCCCTGAGCCTGAGCATGGATACATTAGAATAAGGACTATTTATTCCCTGCCTTCACCAGAAATATTTAAAGCAATAGACATCATTGCAAAACACTTAAAATCTTGGTAAAAACTGCCAGAATCAATATGGTTAGCTGCCAGGAGCCCACATGAAAAGAAGCCATTAAGAGCTAATGTGCCTGCTTTAGTCTACTTCACTAGCTCCAAGCTTGATATGCCACGGTACCCCATATATAGGCTAACCCAGAGCAGAGCATCGCCACCGCTGGTCAACACATCAGTCTTTTCAATCTCATCCCACACCCCTATTAGGATTTCTAGGTTTCCTGCATTCTGCGAAAGAAGTATACCCATTGGTTAACATGTTGTGAAATACCCCTACCCCTCAATAACCTCTTTGGTGCTGGGTACCCTGCCAGCAATTCGCTCGTCAATGCGGGTGGCTGAGTCCAGGGCACGGCCCAGAGCTTTGAATAAGGACTCAGCTTTGTGGTGGTCATTTATACCAGTCATTACCTTGGCATGAAGGTTAATTTTAGCTTCGGAGGCGAAGGATACCAGAAAATGGCGAACCAGGTCGGCACATAAGTCCCCTACACTAGCCCTGCTAAAGGCAGCTTCAACCACGCTGTAAGCCCTGCCACATATATCTATTGCTACTGCAGACAGAGCTTCATCCATGGGCACGACGGCATACGACATCCGGGTAATGCCCTGCTTTTCTCTCAATGCCTGGTTGAAAGCTCTACCCAAAGAGATAGCTGTATCCTCAACCACGTGATGCGGGTCGGCACCTGAGGCCGAAATTATTATGTCAAATACCCCATGCCGAGCCAGCTGGGCTAGAAGGTGGTCTAACATTCTTATGCCTGTGGTAATTTCAAATTGGCCGCTGCCATCAATGTTAATCTCTGCCCTAATGGTTGTCTCCGTAGTCTCACGAGTTACTGTTGCTTTCCTTTCAGCCATATTTTACCTCCTTCAATACCTCGATTAAGGCATCAGTATCCTCAGGCTTGCCAGCACTTATTCGCAGGCAATCTTTTAACCTTGGGCTATCAAAATAGCGGATAAAAATCCCTTTCCTCCGTAATTGCTGCCAGATTTCCTTCGCTCGACCATTAAGGACAGAACAAAGAATAAAATTGCCACAAGAGGGATAGGGCTCTATCCAATCTAGCTCTTTTAGTTTGCTAAATAACCGCTCCCGCTCAGCAACTATCTTTGCTACCTCTCTATGAAGATAATCTATGTCTGCCAGCGAGGCTAACATAGCTACCTGGGCTGCAACATTAATATTATAGGGCTGCTTAATCTTCATAAGGTAGTCGACAATTTCTACAGGGAAAATGCCATAGCCTATCCTCAAGCCCGCTAATCCAGCCCATTTGCTGAAAGTGCGTAGAACTATTAGATTAGGGTAGGTAGGTACGAGGCTAGCCACAGTTACATTACCAAACTCAAAATAGGCCTCGTCTACTACCACAACTTTCCCAGTGTCAACTAGCTCCACGATTTCCTGCTCGGTAATGAGATTACCGGTAGGATTATTGGGAGAAGCTACAAATATAACCTTCGTTTTTTCGCTCAATGTTCTTTTTATACCGGCTATATCAGCGCTAAAATCTTCAGCTCTGGGTACATCAACCACCTCGCCTCCGCAAACCTCAGTGCTAAAAGGATACATGCCAAACGTTGGTGAACAATTGATAGTCTTATCCCCCGGCTTGAGAAAAACCCTCAGGATGAGGTCAATCAATTCATCGCTGCCGCTGCCGCAAACAATGTGCTCCTGACTTAAGCCAGTATATTCCTCCAGAGCCTGTTTTAGCTTTCTTTGTGCCGGGTCAGGATAGATATGATAGTAGGAATAATCGGCTAGAGCTTGATAAACCCTGGGAGAACAGCCATAGGGGTTCTCATTGCCATCAAGTTTGATTACCCTTCCCAGAGGTAGTTCAGCTCGCTGGCTCAAAACCTCTATAGGCTCGATAGGCGTGTAGCTCTTCATAGCTGCTAATTCAGGCCTTATCATCTCATTTATATCCATTTCAAGTTTCCACTTTCACTTCAATTGTTCACCATCAAAGGGAAAAGGATGCTCCAGCTTTTCTTACACTGAGGCACTATGCAAGCTTTCCCCACTCTTTTAATCTCTTTTCCAATGCTTGGGCATGGGCATCAAGCCCTTCAGCTCTAGCAATTACCATAGCTGCTTGGCTTAATTCTTGCATGGTAGGCCCATCCAGGGCGATAACGTTGGTGACCTTCAGGAAATCCTCGACACCTAAAGGAGAGCTAAAACGAGCACTGCCTCCTGTAGGCAATACATGGCTAGGGCCAGCAGCGTAATCACCTAGAACCACCGGTGAATCTTCACCAACAAAAATACAGCCTGCATTGCGAATCCTGGTAATCAGGGAGGGAGCGTTGGATGTCATAATAGAAAGGTGTTCAGGGGCAAAAAGATTGACCAACTCAATAGCCTCATCAACACTATTGACCAGCACAATCATTCCTCTGTCGATAGCTTGACTGGCAACAAAACGTCGCGGTAATTTCTGCAGTTGTATCGCAACTTCTTTATCAACTTTCTCAACCAATTCAGACGAGGTAGTGACCAGGATTACCGAGGCTAGAGAGTCATGCTCAGCCTGAGCCAATAGGTCAGCAGCGCAAAAAACGGGATTGGCCGTCTCATCAGCTACAATGACTACCTCGCTCGGGCCCTGGAGGCCATCAATAGCCACTGTGCCATAAACCATTTTCTTTGCCAGAGTGACAAAGATATTACCAGGGCCACAAATCTTATCCACTCTTGGTATTGACTCAGTGCTAAAGGCTAGAGCAGCAATAGCCTGAGCGCCGCCGATTCTGAAAATGCGGCTGACTTCAGCAATGTCTGCAGCCACCAATGTAGCAGCAGGAATCATGCCATCCTTAGCAGGCGGTGAAACCATGATTATTTCCTTTACACCTGCCACCTTGGCTGGTATGGCCATCATAAGCACCGTTGATGGATAGGCAGCAGTGCCGCCGGGAACATACAGGCCCACCTTGCTTAGAGGGCGAATCTGCTGTCCCAGGCACTTGTCGATAGAAACCATGCCGACCTTACGCTGAGCCATAAAATGGAAATCGTGTATCCTCTTGGCTGCTAGTTGAAAAGCGGAGATAAGCTCCTTGTCTACCTTACTGTAGGCTGCTGTGATTTCCTTCTTGCTTACCTCCATGGAATCAAGTGCAACGTTATCTAGTCTCCAAGTATAATCACGGAGAGCCTTATCACCCTTGTTGCGAACTTCATTGATAATTCGCTCCACCACCTCTTGAGGAGAAAGCTCTTCGCCAAAGACCTGCTTTATTTGTGCCGTCATTCTCGGCGTGGCGGTGAAAGATTCCCACAAGTTTTCTCTAGTTAATAACCTTTCAGCTTCACTGAATCCTTCGATTTTTATCATGACAATTCCTTTCGCCTTCTAACCCTCTCTAATTAAGGAGAGGAGAATTAGCTTGCAATGACAAAGGGGATAGCTTGTCATTGCAGCCTCGCACGCAATATCTGTTCAAAAAACTCCATTTTCTCTTTTTTATCAGGCAAGTCAAGGCTGTCCTTGTTTCCAATCAAACAAGCTGTAGATTGGAAGAGTACATCAATGGTTTTCAGGTTATGCTGTGCCAGGGTTGCCCCAGTTTGGGTATTATCGATGAGCAAATCAGCATCTTCAGGCAGGAAAGCTTCACTTGCTCCCCAAGTTGGGATTAGCCTATATGGGCTGACATAGTTATCCCGAAGATACCTGTCAGCAATGTTTACATACTCCGACGCCACCCTCAAAGGAGCAAATTTGCCCCTTCGAACAAGTAACCCCAATTCTTCAATATTGCTCGCAGGTATATCCTGGCTTACTGCTGCCACGATTTTGACCCCGCCAAAACCAAGAGCAAGCAACTCCCTGACTGGGCTCAAGGGAAAACGATAGAGGTGCTCCAGAACCCAATCCTTGCCAGTTATGGCTAAATCGAAGTTGCCATTAGCTACTTGAAGAGGCATATCCTGAGGTCTGATTACTTTAACGCCAAGCCAATCTAAATCAACAGAGGGGCGACGCTTCCAGGCTCGACTAGAATATCCCTGCAAGTTGAGTCCCGCCTTTTTCAGAAACTGTGATGCAGGCGGTTGCTGATGTCCATCAGGCAAGGCCAGCTTGATTTCCTTCGCTCGCCATTGAGAGTAGGCAACAACGGAATCGTTTCGCCCTTGGCTCGCGATGACGCTGGAGCTTGCTTGTGCTTCAGTAGCAAGCTTAGAACTTAAGCAACTCAATATCGGACTTAAATCCTTGTTCTCCAAGCTCTCCCGGTTAGCAATTAGAAATGCAGTTACAGGGAGCAACTTCACCAAAGAGACTAAGCCCTGAGCCTCCAAACCAGTATCATCCCTTCCCGACAATATAGCCAGGTCAGCATTTTCTGGAGGATAAACCTCAGCAGCTCCCCATACCGGGAAAATCTTAAACCTTCTTATTCTAAGATTTAAAGCGAAGGCCTCAGCCAAGTTGGGATACTCACTAACCATACGCCAATCATCTTGCTTGACTAATAGCTCATCGAGATTGGATATCCCTGCTTGATTGCTGACTACCACATGCACATTGTCTTCACCATAGCCCAGGCTGGATACCTTCACTAAAGCACTCGCCGGATACCTTACCAGAAGCTCTTCAATCCAGTCCAAGCCACATATTCCTAAGTCATAATTCCCTACTGCTACTTGTATGGGGATATCCTTTTCTTGAAATATCTTGGCCGAAAGATAAGGGAAGTTCGCTGATTGAAGGCGATATTGCCTTGTTTCACCGCCATAATCGCTAAAGCCCAGGCCTACTCTGCGAAGCAAGTTAACCGTGGGCGATAAGAATCTGCCTTTAGGCAAGGCAAGTTTGATAGACATAATTCTACCCACCTAATATATTGAGAATCTCTGCTATGGAAGTCACCTCTTGCTGTTGCTTCTGTTTGCAATCAGTGACTACAAATGGAGATGGTCCTTTCTCACAAACAAGTACAGCCCATCGACAGTCAGATTCTGTCTGAGCCGTAAAGCTAAGCTCCGCTGTGTACCCGGCACCACGAAGTGATTGAGCCAAGGTGAAGCATTTTTGCAACATTCTCGGGGTGGAATTCTCACTCTCAATTAAAATCCCTGATTCAGCCTTTTCCCCTCCCCCCAGCGAAAGTAATCTCATTATAGGGTCAACATAGAGGGCAGCTCCACAGGCAGGAATGTTCCTGCCACTCATAAGTGGAACGAGGTTATCATATCTCCCCCCACCACCTATCTTCTCTCCATCAGCCAACACTACAAAACAAACCCCAGTATAGTATTCAAAACCTAATGTTGCCGTGAAATCAATTTCATAATCACAATTCAAACTATCTAACAGCGTGGTGATATTTATGAAGTCCTCCAGATTAGACTTAAAGTCCACTGAAGCTTGTGGGGATATGGCTCTCAGATTTTGTAAGAAGCTGCTCGATTTTCCCTTGAGGCTCAGGAGTCGGAGTAGCAGCTTGCTGAATTCAGGATTAACCGATTCTGCCTGTGTCAATACCTGCCAATCCCCATCCAAAATACGACTCGTTATTCTTGCTTCTTCGCTGGAGCTAAGCTTAAGCCCTTTAATCAGTGCCTTCACCAGGCCAGCATGGGACAATCGCAATTCACTTCTGTTGAGACCAAGCCCACGCAGAACATCTTTGACTAACAAGATTATCTCCACATCTGTAGCAAATTTAGCATCACCGAGAAACTCAGCACCACATTGCCACCTCTCCCTATTCTGCCTGCCTGTTTCTTCAAAGGCAAAGATATTAGTCACATAGAAAAGCCTGTATGGCTTCACCGTAGAAGAGGAATTATTCAATTCTTGAGCCTCTTCCTCTCCTCCCTCTCTTGCAGCTTCGCTGCAAATCAGATTGTCAATGTAAAGTCTGGCTACGGGGATGGTGCCATCTGGCCTGAGAACCACCCTTTCACCACCCCACCCATCCCAATCAAGAAAGGAGTACACCTTGCTTAACATGCCTGGAGTAAGCGTTCCTATAGCTGTAAATAGATGAAGGTGTTCCAAGGTTGGCGTTCTTACTTCCTGGTATCCATATTGGAGGCAGCAATTTCGAAAGGAGTCTTCAATGTAGCGAAAGCGCAACATATCCCTTGGAAGCAAATCCCGCATTCCTTTATATCTTCGATTTTCCATTTCCCTCTACAACAAGAAGCTACCTTATTCTACACTATACTATTACCACTCTCAATGATAACGAATTTGTTACTTTCAACTGCTTAGTTTATAATCATCTCGAGGTTAAACTAGATGTTTAGACTTTTATTCAGGATTTCCCTCCTTGCTTTACTTGCGGTCACAATAGCTGCGGGACTCGGAGGCAGTACAATTAGCGCCTCTAGCCCAAGGATTGAAGTACTTCACGTAGAGGGCACCATAGTTCCAGTAGTGGCTGACTACATCGATCGAGGTATCAGCGAGGCTGAAGATAATAATGCTACTGCGTGTATCATTGAGTTAAACACGCCGGGAGGACTCCTCGATTCCACCGATAGGATAGTCAGTAGAATTATGAATGCCGAAGTGCCTATCGTAGTCTACGTTTCCCCAGTGAACGCCTGGGCTGCTTCAGCAGGAACTTTCATTACCTTATCTGCCCATATAGCAGCTATGACTCCAGGCACCACTATCGGCGCTGCTCATCCTGTAGCCGGTGGAGACCAGGAAATACCAGAAGACCAAATGAAAAAGATTGTCGAGTTCTCAGCTAAATGGATGGAAACTATCGCCGAAAAGCGCGGCCGCAATATGGAAGAAGCAAGGCTAGCAGTAACAGAAAGCAAATCATTTACTGATACCGAAGCGCTGGAACAAAATCTTATTGACTTGCGAGCTGACAATCTGGAAAGTCTTATCTCCCAAATCAATGGCAGAAAAATCGTTTTAGCCAAGGGCGAGGAAGTTACTATCGACACTGCAGGCTCTGGAACAAGCAAGAATGAAATGAATGGAATTGAGCGCCTTTTGCAAGTCATAAGTGACCCCAATATCGCCTACATCCTGTTTACCTTAGCTACAATAGGGTTAATCACCGAGATTTCCAATCCCGGGATGGTTTTCCCTGGAGTAGCTGGTGGTATCAGCTTATTTCTGGCGTTTTACTCCCTAGGAGTACTCAATGCTTACTGGGGAGGCATAGCACTCCTCGTGCTTGCCGTTGGACTTTTTGTGGCTGAATATTTTACTACTAGCTTCGGATTATTGACCGCCGGAGGTGTAGCCTCAATGATTATAGGCTCACTAATCTTATTTACCCATACCCCGGGGGTAGAGGTAAATCGTGGGCTGATTGCTGGGGTTACTGCTGCCATCACCGCCTTTGCTATCTTTGTCATTGGTGCTATTATTCGGGGTCAGAAACGCCGTAAAGTTACTGGCGCTGAGGGGATGCTAGGCAAACTAGCCAAAGCTAAAACGAACCTTGCACCCACAGGCACAGTTCTAGCTGAAGGTGAACTCTGGACAGCCACAGCCGAATCCGATAGAATAGCACGGGGAGAGGAAGTGATAATAACCAAAGTAGAAGCATTGAAGTTATGGGTGGCAAGAAAATCTAAAGAATCAGGAGAATAAGTACCAGCTATGGAAATAACCGGCCCAATTATTATAGCCATAATCTGTGGTGTCGCTTTTGCTATTTTTGTCATCTATGCTATTGTTAAAAGTCAAAGACGAAAACTCGCTGCTGGTGCTGAGGAGATGATAGGCAAAATAGCTGTAGCCAAAACAATTCTTAACCCCAAAGGCACGGTCCTAGCTGAAGGTGAATTATGGACCGCTATAGCTGAGGGCAGTAAGATAGAGCCCGACGAGGAAGTAACAATAACTAAAGTAGAAGGACTGAAATTATGGGTGACAAGGGAACCTAAAAGAAAGGAGGAGAAATGAGCTGGTTTATATATTTCGTTATCGCTGTAGTAGTGATAATACTGCTATCCGCAGCTATCAAAATCGTTCAAGAGTATGAAAGAGGGGGTGTTTTTCGGCTAGGTAGATTCGTTGGCCTCAGAGGTCCAGGGCTTATCTTCCTTATTCCCTTCATTGAGCGTATGAGGAAGGTTGACCTTCGTGTAATCACCATGGATGTGCCACAGCAAGAATGCATGACTATGGACAATGTTACCGTCACGGTTGACGCTGTGATTTATTTCCGTGTAGTTGACGCCGCGGATGCTATCCTTAAGGTGCTGGATTATATAAAGGCAACCTCATTGCTTGCCGCCACTACCTTACGGAATGTCGTGGGGCAATCTGAATTAGATGAATTGTTGGCTCACAGGGATAGGCTTAATGAAAAAATACAGGCGGTAGTTGATGAAGGCACTAACCCCTGGGGGATAAAGGTAAGCATGGTAGAGGTTAAGGATGTAGAATTACCAGAAACGATGCAGAGAGCCATGGCGGCTCAAGCTGAAGCTGAAAGAGACAGACGAGCCAAGGTCGTTCACGCTGAAGGTGAATACCAGGCAGCAGAAAAATTGACTCAAGCAGCCGAGATTATCGGCTCTCAGCCTGCAGCCCTGCAACTTCGTTACCTACAGGCGTTGACTGGTATCGCCACAGAAAGAACCAATACTATACTGTTTCCTATACCTATAGATCTGGTGGCTCCCTTTTTAAGTAGAGCTAATCCTGATAAGAAATAAGGACTAATGTAAAAGCTTGTCACCATCTACACAGAGAAGGTGACAAGCTTTCCAATCTATTTACAGTGTCAGATGTAAGTGTAATCTCTTGCAAAGTTCCTTCCCCTTGGCTGGAGAGGATTAAGGTGAGGGTGAATTTACATTGTCTCTAACTCCTCGCCGGTGGGGAGAGCGGCCAATAGCAAGTTTTGCGATTGGCTATAAATTAGTAGCCGCAGCTCAAGCAATTTGACGTCTAGTAAGTTTATGCTAAAATACTTTCTGTTTGTGCTAACAACTTACTGAGAGGAGGTAGCTATGGCAAGTAAAACTAAGCAGGAATGGCGTGAAACTACTCTGGCTTCGACTTTAAAGCGCTTCCCCGAACGGCAAGATAAATTTGATACCATATCAGGCGTTCAGGTTGATACTGTCTATACTCCGGAGGACCTAGTGGGTTTTGATTATGCCGAAGGCTTGAGTTATCCAGGCGAATATCCCTTTACACGAGGTATTCAGCCAAGTATGTATCGAGGTAGATTATGGACGATGCGCCAGTATGCTGGCTTTGGTACTGCTGAAGATACAAACAAACGCTACCGCTATCTCTTAGATCAGGGCCAAACAGGCTTGAGTGTTGCCTTTCACTTACCCACACAGATTGGTTATGACTCAGACCATCCATTAGCAATGGGTGAAGTAGGCAAAGTTGGTGTGGCTATAGATAGCCTCAGAGACATGGAAATACTCTTTGAGGGTATCCCTTTAGATAAAGTCAGTACCTCTATGACCATAAATTCCACCTGTGCTCCCATTCTCGCTATGTATATAGCTGTAGGCAAGGAACAGGGAGTTGAACCATCTAAGTTAAGCGGCACCGTTCAAAACGATGTCCTTAAGGAATATATCGCCCGAGGCACATATATCTTCCCTCCACGCCCTTCAATGAGGTTGACGACTGATATCATTTCCCACTGCAGCAAAGAAGTCGCCCGCTGGAACAGCATCAGCATTAGCGGTTACCACGTACGGGAGGCAGGTTCCACTGCTGCTCAGGAAATTGCTTTTACCCTGGCTGATGGCATTGCCTATGTAGAGGCGATGATCAATGCTGGACTGGCCGTAGATTCCTTTGCCCCCAGGCTTTCCTTCTTTTTTAGCAGCCACCTTGGTTTTTTTGAGGAAGTTGCCAAATACAGAGCAGCGCGCCGTCTCTGGGCTAAGATAATGCGGGAG
The DNA here is from genome assembly GCA_016933195.1 of Dehalococcoidia bacterium. Taxonomy (GTDB): domain Bacteria; phylum Chloroflexota; class Dehalococcoidia; order GIF9; family AB-539-J10; genus JAFGBN01. The sequence continues at coordinate 16,619 of JAFGBN010000051.1, read as the reverse complement.
AGATTTGAAGCTAAGGACCCCCGTTCCTGCATGCTTCGCTTCCACACTCAAACTGCGGGATGCAGCCTTACTGCCCCGCAACCGTTGAACAATATCGTTAGAACAGCCTGGGAAGCTCTAGCAGCAGCCTTAGGAGGCACTCAATCGCTGCATACCAATTCCTTTGATGAAGCTTACGCTACGCCTTCTCAAGAAGCAGTGACAGTTGCTTTGCGCACCCAACAGCTTTTAGCACACGAAAGCGGCATTGCTGATGTCGTTGACCCCCTTGGTGGCTCTTACTACGTGGAATCTCTTACTAACAAACTGGAAGAGGAAGCCAGTGAATATATTGGTAAGATCGATAGTCTTGGTGGCGCCGTAGCTGGTATCGAGCAAGGCTATCAGCAAAAAGAAATACAGGATTCATCTTATCGCTACGCAAGAGAGGTGGAAAATGGTAGACGTACCGTGGTGGGAGTAAACAAGTTCCTTTCCCCCTATCCCAAAATAACAGGCCTGCTTCGAGTCAATCCTGAGGTAGAAAAAAGACAAAAAGAAAGAACAGCACAAGTCAAGAAAGAAAGAGACAACAATAAAGTCAATCAAACGCTCAAACGCTTAGAAGAAGTGGCTTATAGCGAAGATAATACCATGCCAGCTTTTCTCGAGTGTGTGGAAGCTTATGCTACTCTGGGTGAAATGTGTGATGTGTTGCGCAAGGTTTTCGGCACTCAGAAGGAATTTCTAGCTTTCTAAAAAATAAGAAGGGAGGTTAAACTAAACATGGTCAAAGGAATTGCCCACATAGCTGTTCTAGTCAAGAATCTAGATGAGACTTTGCAGCTTTACCAGGATTTATTTGGTGCTAAGTTAGGCAAAACTGAAACTTTGCCCGAACAAGGGGTAAAAACAGCGATGGTTGATCTGGGTGGCGCTACCAAACTTGAGATCCTCGAGCCGCTTCCTGGAAGCAACATGGCTAAGGTTCTGGAGAAGAGAGGTGAAGGTATTCATCACATATGCTTGGAAGTAGACAATACCGACAAAGAGCTTGATTCCTTAGCCGGCAAAGGTGTGGACTTGATTGACAAAAAGGCACGTCGGGGCGTAGAAGGCATGGTAGCTTTTATTCACCCTAAATCACTCAAGGGTGTGCTTGTGGAACTTTGCCAAATGTCTTAGGAGGAAGTTAAAGATATGCAGAAGGAAGGCAAAATCCGCGTTCTTGTAGCCAAACCGGGGCTGGATGGGCACGATCGTGGTGCCAAGGTTGTAGCCAGGGCTCTGCGAGATGCTGGTATGGAGGTAATTTATACTGGCATCCGACAAACTCCGGATATGATCGTGGAGGCAGCTGTTCAAGAGGATGTGGACGTCGTTGGATTGAGTATCTTGTCCGGAGCTCATTCAGAGCTCTTCCCTCTGGTTGTAGAAGGTTTAAGGGAAAAAGGAAGGGGCGACGCATTGGTTATCGCAGGAGGCATAATACCTGAGGATGATATCCCAACTTTACAACAAATAGGCATAAAAGCTGTTTTTGGTCCTGGTGCTCCAACTCACGATATCGTCGACTTTATTCAAAAGGAATTGGCTACCAAATAAAAAGACTGCTGCGTGGAATCATTCTAAGCGATACCAATGAGGTCAATTAAATCCCTAATCCCTCTGTCTCTCATGAAGTGCTCTATCCCTTCCAATATGTTAAGACCAACGTGAGGGTTAGTTAGGTTAGCTGTACCGACCTGCACTGCACTAGCTCCACACATGATAAACCCCAAGGCATCTTCAGCACAAGCGATGCCGCCGCAACCTACCACTGGGATATGAACATTTCTAGCCACTTCATATACCATATAGAGCGCTATAGGTTTTATAGCGGGACCAGAGAGTCCACCTATAATACGTCCTAAGCGAGGCCTTTCCCCATTTATGTCAATTACCATTCCTCTCATCGTATTAATCAAGGATATGGCATCAGCCCCAGCCTTTTCTACCTCTAAAGCAATTTCCTTGATATCAGTCACATTAGGGCTCAGCTTAACGATAACAGGCAAACTGGTTGCAGCTTTAACCGCTGAGGTGACTTTGGTAGCAAGTTCGGGATCTACTCCAAACTCTATTCCTCCTGTTGAAATATTAGGGCAACTAATATTTAGTTCAATGCCGCTTATCCCTGATACACATTCCAACTCTTTTGCCACACCAACATATTCATCTATCGATTCCCCAGCGACGTTAACAATGACTGGAACTTGCCATTTTGCCCATATAGGTGCTTTATCCCTAATCAATGCATTAACCCCGATGTTTTCTAGACCTACAGAATTAAGCAAGCCACTCGCAGTTTCTACTAGCCGCGGTTGAGGGCTACCTGCTCTTGGCATAAGAGTAGTTCCTTTGCAGACAATGGCTCCCAATTTTTGTATATCAATAAGCTCGCTGTATTCTATGCCATAACCAAGCATGCCAGAAGCTATCATAACAGGATTAGGCAGGGTTAATCCCTCAGGATGACGTGGGGCTAACTGAACACGTAGACTGAGTAAGTCTTCCATGTCTAGAACTTTATCATTATGCCTTTGCTTAAGACAAATTTGACTCAAAAGTACAATCCCAGTTTTTGAGTCAAAGCCACAAATTAATCATTTGAGGCAGTATCCCCAACATCGTCTGTCATGGTAAAATTGAAAAACAGTGCAAAAGGCTACTTACATTATTCGCCCCATGAAAGAGGGGGATATCGCTCAGGTAGCTGAAATAGACCGTGAGGCCTTCTCCAGCGAGTGGATGTCTCGCTCTTATGCTTCATACAAGCGAGACCTTGACAATCCATTAGCTAGTTATATAGCAGCTTGTATGAAAAAGGGGTTTATCTCAAAACTAAATCAAGATGATGCGCAACAACTACCTTGGTTCAAACGACTTTTTGACTTTAACCCTCCCCAAAATGAGGAGAGGGACACAACAGAGTGCATTATTGGTTTTGCTGGTTTTTGGCTAATGCTAAAAGAGGCACACATTATCTCTATTGCTGTAAGAAGTGACTATCGCCGGATCGGTGTAGGTGAAGGATTGCTCATTTCGACTATTGAGCTAGCTACGCACTTAAATGCTACTGCAGTCATTTTAGAAGTACGGGCTTCCAATGAGATAGCTCAAGCTCTTTACAAGAAATATGGGTTTCAGCTAGTGGGGAGACGTCATAATTATTATTTAGACAATGGTGAAGATGCCTTGCTTATGAAAATAGACAATATTACCTCAGCCCCATTTCAAGCATGTTTCCAACAATTAAAAAACCTCCATGTCCGGAAACATAGCATTGTTCCCCGGCAACTGCTTAGGCCTCGGGTAAATTAAAAGAACTTACTTAAACCCTAAATAGCAGCTTCTGAAAGCAATCTCCAATCTTTAAGTCTTTTAAATTTAGTGTTTTCAATCCAAGATTTCTGCTTCAGCTATACTTGCTTAAGATAGCTTTAAAGGAATCTATGACAAATTTTAGCTGCTCTTCATTGGCAGCAAAGGTAGAAGCTTTAAAAGTTTTCGTTAATCCCGGCTGTGGTCCCCAAATACCTCTTTCCTTAAGTTCCTTATAGAGAAAATATCCTCGTTCTCGGACATGCTTGGAAATATCGTAAAGCATCGGGGTTTCAAAATGTAGCAAATCATGTCTATGTGGGATTTCACCTAGCTGGCGAAAGCCTAATTTTTCTAGTTCACCAGAAAACCACTGAGCTTTTGATACCTGCTCGTCCCAATGCTGAATTCTCTCCGCAACACTGGGAAAGGAAGCCATCAGTGTTACCAAAGGGACACCTCTCAAGCTGCAGCCAAGAAGCTCAATTTCCTTGTTGTCGTATGTTTGAGATTTTCTCAATACCTTGCTCTCCCACCTCCTCCTCATCCCCAGTACTCCAGAAGGACCAGCGGAGGCCATGCTTTTATGTCCACTACCAACGATGAAATCAGCACCCAAGTCTTCCATGTTTACAGGCATTCTGCCTACCGCGTATGCCCCATTAACAATATAGGGAATATCATATTCCTGGGCAATTTCCCCCAGCCGTTTGGCATCAGGAAGATTTCCATAATTCCCGTCAGGATAAGTCAGCAGAATTAGTTTAGGATTGTGCTTTTTTATGAGTGGTATGAAATCATTAACCTCAATCCTGAATTCAGGATAGCCAGAGGAAGCTACATCAATTACATCTAAACCCGCTCTTTCAGCAGAAACAACCGTAGTATAGTGTCTGTTACCATCCACAATAACCGAGTCTCCTGGTTCTGCCAGGGAGTGCATCACCATGAATATGCCATCTCTCGCTCCATAAGTTAAGGCAGCAACTTCACAGCCTAAGAACTTAGGTAAAAGGTCCTGTACAAACTCACGGATGGGAGGATTTGTTATATTCCACAAACTGCCTTGGCAAAAATCACATATAGAATAACCATCTCCGAATTCTACCAAAGCCTTCTTAGCATCCTCAGTAAGCATGCTTCCTGTTTGTAGCGGCATAAGGTTTATAAGCTCCTTGTGCGGTCTATGCAGATTAGTGAGTTTTTGTAATGACTTATCCCCTATTTGTTTAGCCATGTTTCCCCTTTATAAACTGGGATTTTATGGTCACAAAAACAGCACCACCGACTCCTATCTTTTTTTGCTTGCTCTCTATATGCTGGCGGATGTAATCAGGCATCTGCAAATTGAGGTCGGAGAGATGTTTTATTGTTTTCACCTGATAAGTTAGGTCATCGTCGCTGCTTTCTATCGCAGCTGCAGCTCCCATTGCTATAGCACGCATATAGTTTATCCCGCTATATACCCCTGAAGGCACAATATCGCTATAGATAGCACCATTAGCGACACAAATCTCATTAAACCCCGCAGGGCCAATTAATTTCTTGCCAGCTTCATTCTCTACCACCCTCACCTCAATAGACTCATCTTTCCAGGCTAGAAACTCACATGGAGCAATCTCATCTTTGTATCTTTGTGCAACTTCCTCTATCGCCCTGGCTATTTTCCGTCCTCTAGCAGTCTTAGGGCTTGCTACATAGGTAATTGACCTGGCTATTTCCTCATCAGAATAGTCAGCTATGGAAAATTGAGGGAACGCCAGTTTCCTCACATCATCTATCCCATACAGAATCATGGCTAAGCGCTCAATTCCAAAGCCGGCATTAAACACAGGATATCTGATATCAAAATTTGCCAGAGCTATGGGAGAGTACATCCCGATATCAGCAACCTCCAGCCAATCGCCACCATGACGGACAAAGACCTCTTGCTCCTGTCCTGGCGCATAGTACTTAGACGTGGCTGTCTTTGTCTCAAATCTTGTTTCCGAGAAACCATATTGTTTCATAATTTCTTCGGTTATTTCCCTTCCTGCATCCAAAGACATCTCAGGGTCCATTATCACAATTGACGCCGAGTGATGAACTCGCAAATGGTGAGCGTCCTCTCTTTGTTCATTACGATATCGGGGTCCCACGGAAAATAGGGCAAAGGGAAAGCTAGCTTTATCCTGCAACGCTGCCAGGGTATGAAACCATGTAGCCGTCATGTGACTTCTCAATGTCTTGTCAGAGGGGACAGGATGTAGCTTCTTCACTTCGGGGAAAACCTTATCCAGAAGTCCAGTAGCTTGATGGTCAGTGATGCCTAACTTAAGAACAAGCTCTTCAACAAGATTATCTGCCTCAATTTCGCCTCGCTTATAACTCCTCAAAATAGACTGCAGTTCTTCAATTTCAATTTCCCCTGCTATCTTCTTTGCCTGGGCTATCCTTTTAGCAGAGAGCCCTATATCAGGGCGAGGCAATTCGGCCAGGTAAAAAGCTCTGTCGAGAATAAGCCGGGCTTCCGGCCCATACTGCTTGACCACGTCGATGTCAGACAAGATTGTAAGATTCTCCATTTCATCAAAACCGAGGTTTAGCAAGATGTCACGGGATTTTTGGATTGATTCACGCAAAAGGTGCGGTTTGCCTTTCCTATCCAGAGAGAGCCTGGTATGGATAGGAATAAGCTTTGCTGTGGACACCCAGGCTTCCGTAAAGTCCGTCTTTGCCAGCGCTCTTATCTCACTTAAATCAAATATTGCCATGGTAACCCTTTACTCCTGCTAATTATACCTCATTTGCTACCAGCTTTTCGGCAGTCTTTCAAAAATCGCTTAGCACGTACTTTCGCATTCCCTTCAAGTGCGAAGTGTCATTATGCTTGGTCAGGACAAAACGACCGCCTGCATAAGTGAAGGTTGTGATTCCACCTACATCCTGTTTGACGTTCCAAAAATGTGCGTTGCTTAGCCCCAGTAAAGAACATATCAAAACTTTATTCACAACCCGATGAGATACCAATACTACGCTTCCCTCATATTTAGAAATTATGTCATCAATTACGCCAACAGCCCTCTCTCTCACATCAGCCAGACTTTCCCCGCCAGGCATTTTTACCCGGTCGGGGTTAGCATGCCATTCTTTATGAAGAGCCTGGTATAGCTTCTTCACCTCTCGTTCGGGCAAACCCTGCCATTCCCCATAGTCCAAATCCACAAGGCCATTGCTAACTTGTACGTCAACTTTTTGGTATTGAGCAATTAAATTCGCCGTGTCTAAGGCCCGTCGTAATGGACTGGAATAGATAGCATCTAATTCTAGACTGCTCAAATACTCGCCCATCAGTTCCGCTTGTTTAACGCCTACCTCATCCAGATTTACGTCAATTCTCCCTCTGTATACTCCCTCCACATTCCCTTCGGTTTCTCCATGCCTTGCTAGAATAATTTCCGTCATAGCCTTAAGTCCTGAAGCGGTTAAAATTCACTAGGCTGTCCACTCCGTTGTCGTAAATATTGCTTTAACATACTTAGCGCAGCCTCAACAGCACTCTGCTTGTTCTGTTCTCGATTCCCACGAAAGATATGTTTTTGGCTTGAGCTATCACGCTCGGCTGCCAGGCCAATATAAAACAGTCCCACAGGCTTTTCAGGGCTGCCACCTGCGGGACCGGCGATTCCAGTATCGGAGAGGCATATATCTACACACAGGAGTTTTCGGCCACCTTCAGCCATCTCCACAGCTGTTTGCTCACTGACAGCCCCATAGCTCTCTATGGTCTCCTTTTTCACCCCGACGACTTCTATCTTTGTCTCATTGCTGTAGGACACAATAGAACCTTTAAAATAGTCAGAACTGCCAGAAACATCGGTTATCCTATCGGCTATCCTGCCGCCGGTAGCTGACTCAACCGTGCCAACAGTCAAAGGCCTTCCTGCTTTGGCTTGGTATTCTCTTATTAGCCGGGCAATTTCTGCTTCCAATTCTGCCATTATTCTCTCTTATGTACTAAGTATGTTATCAATTTTGTTCATTCCACCATCCTCCGCCTGAACAGGAAAATGCCCAGGGTAAAGAACAATAAGGTATAGCCAAGAACCCAGTAGAAATCAGTGGCAATGCTACTGAAATCAGCCCCTATAATAACATCTCTTGCTGCATCAATAGCATGGGCAAAGGGAAGAGCATTCCCTACGTCGTAGAACACGCCTCCTATCGCTTCTAAGTCTATCCAGATTCCTCCGAGTAACGCTACGAAGGTTATTATTGCTGAGCCAACACCCGACACTTGATTCACGGTAAAAAGCAGTCCCAGAATCATTCCCAGTTCCACACAGCATATCCCCATGACGAGAAGGACGAGAAAAATGAGACCTGCATTTCCAAGCATCTCAAGTCCAAGCAGAGCTCCTATGCCAAAGCACAGTGCCATCTGAAGGATAATCACCGGGATGTACGGCAAGGAGTAGGACAGAATGAAGTCCCGTGGCTTTAGTGGGGCAGTGAGAAGCCTTGACAAAAGTGCGCTTTCCCTATCTTTAGCGAGCACCACGGCTGAAAACATTAATAAGAAAACAAAACCAAAGACCGCTATTCCAGGTGCCAACATAGTAGGAATGAGAAAGCTTTCGTCTGCCATACTCCGGCCAAGAGCCCAGAACATAACCAGAAAACCTGCAGGAATCCCTACTTCGAGGCCCATGGATAGAGGGTCCCGGCACATCTCCTTGAAGTTTCTCGTGGCCAATTCCACGAATCTCATTCTCTTAACGCCGTTCCAGTAAGATGCAGAAATACATCGTCCAAAGTGGGTTGTTTTAGAGACGTGGATTGGATGGCAACTCCTCTGGGGCGCAAATAATCCACTATCTCGTAGAAATTCAACTCTTGCGCTCTAATCTCAATCCCTTCCTCTGTTGCTTTTACCTCCAGGTATATCTCCTTTAGACCCTCAATGGTATCAGGAGTCAGGTTCTTTGCCTTGACCACCATAACTTGCATATCGGAGATGCTATCTTTTAACTCCTGCGCAGTTCCCAGGGCCGCTATCTTGCCCTGGTCTATTATCACTATTCTATCTGCCAGGGCATCAGCCTCTTCCAAGTAATGGGTTGTAAGCAGTATCGTCTTTTTGCCTTTAAGCTCTGCTATATGTTCCCATATGCCTCTTCTCGACTGAGGATCGAGGCCAAGGGTGGGTTCATCCAGAAATAGCACCTGGGGATCGGAAACAAGAGCCATAGCGATGCTGAGCCTCCTTTTCATCCCTCCTGAGAATTTCCTTACTTGTTCTTTTGCCCTCTTAGTCAAGCCTACCATATCCAGCAGTTCCCCTGACCTCTTTTTCACCTCTTCCTTCGCCAATCCATGTATCCTCCCCATCAAGCTCAGGTTCTCCCAAGCGTCAAGATGCTCAGCGATTGCTGTTTCCTGTGGCGAGACATCTGTTATTTGTTTCACTGCCATGGGATACTCCTGTATATCATGACCCATGATCGTGGCTGTGCCGCTGCTCGGCCTGAGCAGACAGCATAGCATCTTGATAGCGGTTGTTTTGCCAGCGCCATTTGGTCCTAGCAATGAGAATAGCTCTCCTTCCTTAATACATAAATCTATGCTATTTACTGCTACCAAATCTCCGAATTTCCTGGAAAGGCTAAATGTCTGAATGGCAAAGCGATTGCCGTTTGTCCCGTAGCTCATAGTTCTCCTGTTTACTTTTGTGCTTTCTCCGTACCCATTCTAGTTCCGTAATCTACCCTTTACAGGTCTCTCTATAACTCCACTTTATCATTTTAGCAGCTTTACTTGTTATAATTCAGCGATGGCTGAATTAAGCAACGTAATCACCTTTCTGGGTACTGCCGGTGCCAGGTTTATGGTTGCGCGCCAGCTTCTAGCTTCAGGAGGCGCCTGGCTTAACCTTGGAAATACTCAAATACTTATGGACCCTGGTCCCGGCTGCTTAGTTCAGGTTGCTAAGAGGAAACTTGACCCTTCTAAGCTGGATGCCATTATTTTGTCTCACAAGCACTTAGACCACAGTGGGGATATTAACATCATGATTGAAGCCATGACCAACGGAGGCACAAAAAAGCGAGGTACAGTTTTTGCTCCTAACGACGCCCTGAGCGAAGACCGGGTAATACTGTCTTATCTGCAAACTTTCCCTCAAGATATAAAGGTCTTAACTGAAGGCGGTCATTACAAATTAAGCGATATTTCCCTTGAGACACCTGTTAAACATCACCACCCGGTAGAAACATATGGTTTTATCTTCCGGACACCACAACATACTTTCTCCTGGATTACTGATACTAAATATTTTGATGATTTGCTCCATTACTATACGGGCGCCCTGCTAATTATCAATGTGGTCAGATTGAACCCCGGGGCTCCTGTCGACCACCTAGCACTTCCCGAAGCAAAGCGAATAATAGAGGAAATAAGACCCAGAGCAGCCATACTCACTCACTTCGGTATGACCATGTGGCGAGCCAGGCCCTGGGAGCTGGCCAAGCAACTAACCGATGAGACTGGCATCCGGGTAATCGCTGCCAGAGACGGCATGAGATTTGACCTGGCGCAATTAGAGGAATGAAAACTACAAAGGGCTATTCATCGTATGAAACTCTGACCTCGCAGTAAAGCCTAGGTCAAAAGGATTTTGCCTCTACCACTGGATTAGTTTCCGCAGTTCTCTGGCTTGACCCCGGCTCAGGTCTACCTCAGCGCCGGTAGTAAGCTTGATTCTGTAACTTCCGGCAAACCAGGGGACGATTTCCTTGATTTTGGTTAGGTTCACTATTGCCGACCTGTGTGCCCTGAAGAACACCTTGGGGTTAAGTCGGTTCTCAAGCTCCTCCAGAGTGTAATTCGTAATATATCTTTCCTCTCCGGTATGGATGAAGATTAGCCCGCTTTCACTTCCAATCCAGTCTATGTTCGCTGCATCGATGACGAATATCTTCCCCCCCTTCCTCACAGCGATTCTATCCAGATAGTGCAGCGGTTCTCTTAGCGTCTTGAACATTGCATCTAACTTGGCTGAGAAATCAGCGCGCTTTGATAATTCCTGATACGCTCTTCTTATGGCCCTCTCCAGTCTTGACTTGGTGAATGGCTTAAGCAGGTAATCTAAGGCATTCACTTCAAAAGCCTGGATGGCATACTCATCATAAGCAGTGACGAAGATAATCAACGGCGGCTTTTGTAACATCTTTATCACTCCGAAGCCATCAAGTCCCGGCATTTGAATATCCAGAAGCACCAGGTCAGGATTCAATTCCTCAATAAGCTCCACCGCCTTGACGCCATCTTCTGCTTCGCCGATTAGCTCGACGAGTGAATTGCCAGCAAGTTGCCTACTCAGCCTCTCTCTCGCTGGCGCTTCATCATCAACGATCAGTGTTCTCAGCTTCATTCTTTCTCTCTTGGTATAGTTACAACTGCTACGGTACCTCTAGGAGTATTTTCCTTAATTTCCAGACCACATTGGTCACCATATACTTTCTTGAGGCGTTCATTCACATTCGTCAAGCCAGTGCCATTGGTATAAATGCCTCTTCTTATATCCTCAGGAACTCCTTTGCCTTCATCCTTTACCTCCACTTCAACCCAGTCTCCAGCTACAAAACCTGTAACCTGCATCCTTATCTCCCCATTTTCAGCAGAGCCATGCTTTATACTGTTCTCTACCAGGGGCTGGAGGACAAGGCTAGGAATGGAAGTACCAAGTATCTCAGGCGAGATGTCCTTACTGACCTTTAGCTTATCTCCAAAGCGCGCTTTCTCAATCTCTAAGTAAGAGTCAATGAAGTCCAGTTCATCCCTTAGAGTGACAAACTCCTTATCTGAGGAGGATAGTGCGTAACGGAAGATGTCAGCAAGCCTCTCAACAGCCTCCTCAGCCTTTGGAGGGTTGATGTTTACAAGGCTAGCTATCGTATTCAGGGAATTGAACAAAAAATGAGGGTTAATCTGTGCCCGCAGGGCTTTAAGCTCTGCCTGAGCAGCCAATGTTTTCAGCTTCTCCTCAAGCAAATCCTTTTCCCTTAATTCCCGGTAGAAGTTCACTGCCTGGTGGGTCAAATGAATGATCAAAACAATACCGATGAAGATGCCCAGCCAGACGAGCACTTCTCCCCGAAAAAGGCTAAAGCCAATTATTATGCTTACAATCCATATTGGAAGAAGCCATCCTAGGATATGTGCCAGCAGGGAAGTTGCCTGCTGAAAAATCAGCTTTCTGCCTCGGGGAAAGTTTTCAAACCTGGGATAAAGGTAAGCCTCAGCCAAGGTTTGGAATATATGTATGCCAGCGGCACATCCTAAAGTCATGCTTATAGCTGTGGGATAGCCCATTGGGGTAAAATACCCCACGGCAGCCCCAAATCCTGCTCCAGCAAGTAGGATCACGCCTAAGTGGCTCAGAACTGGCTTTATCCTCTTATGTATCTTTCTGCCTTCCATAGCTTACCTCATATCATGCTAAATCTAAGCTTTAAGGTCAACTATCTCAACTATTCCCATTTGAAGAATTTGACTGCCAGTGCAGAGCAGCCACCAAACCAGCCGAGCAATACTGGGAGTTCCTGCCATATTTCGTTGAACCCAACCCCACCTGCAGCAACCATCCGCAGGGCATCATTCAGGTGTAATGACGGCAAAGCTCCGCACACAGGACGGAGAAATTCAGGCATCTGCTCGATGGGGAAGAAGCATCCTCCCAGGAACATCAGGGTGAAGAAAACGATCATGGAAACAGGGTGAGCTCCCTTCTCGCTCTTTATGAAGCTGGCCAAGGCAAATCCTAGAGCGAGGAAGGAAAGTGTCCCAATGGTCAATACCCCCCAGAAAAGCAGGCGGTTTCCAGCAATGCTAGCTCCAAAAAAGCCAATTCCTATGCCAATAAGGATGATTGTCTGAGCTAAAACGATAAGGTATCGATTTACAATCTGTCCTCCGATGAGAGCCTGTCTCCTTAAGGGTGTTAGGGAAAGCCGGCGGAATATCCCTTTCTCACGATCTTCCACCACCCCGGTAGCGGTGCTCGCTATACAGGTCATCATCACAGCCATCACAATTATCCCCGGCAGTATGTAAGCTATAGCTGGTGTTCCGCCCCAGGTTTCGTCCTTCCAGATGAGCCCGAAAAGAACCATCATAAACACGGGAAAGGCTAGCATCCAGAACAGGGCTTCTTTTTCCCTCAAGAATAACCTGGATTCCAGTTTTATCTGAACCGCTAGAGTATTCATCTGTCCTCCTTTCACTCCCAGTTGGTTAATTCTTCCGATACACAGCTTCATAATAGTCAAATATCAATGACTTGGAACGCGAGGCTTGAATAATGGAGAAGTTATGAGCCTCGGTAAATAGATTTAACTCATAAACCGTCGTCATGCCATAGCTGTGCTGGAACAATTTTCCAATATTAGCTATAAATTTTGGGTAAACAAGATCCCAGTAGACGAAACAGCTATCGGGCTTCAAGACCCGGGCTATTTCCTTTAAGGCATCCAACCAGTTGGGTATGTGATGCATGACTCCAAATGACAGGACAATATCGAAGTGGTTATCTTGGAAGGGCAAACGAGTCACATCTCCCACTAAGAAACGACAATTCGGCAACTCACCAGCGTTCCTTTGTGCGAGCTCTATCTGTTCCGAATCCAGGTCAATTCCAGTGACATTCAAGTTGTAGTTGTTGGCAATATATCTCGATGTTGCTCCATTCCCACATCCCACTTCGAGGAAGTCTCGTTTCCCTTCCAGATTTGCCAAGCATAGCAGACCTTCGGCACGATTTATAACTCGCTGGACATGCCCAGGACTATTCATAACCCTTTTCTCAATTCTGCTGAGTTTCATCCTTTTCCTCTTTTGTTTTTTGCCATTTCTGAATAGTGCGTCATCCTCTTTATTCTCACTCGCGCAGTTTCCTCCCTGTAAGCTCCAGAAACACATCCTCCAGCGTTGCTTTCCTCACCGAGATGCTTTCCAGATTGAAACCGTTGCTCTCAGACAAACGAGTAAGCTGAACAAGTACCTGGAAAGCTTCTTTGGTACGCAAAACGAATCTATCTCCATCCTTGGTTATCTTGCTTACCTTGGGAAGCTTCTGCAAGAAACCCTTACTAACGCCCTTTGAGGTAATAAACTCCACGGCTGATTCCAGATTCTGCTTAGCAATCAAATCTCTGGGCGTATCAAGAGCGATAATCTTCCCGTAGTCCATGACACCCAATCGGTTGCAAAGCCGCTCTGCTTCTTCCATATAATGAGTGGTGAGGATAACGGTCTTTCCTCTTTCTCTAAGTCTCTCGATGATATCCCAGACATTTCTTCTCGCCTGGGGGTCAAGTCCAGTTGTGGGCTCATCGAGGAAAAGTATTTCAGGGTCATTGATGAGCGCCAGAGCCAGAGCCAAGCGTTGGCGTTGCCCTCCAGAAAGCACCTCAACAAAGCTGTTCTTCTTATCGTTCAAGGATACCTCGTCCAGAATCTCATCGGTGCGAAGTGACCTTTGATAATAGCTGCCAAATAATTCAATCGCTTCACCAACCCGAATCCTGTTATAGATAGTGGTCGTTTGGAGTTGAACCCCAATGAGCTCCTTCACTCTGTCAGTTCTTTCTGAGGTGTCAATGCCACAAACCTTGATGAAGCCAGCATCAGGCTTCCTCAAGCCCTCAATTAGCTCCACTGTTGTGGTCTTGCCCGCCCCATTAGGACCCAAGAGCCCAAATATCTCTCCTTTCCTGATTGCAAAGCTGACTTCATTCACTGCTATCAAATTCCCGTAGTTCTTGCTCAAACCTCCAACTTCGACTACCGTGTCCATTCTGTTCTCTTCCTCCTCGTTTAACTAATGGCTTACCCTTCTTTCCAGTTTTTCCAGCTCTTTCTCGGCATCCCGCTCAAGTGCCTCAATCCCCAGAAAAAGACCCCCAAACCAGCCAAAAGTGCACCTATGCCAAGCAACCCTCCCACCTCTATAGTCTTAGCCACTACCTCAGTCATAGCTTTCACCTCCTTTCATGCGTCTGCTCAGTTGCTGCTATAATGGCTAATTGATACTCCAAGGGTCAATCAACTTCCGCTGAACGGTAGAAAATTTGCCTTGAAAGGTAAAGATGAGCGGACGAACTGTAGATAGTGCAAGGGGAGGAAATTCTGGTTTTATATTTGCTTAACCTGCCTTGGCTGGGCTAAGATGTGAAGGCTTGCCAAGCAGGTAGCAGCTTCTTCAGTGCTGCTAAATATGATATAAAATCTGACCTGGCACAGGTAGGAAAACAAAAATAGAAAAGCTTCTTGGCAACGACATATTTTCCCAAAGGGTTGCCCCCTAAGTATCGTTTGCGCTGGAGCGTTTCACTTCCGTGTTCGGGATGGGAACGGGTGGTTCCACTCCGCTAGAGTCACCAAGAAGCTCTTGTAGGATAGTATAATGTATCTTGGGTAAATGTTCAAGGCTGTGTACCCAATTGACATGATTAGTGGCATATGGTCACCTTATTTATCGTTGCCAGGCGACTTTCCACTCTTTTTTTGTGACAAGCATGAGCGACGAATCAATCTGAATCTAGTAATATAAATCTCCTGCTTTAAGGAGGAAATGAGCAAGCAATTAAGTAAAATTGCCACAATTCCAGCTTGCAGAAACAGAGAGAGTAGCTCGAGATGTCACCATCTAGCAGTATTATATAAGGTTGCTGCCAAATATGAAAAACAAGTCATCCTCGAAATACTATATCGGCTGCAGCGGCTGGCACTATAATCACTGGCGTGGCCTTTATTATCCTGAAGGATTATCAAGGTCCAGATGGCTACAATTTTATGCCAAACAATTTACCACTGTAGAGCTCAACAATAGCTTCTACCACCTGCCTTCGGAGAAAGCTTTTAGCGCCTGGCGTGAGTCTTCGCCCCATGACTTTGTCTTTGCAGTCAAAGTAAGCCGATACATAACTCACATAAAAAGATTGAGGAATTTGGGCTCAGCAGTGGAGAATTTCCTATCGCGGGCTTCTTTCCTGGAAAATAAGTTGGGGCCACTCCTGTATCAATTGCCACCTAACATGAAACGAAATGATGAAGTATTGGAAAATTTCCTCTCCTCTTTACCTCAAAAATATCACCATGTATTTGAATTTCGCCATGAATCATGGCTCGATGATTCCGTATTTCATATCTTGCGGCAATATAATGCTGGTTTATGTGTTTTTGATATGCCCGGCCTCACTTGCCCCCTTGTAGCTACTACCGATTTCGCCTACATCCGCTTCCACGGAGGTCACAGCTTGTACGCGAGCTGCTACTCTGATGAGGAACTTTTCCTATGGGCAGAAAAAATCACTATGCTGGGTAAGAGCACTCACCCTATTTACATTTACTTCAACAACGATGCTGAAGCATTTGCGGTTAGAAATGCCATAACTCTGCATCGTTATCTGGAGGCTTACAAGCCCAGATAAGCAGTCTTCAACTCCTTGTTATCCAGGAGCTCCTGTCCCGTCCCTTCCATAACTACATTTCCTCGCTCCAGAACATAGGCATGATTGGCTATAGATAAAGCCTTAAACACATTCTGCTCAACCAGCATGATTGTAGTGCCAACTTCCTTATTGACTCGCTCGATAACCTCGAATAGCTCCTTAGTAAGCATCGGTGCTAGCCCCCAGGAGGGCTCATCCATCATGAGCAATGAAGGGCGAGCCATCATGCCACGAGCGGTAGCTAGCATCTGCTGCTCTCCGCCACTCAGCGTGCCAGCTTCCTGGTCCTTCCGCTCTGCCAGCACAGGAAACAGGCTCAACACCAGCTCCAGGCTTTCCTTCCGGTGGGCGCGAGCTTCAGCTATATTAGAGCCCATCATCAAGTTCTCCTCCACTGTCAAGAAGTTGAATAGCTGCCGACCTTCCGGTACCTGAGCCACACCTGTGGCCACTACCTTATGAGGTGGCATTCTGGTGATTGATTCTCCATTAAAGATAATCTCCCCCGACAATGGCTCAATGAGACCAGAGATAGTCCTCACCAAGGTCGTTTTACCTGCCCCGTTAGAGCCAATTACAGCGATGATTTCACCTTGCTCCACTTGCAAGGAAATATCATGTAATATGGGTATTGTCCCATAACCCGAACGAAGCTTTTTGATCTCAAGTTGCGCCATATTCTCCTCCTTTTATTTTAACCTCAAGCAACATACTCTTCTCCCAAATAGGCAGTGATTGCTCTGGGGTCGCTGGATACTTCCTGGGGACTACCTTCTAGCAGCTTCT
>JAFGBN010000004.1 GCA_016933195.1 Dehalococcoidia bacterium | reverse complement strand
GTGGATTCCACGGTCATTTGGCCCACGGTGGGGCAGTGCATCCAACATGAGATTAACAGTCTTTGTATCTTGTACACCAAAACATCCTGCTATACCGCACATAAATAAAACCTTCTTTCCTACAAATATTGCATTCGAACTACACTCTCGCTTCTCTAAACGCATCTAGCACACTTATGGCATGAAAACCGTCAACACAGTAGGCATCAGCACCTATTTCCCTAGCATATTCGTCCGAAACGGCTGCTCCTCCTATTAATACCTTGACCTTGTCTCTGATTCCACTTTTTTTCAATGCTTCGACTACGTCGCTCATGACCAGCATGGTTGTGGTCAGAAGGGCAGAAAGCCCCAAAAATTGTGGCTTCGATTCACTGACAACCTCCACAATCTTTTCCGTAGGTACATCTATGCCCAGATCGTTAACCTCATATCCGGCGCCTTTTAGCAAGATAGCAACGATATTCTTGCCTATATCGTGGATATCCCCTTTCACTGTGGCTATGACAAACTTTCCCTTCGTCTCTATATTCGAAGCCTCGAGAAGTGGCTTCAGTATTTCCATAGCTGCGCCTACAGCTTCGGCAGAGGCCAGCATATCCGGGATAAAATATTCCTTAGAGGCGAATTTATCACCCACGATCTGCATTCCAGCCGTCAGACCCTCGGTTATTATTGTCTTCAGAGGAATGTTGTTATCCAATGCCGACTTCGTTAACTCCACAGCTCCTGGTGTTCCCGATAATGCTTCGTCTATTCCTTGATCAGCAGTTGTCTTTCTTCCCTGTATGACATTTTCCTTAAGTAAGGCTACGATATCTTCGCTCATTGCTATCTCCTTTCTTCGTACACGTTTAACCTAGGCAATAAGCCGGGAATCTCCTGGAATATCTTAGAAGTTGTAACTGAATCTATATGCTCTACAGGCTTCGCCAAAAGCTCATTCATCCTCTCGTAAGCCAGTGCGAACACGTCATCGCTTGCCAAATCTCCTTCAAATGGATAAGGTGATGAGATTTCTCCGCTGCGCATCACAGGGCGAATGTGGCGGATGTACATCTTATCAGGTGTTGCGACCACTTCTCTTATCTGCTTCAGGATCCCGGCAATCTCTTGTTCGCCAATTAGCGCTGGCCTTAGGAAAAATTTGATCATCTGGAAATGGGCATCGTCTAAGACAGCTTGGAGCAGGCAAAAGATGGCATTGCAGTCAAGGAGGCCATAGGCGCAATGCAAAAACTGGGGCCCGCTCAAAGTGACGACTAAATCTGAGAACAGCCTCTCTATAGACGATTGCTGCCCCGGTATCTTAGCATCACAAACACCTGACGTGGAGTAGTTTGGTATCTTGTAGAGCCTTGCCATCTGGACGCAATCGATGTTGTACTGGCTAGTTTCAACGGAACCGTATGAATCGCCAAGGGTATCCATCCGCGCTCTCACCGGTACGCTTCCGTAAAGAACCGGCGTCCCCTTGTTTACCAGTTGGCTCAGTGTTATGCCGGCCAACACCTCGGCATTTATTTGAGCCATAATACCGGCTTCCTTGATAGGGGCACTGGTACCAGCTTGAGGTGATGATGAAACCACCACAGGCAAACCTCTTCGGCAAACCTCAATAAAGGTATCTGTTGTATCCTCAACGAACTGTAGAGGGCTTTTTACCAAACAGGTAATAAAGGAAATGATGGGGTTTTCCTTGAGTTGCTCTTTGCCCCCCACTATCAACTCCGCCATTTTTACAACATTGTCAAGTTGTTTCAGGCTGGTCAGTCCTGACATAACATGCTTGGTAGTATTATTCAAAGAGGCAAAGAACTTATTTACGTCTTTATTATCTTCCGTGATGTCCTTATCCTGGATATTTACAGTGCGAATGTAGCCATCCACCGTCTGCAGATGTTCACAGACATGGGCTGACTTGCACAGGTCAGCAACTGTTCCGCGTCGTGGATGAAACTCAGGCAACCTAATCTCAGCAGTAGACTCAGATTTTCTAACATAGGTCTTGAAGTCAACATCCAGCCAAGTATTCGTTTCAGAGCCGGTAATAAAGAACACCCGCGGCTCGTCCCCCTTCATTACCAGGACATTTTCTATATTCCTCGCACCCAGCTTGACTGTCTTATTTGTGCTGTCCACGGCACCGAGTACGAGCTGTTCTGGTATTTTTATCAGCCAGGAGGGACTGTCTCCAGAGGAAACTGTTGTCACATCTGCGCCATTGCTATGAAATATATCCACTGCCTCTCTATTAAAAGATACTAGACCAGGATCCTTCAAAATCTCCATGGAGGCACGGTGAATCTGCTGAACCTGCTCATCGGTAATTCTCTCATAGGGCTTACGCACTAAAATTCCTTCTCTGGGCATCCGATACCTCCTTCTAAAATTGCAGCCTGGATAGTGAATCTAGGTGTGACTTCTGGGCAATGCCCTTGCTCAAGAAGCATTAGCGTTAAACAACGATTCCACCACCCGGACTGCACCAAACCCATCTGCGCCATAACCATCAGCGCCTATGCTTTTGGCAAACTCCTCTGAAACGGGAGCTCCGCCTATGATTACCTTCACCTTGTCTCTTAAGCCGGCATCTTTGAGTGCCTGCATGACATCCGCCATGTTTGACATGGTGCTCATGAGCAGCGCCGACAACCCCAAAAGCTGAGGTTTTTCTTCTCGAACTGCCTCCACAATAGTCAATGTATCGATATCGTTTCCCAGATCCTTCACTGTATAGCCTGCACCTCGGAGCAGTATCGACACTATATTCTTGCCAATGTCATGGAGGTCGCCCTTCACGGTAGCCATGATTATCTTACCCTTAGCTTTGGTCGCAGTTCCTGCCAGATGAGGCTCTAAAATATCCATAGCTGCTCCAACTGCTTGAGCAGATGCCAACATATCCGGGATGAAATACTGCTTGGCCTCGAATTTTTCACCCACAACTTCCATTCCTCTGGTAAGTCCCTTGCTGATTATGTCTTGAGGATTTATCTTCTGAGCCAGCGCTGTCTCAATGAGCTCAGTGACTCCAGGCTGACCAGCCATCCCATCTTCGAAGCCCTCATCGTCCTTGGTAATTCTTCCCTGGATGACATTCTCTTGAATTAGCTTTAATATGTCCTCTGCCATTTTTGGCCTCCAATTTATTTACTTTTACTTAGCAATTTTCAATGCAGGCATAATCTGCTAGTCAACTATTTTGCCCTGCCTGTAAGCTTTGATATAACCTTTGCATAACGCGTCTTTGCCTATGAGCATGTCACTTATCCTGACCAAGCTCATAGTTTTATCATCCCTCGGGTCAAGGATTGCAGCATCAAGACCGGCAGAGGCTGCCATCAGCAGAAAGGCACGGTTAACCGGCTTCCTACTGGGCAAGCCAAAAGATATGTTGCTCAGCCCCATTACCGTCTTTGCGGCAGGGTAGCGAGCCTTTATCTGCTCTATCGTCTTCAGTGTTACCAGTCCTTGCCTGGAATCTACGGATATAGGCAACACCAGGGGATCAAAGTATATCTGTTCTGCCACCATGCCCATACCGGTCAAACGTGTCAGTATTGTTTCACAGGTCTCCAATCGCCGCTCAACCGTATCTGGTATACCCCCGGAACCCATAGCCAGTGCCACCAGCAATGCCTTACGTTCGGCTGCTAAAGGTCCAATGGATTCCAGCCTTTCAGGTTCTGCAGTGACTGAGTTGATCATTACCGTTTCGCCACGGTAGGTGCGCAGAGCAGCTTCAATGATGTAAGGGACGTCACTATCGATGGTAAGCGGCTTATCCGTAACTGCCTGGACTGTCTTTACCAGCCACTCAATAGCTTCTATCTCCTGCCCCTGAGTGCCCTGTCCAGCACCGACATTTACGTCTATGAAATCGGCCCCGGCTTCAACTTGAGCCTTTGTCATACTCTCAATAAATTCTCTATCTCTTCTGGCGATTGCCTCAGCAACCGTCCTATTTGATGCGTTGATACACTCACCGATTATCAGCATATTCTACTCCATGATCCCTTTAATTTCTGCCAGCACACGGCTCCTTACCTCTGCAGGCAAGCTATGCTTATGCGCTGCTATGATCTCTTTCACTTGTTCCGATGCTTTTTCCCACGTGCTTTTTCTTCCCTTGGCTTCCCATTCTTCCCTGCTGTGCCTGTCGCTCAGGGAAGGTTGATAATGCTCATTGCGCATAAAACGTCTGGTGTGTTTGGCAGCGATGAAATTGCCTCCAGGCCCGACTTGCTTGATGAGATCAAAAGCCAGTGTGTCTTCGTTTACTTTTATACCTTCAACTGCCCTCATGACCATTCCCAGTATCTCATTGTCTATTACATACTTCTCGTAGCATACTGTCATGGCAAATTCCATTAACCCTGCAGCATCATGAATGAAATTGGCGCCAGACAGTGCACAAAGCAGATTAGTAAGGGCAGACTCATAACCACTCTGAGCATCCAGTGTTTTCGAGTCGGTCATGCCAGCTGTAGCGTAGAAGGGAAGCTTGTAGAACTGTGCCATCTGGGCACCGGCTGCATTGATTAACCCCATCTCAATCGACCCGGCAAGATATTTCAGGTCAGTGAGGTCGGTATTGGTGGCCACAGAGCCGAGCATAACCGGTGTTCCCGGATTCACAATTTGCGTAAGCATTACACCCATCATGGAGTCCACAGTCTGGATTGCCAAGTTCCCCGCAAGTGTAATAGGCGACGTTGCCCCACATAATGGTTCCGCTGGACATGCCAGAGGCACACCACTCTTGGCGATGGTCAACAACAGATCACCGTAGGTACTGTCCATCTTAAGAGGGCTTATGCTACAGGTTATCATGGAGATAAGAGGTCGCTCCCTGAGTTTTTCTGCAGAGCCGGCAATAATCTCCGCCATCCTTATAACCTGTCTCACTCCATCGACGGTATAAACACCTCCCATGACATGCTTAGCTGTGTTGTCCATTCCAGTAAAGAAGCGGTTGACATCAACACAGTCCAATGAAAGCTCGGTGGGATAGGTTGGCAGCAGAAAGAAATGGATGTTATCAAGGCCGTCAACCAGCTTAGCGATGCTTCTGAGGTCTTCGAGTGTGGCAGCTTGCTTCGTGTCCGTATCCGGATGATAAACGTAGAGTGCAGTGCCTCCTGTACCTGCATACACTCGCTGATCTCCCAAAGCAATATCATGTTGCTCATGCTGTCCACAGAGCGTGATTTCGGAAGGCGCTGTCCTAATAAGTTCCATGACCCTGCTCTCGGGCAAGCGTACGCGCCGCATCTCTCGGTCAACACTAGCCCCAGCTTGCTCAAAGAGGTCAAGCGCAGTCTTTGAATTTACTTCGAATCCCACCTCTTCTATGATCCGCATGGCGGTCTGGTGCACCATGGAGATAGCCTCATCGGTAAGAGGCTTAAAGCTACCTCCGGGTAATCCTCTTCGAATCATGTGCCTATGCTCTACCTCCTTCCTAAGCAATTGCGTTTTTTGCAGGTTCTACAGGGGTTGTAGGACTCTATATCTACGCACGAAGGGCCGATACCGACAATACCTGATACTGACTTCTGCGGGATCATTAAATACCCCGTGGTTAGCCGGACTCCTACTGAGTCACCATCAAGCATGCGAAAAAGCTCTTTCTGTTGCCTTATACTCCAATCGCAGTAGCCCGGACTGAAACGCTGGCTGATACAAAACCCCTGGGCAGAGACCATTTCTCTTATTTCAGTCTCTACCATTTCAGCCATTTTCTCAACAGCGCTAGAACCTATTGCATCCAGAGCATAAGACTCGAGTATAAGGCCATCATCAGCCAGACAAGTCGTCTTTTTCTCGAGCTCATCACCTATTGTTACTAAAAAAGCCCCAACTTGCTGACATTGCTCCAGAAGTCGGGCAATGACATAACTCCGGAAGGCGACAAGGTCTCCAATAAACACATCCCTTTTTCGTACCATGTCAACATTTTTAATAACATAGGAATATGACGGTTTTATAAGCTTTCGTGCTAGTTGAGTATACTCACTGATTAAGTTCGCAATTCGAGATGATGGCTCACAATCATCTTTGTAGCCGATACGGCGTAAAACGTGTCGTTTGTCTACCTCAACTTCTATTTGCGTAGTTGAGGTTCTAGCACTCATTTTATTCATCCAACAATCAAACTCGATACCATCAAATAAAAATTGCCACCAGTTAAATCTCGTTAGGTGCAAGATAAACCGCACAAAAGCGGTGGAGCAAAACTAGGTGGAGTTAAAAGAGGGTAATTCACAAAAAAACAGGGCAATTAGCCCTTCGACCATGTGCTACTATCCTCAACGTTAGGATATGCCCCGCTCTGTGAAAAATAAAAGGAAGATGCCCCTCACCTAACTTGACACTCTGGTGCTTTGGGCTCGTTCCCAACTCACATTAGTAACTATTTACTTGTTCTCCTGGATGGGGTATATTATATCACATTGAACGCTAATTTGCACCCCCCGATCAGTTGCCATCGTGATAACAAAGGAGTTGCCAAGCCTTCAACATTAACTCCAAAGGTTGCTAGATATCTGTATCCCTTACACCTTGTGAGGTGCACCTGGCTAATCATGTTCACAGAGAGAACATAATGGCGACATTTAGGGTTGAATCAGTTATTGACGGAAACACGTTTGAGGTGTCTCCTCCCTGGGAATTCGATGGGGAAACCGGGAACCTTGTGCAAGCGACAGGTTACGATGCCCCCAAGAGTGGGAAGGGAGCAATCGCTGCTGAACAGAAGCTTTCCATTCTTATGCAGAACAAGAATGTTGAATTGGAATCACCGCAGGGTGTAGAAGGCAGCAGGTTGCTCTGCGAAGTGTACTTTCAAGGTATTAATCTCGCGGATTACTTTCCCACCTATAAAGAGCACAACGACGAGTCAATTGAGGAACTCGAGGAGTGAAATAAGTATTCATTCCGGTATTAGGGGTGCCCCCGATCTCCCCATATTGGGCTATTCGTGCGGAGCGTGCCGGAACAGTCACAAAAACCAAGGTGGCATCAAAGCAACCGCATGTCTTGGCAAAAACTTGCACTGACAATAAAATTCCCAGTATAGTGATAGTGCAGTGATAATCGTAGGAGAGAAAATAAATACTAGCCGGAAGGGAATCGAAGAGGCTGTCAAGAATCGCGATGCCCCATTCATCATTAAAATAGCTCGCGAGCAGGTCGAAGCCGGTGCCCATTATGTTGACGTCAATGCCGGAACCTTTTTAGACAAAGAGACAGATTGCCTAAGCTGGCTGGTTGAGACAGTGCAGAGTGAAATTGACATACCCTTGGCACTGGATAGCCCCAACCCAAATGCCCTAGCCGAAGCGATAAAGCACCACAAAGGCATACCGATGATCAATTCCATCTCGCTTGAGGAAGACCGGTTACAAGCCCTTCTCCCCGTGGTCTCCACCCAACCCTGCCGTGTGGTCGCACTGTGCATGTCGCAAACATCTATGCCTACCACCGTGGAAGAAAGGGTGGCGGTGGGTTCGAAACTTATCGAAAAGCTTACCGGCGCAGGCACTCCCCTCGAGATGATTTATGTGGATCCCCTGATACAACCTATATCCGTAGATGTTAACATGGGACTGGCTGCACTCGGAGCTATCAAGAAAATCATGCACGATTTCCCGGGTGTGAATACCATCTGTGGTCTTTCCAACGTCTCTTTCGGTCTACCGGAACGCCGCATAATCAATCGCAACTTTCTGGCCCTGTGCATTTCCTACGGCCTATCAGCTGTGATTCTGGACCCGACTGACAAGGAACTGATGACAACGCTGATTACGGTGGAGATGCTTCTTGGCCGGGATGAATACTGCGGAAACTATATCGAGGCCTATCAAAATGGCCGCCTTGCATGAGTACAATGGTTGATGGTTATGACACCTTAAGACCAACTGTTATAAACAAACAACCAAAAACCCTAAAACAAGCGAAAGGAGGTTGAAGATGAGCGACTTTAAGGAACTATCTGAAGCGGTAAATAAGGGGGATGCCAAGACGGCTCTGGTAGAGGCCCAGAAAGCCCTGGACGCCGGCAACAGTGCTGAGGACATCCTCAATAAAGGCCTCATTACTGCCATGAACGAGGTGGGCGATAAATTTTCCAAGGGCCTTCTGTTTGTTCCGCAGATGCTACGCGCTGCCAAGACCATGCAAGAGTGCACTAAATTGCTCCAGCCTTTCTTCCAGGAAGGTGATGTCACCTCCAAGGGAAAGGTGCTGATTGGGACAGTCAAGGGAGACCTGCATGACATCGGTAAGAACCTGGTCTCAATGATGCTGGAGGGT
The DNA here is from genome assembly GCA_016933195.1 of Dehalococcoidia bacterium. Lineage (GTDB taxonomy): Bacteria > Chloroflexota > Dehalococcoidia > GIF9 > AB-539-J10 > JAFGBN01. Next base: position 956 of record JAFGBN010000004.1, on the reverse strand, counting down.
TCAGGATTCACCATAACAGATGTAGGAGTGGACGTATCCCCTGAGAAATTCGTTGAGAAGACAAGAGAGGTAAAACCAGATATAATCGCCCTGTCTGCGTTACTCTCCACCACTATGCCAGCCATGGCCCAGACCATCGATGCCCTGCAGAAAGCCGGGCTAAGAGATAAAGCTAAGGTAATGATTGGCGGTGCTCCTGTTACCGAAAAATATGCGCAACAGATAAACGCGGACTCATATGCGCCCGACGCAGGTTCTGCCGTGAACAAAGCCAAAGCCCTACTCGGTATCTCCTGAGAATACGTCATTGAAGAGGTGAACTATGAAATCCATGGAGGTTCCAGCCTTTCACCCCCGCCTGAAAGTGCTCAATCGTGAGCAGATACTGGCAATCCATAATGCTGCTTTAGAAATCCTGGAAAAGACAGGGGTCAAGATGGAGCACTCGGGTGCATTGGAAACACTGATCGGTGCTGGCTGCAAGGTCAGTGACCAAGGTTGGGTTATGATTCCTGCCAAGCTCGCTGAAGATGCCTTGAGTTCAGCTCCCAAGCAGATTGACCTCTATGACCAGAAGGGCAATAAAACCATGCCTATCGCTAACGGCAACTATTTCTATGGTACCGGTTCAGACGCCACTTTTACTGTCGACGTTGAGACAGGCGAGCGCCGCAGATCTACCCTAAAAGATGTCGCCAATTTTGCCAGGCTCGTCGATGGGCTGGAAAACATAGATTTTGTCATGTCCATGTCAAACCCGGTAGATGCTCCCATTGAAGATATCTACATCCATGTCTTTGCTGAGATGATTAAAAATACCAATAAACCGATTGTGTTTATTGCGGATAGTGGTAGAGACATCGCTAAAATATTCCAGATTGCCTGCCAGGTGGTGGGAGGCGAAGAAGCGCTGCAGAAAAAACCATTTATCCTCAACTATTCAGAAGCCATCAGCC
>JAFGBN010000050.1 GCA_016933195.1 Dehalococcoidia bacterium | reverse complement strand
TCGTGTCATTTTGACCCTCCTTTTGGGTAACACTTTTTTTGAGGCAACGATACCCCCTTCGGTAACAATAATTATGAGTCAATTCGAACTATTGACAATCTTGGCAAGATAGCCTAAATTTGTGGAAAATATGCGGCATGTCATATTTCATATTCTTAACTTAAGGAGGGTTTAGGTATGTCCAAAGAAGGAAGCACAGCTCTTGAGTATGCAAAAGCTGCAGCACCAGTGACCGAAGCACCAGTAAGATTAACTGTAAATGGGGAGGTGTACGAACTTTGGGTCAAGTCGAGGTGGACATTACAATATGTCCTTCACGATAAACTGGGGCTGATTGGAGCCAAGGCGTTCTGTGATAGGGGGGAGTGTGGAGCATGTAGTGTCATCATGGACGGGAGACCGATTCTTTCATGTATGATGCTGGCCATAGAGTGTGATGGTAAGAATATAGAGACTGCAGAGGGGATCGCAAAGGCAGGGCACCCGCTGATTGAAGCTTATGTCAAATACAGTTGCATGCAATGTGGATTTTGTACCCCCGGATTTGTGGTGACAGCGAAGGCCTTGCTGGACAGAAACCCCAATGCAACTGAAGAGGAAATAAAAGAGGCCCTTGCCGGTAATCTATGCCGCTGTGGCACATATCCCCAGCATCCGAAAGCAGTGCTGGAAGCAGCTAAAAAACTTCAAGGAGGATAAGAGAAGATGGCCAACGAGGAAATGTCACAAATAATAGGGGTGGATGAAGAATTAAAAGCGTTGGAACTACAGGACAATCTAAGAGCTGATAAGTACCCTCTGAAGGAGTACAACAATATAGGGAAACGTGGTGTGCGCCGTATAGACGGATATGAGAAGGCGAGTGGGTACGCTGAATATACCATAGATGTGCAACTACCAGGGATGCTGCACATGAGATTTTTTACATCCCCGTATCCCCATGCGGAAATAAAGAGCATGGATACCAGCAAAGCTGAGGCGCTGCCAGGTGTAAGGGCTGTACTCAGATATGACGACCCGGAGCTTCCGCGTGTAGCGAACCTGGGTGGTCATTTTGACTCAAGGGAGCCGGTTCTTCCTAAGGTAGCTCACTTCCAGGGGGAGGAAGTTGGGGCTGCAGTGGCCGCTGATAGCGAGGAAATAGCTGAAGAGGCGCTGACATTAATAGACGTTGAATGGGAGGAGCGCCCCTTTGTCCTTGACCCGGAGGAAGCGGTACGGCCAGATGCTCCTCTGGTAAATCCAGAGAAATTCCCGGATGGTAACTTGGAGGACAAAACCGTGGAGGAGCATGGTGACCTGGAGAAGGGTTTTGCTGAGGCCGATAAGGTATTTGAATTCAAAGTTACACGAACTGCTAACACGTGGGCGGCACCAGAGCGCCCTTGTGGCGTGTTCAGATGGAATGGAGAATACCCAGAGCTTTGGGTTAAACAGCAGAGACCTCATGTGAGCAAACGTGTGGTGGCTTCCTGGTTTGGTGGTATACCTATGAACAAAATTCAGGTGCATTGCCCTTATCAGGGGGCAAGCTTTGGTGGATGGAGCCAATTTGATTGGAATATGGCTGGCCATTATTGTGCTGCAGTCATAGCCAAGAGGACCGGCAGGCCGGTGAAGTGGAAGTTCAACAGGAGGGAAGATTTCTATGGTGGTGAGATGGACGAGGGAGTGTATTATTTCAGGGTAGGAGCCAAAAACGATGGGACCATTACAGCAGTAAAAGCGAAATCTGTGATGTCCAACCAGCAATATCCGTTTGGACCCATCACCCACTTTGCTGATAACACCAAAGTTCCCAACCTGTATGGCGAGAGGCTGCGAGCAAGAATAAATAAAGGACCGACTACTGCGGTTCGATGCGAACAGAACCCCAATACCCTACCTTTTTCTTTGGTATTTGACCGTGTGGCTGCTGAGCTGGGACTTGACCCGATTGAGGTTGCTCTTAAGAACGATGGTTGCGAGGGAGAGGACATGGCATGGCTGAATGAGCAGAAAGCTGCCATGGGATTCCAGGTCAGGGATAGCCTTAGGGAGTGTGTGGAGAAGGGCAAAGCAGCTATAGACTGGGATAACAAGTGGCATGTAGCGGGTACGAAGAAGCTCCCCAGCGGCAAGATGCATGGGATGGCCTTTACCTGGACACATGAGTGGGATGACTCAGCCGGCTCAGGTGAAATGGCTATACGTATTGAACGTAATGACGGGACAGCCAGCATTTTATCTTGTCGCGCTGATTGTGGACTTAATGCTGAGACTGCTTACTGCCAGGTTGCCGCTGATGAATTGGGGATGCGACTGGAAGACGTTTTCTACAGGCAGCAGAATGACCCCGGGTTCTTCGCAATGACACCTGATTCCTCTACCAATATGGCCATTAATGGGTTTGCTATCAGGAATGCCGCCCGGATTCTAAAGAGAAAGATTCTTGAAGCTGTCACGACACCTAAGGGGATGTCACAACGAGGTAGCTATACGCCTGCTTTTCCAGGCCTGAAACCCGAGGACCTGGACATCAAGGATAGCGTAATCTATGCTAAAGCAAACCCGTCAAACAGGATGACACTGGCAGAATTCGTTGGGCTTTCTGGGCCTGGAGGTCCTATGGTCTTCCAAGAACTTGCGGATGCGGAAAGAACTGCTTTCTCGCCACCCCTCTTTGCGCATGGCTGGCAAGTCCAGATAGGCACCTACAAAGAACACCATCGTCCCCGTCCCCGCCTGTGCCGGCAGGCACATTTCATAGAGGTAGAGGTAGATACTGAAACTGGGGAGGTTGAAGTGAAGAAAGTGGTTACTGTCAACGATGTTGGCAAAGTGGTAAACTGGGAAGGCTGTGAGGGCCAGCAATATGGTGGTGCCTATATGGGCATAGGCAGGGCTTGGGGTGAAGAGGTTATCCACGACCCGATGACTGGAGTAATGCTTAACGGCAACCTTCTAAACTACAAATTTACCACAATGCTTGACATTGAGTCGATAGACACTGAGCTTGTGGAGACTGGAATGGGTTATGGCCCCTATGGGGTGATTGGGATTGGTGAAGATATTGGCACTGTTATACCTGGGGTTCTTATCCCCGCTATCCACAATGCCACAGGCAAATGGGTCGATGAGTTGCCTGCCACTCCGGAGAGAGTCCTCAAAGCGCTGGGGAAGGCATGAGAGGTAGAATAGGGTTAAGAAAACTAGGAAATTGCAGTAGATTTCATAGAATTCCTTGAATTATCTATTGACTTGGTATGGATGAGGTTTGTATAATGGTAACGAATCATGCCATAGGAGGCATATCACGAAGGAAGCCAGGATGAAAGCCTCAAAGGGAGGTGATATGTAATGTGAGTGTGCTGATGTTAGCTAGCCGGATTAGCCAAGCCGTAATTTTGACCAAGGACAAGAAACATAGAGAGGAGGTTTAAGTAACTAACAATGAAGGAGGATTTAGATGAAGAATAAAGGCATAATAGGACTCCTAGTTGGTGCGCTTGTAATTCTAGGGCTGGTGATGGCCTGTGCGCCGGCAGCACCAACAACACCGACGACACCGACGACACCGACGACACCAACAACACCAACAACACCAACAACACCAACAGAACCGACAACACCGGCAGGACCGGTTAAAATGTTTACACTTGAAGATACCCCGGAGATAAAAAATAGGAACCCAATCCATGTCGCTACGATGGGGTGGCAAGCCCAGTGGACCGTGCCTCCGATGCAAAAGTGGTCGGAATATACTGGGATTCCAGTGACCTACGAAATACACACTAACGAGATGACATATGCCAAGCTAAATGTGGAGCTTGTATTAGGGACCGGAGCATACGATTTAGTTCCTGTGGAAGCCGCTTTTATGTGTGAATGGGCTCCCTATCTTTGGCCTCTCTATGAACTAGCTGATGAGTTTGACCCTCAGGGAAGAGCCGCTCTGGCTATTGACCTCGAGCAGCATTATCCAGCTATTCTACGAGAAGGGTCCGACAGAGATGGGGTGGTTTATGGCTGCCCGTTGACCACATATCAGGATGTCATGTGGTTACGGCTAGATGCATTTGAAGACCCTACTGAGCAGGCAAACTTCAAGGATAGATATGGCTATGCGCTAAAACCACCCACCACTTGGGAGGAACTTTATGACATGGGTGAGTTTTTCACCAGGAAGAAGGGCGAGCTGTTCAAGGGTAAGCCTCTCCCCTGGGACCTTTACGGTTTGAATGTAGAGGGCAAGAGTGAGATAAATGATGACATCAGCGCCGAGATTTGGGGGCGTGATGGCAACTGGTTTACCATAGTTAGGGATACCGAAGGTAAGGCTATAGAGTATGTAGTAACCGAGGCGAATAGAGAGGTACTAAGGGAGGCTCTCACCAGTGAGAAAAAGCAATTGCAATGGGCTTCGCCTATATGTGTAACTTCTTATTGGAATGACCTCGTCCCGTTGTGGAGAGAAGGAAGGGTCATTATTTGGCCTCACGAGTACATACATTTTACAGGCTGGGGTCGCGAAGTTGAGGGTATTCTCCCCGGCGCTAAGATGGGGCTTGCCCGAGGGATTAACGATACCGGGCTTTATACCGGTCATTATCCCGCAGCTGTTTCTGTAGGCAGCAAAAATCCCGAAGGATCCTATTGGCTGGTGAAGTATCTCAATAGCTTGGAAGCCCAAACAGAGATGTTCTTGGCGAATAACGCAGTCACAAGAATGGATATTTGCCGTGACCCTAAATATCAAACCGCAGCATTTGCTGCATTCCAAGGGCCATACGCAAAAGCTCTTGATGACGTGTTTACCAACGTTCAGACATATGATGTGGTTAATGACTACATCTGGTTCAACTCTACTGCCGGGGGAAAGATGTATGAGATGACGATAGTTGAGACCCATGAGGCTATGACTGGCCGTAAGACGATAGAGCAGGCTACGGATGATATACTCAGGCAGCTGATTGAGCTGGAGACTAAATTTGGGGACATGCCAATGCGGTCCGAGATCGAATTGTAATAGATGATTGGGGTGGTATCCCTGGAGATTAAATAAACAATCTCCAGGGGATACCCCTTCTTTCAAGCCAAGGAAGTGGCATCTATTGAAGAAAAGAGGCGATTTGAGTGCTAGCTAATGTTGATGACGCTGTCTATGGAGTCCAGGGGAAAAGGACGGTTTGGCAAACCCTAATCAGCGAGAAGTACTTCAAATGGACTCTTCTAATCCCGCTTTTAGCGGTGCTGTCAGTATTTATGCTTTATCCCCTGTTTTTCTGCATACATCACTCCACCTACGAATCGACCATAACCGGGACAACTGCTTTTCTCGGATGGGAGAATTATCGAGCCGTTTTACACGACCCAGCCTTCTGGCTCTCTCTACGTAATACCTTTCAAATTCTGTTGCTGAGTCTAGTTGGTGAATTGGCACTGGGCTTGGGGATTGCCCTTTTGTGGAATCGGGAATTTAGAGGGCAAGACACGATACGAGGGCTTTGTCTCCTCCCTCTTCTAGCATCACCACTGGCTATGTCACTGGTATGGAATGTTCTGCTTCACTATGATGTTGGTTTGGTAAATCAAATTTTGCTTGCGGTTGGTATTCCCAAGATTCAATTTTTTTCTATGGCATTGGGGAAATATTCTATCGCCCTTATTAACATCTGGCAGTGGTTTCCTTTCTCTGTCTTTGTTTTGCTTGCAGGTCTTAAGGGTCTGCCCAAAGACTCCTTTGAAGCAGCCAAGGTTGACGGCGCTTCGGCTTGGTATACCTTCCGGAAGCTAACCCTGCCTATGCTATCGCCACTAATAATGATTATCGTTTTGCTCAGAACAATGTGGTTGATAAGGCTATTCGATCCAATCTATGGGACGCTGCGCCAAGCTCGTGAAGCTGAGACGCTAGATTACTTCGTGTTTCGAATTGCGTTTAGCTACTTTGATATAGGGATTGGCTCGACGCTGGCAACGATTTCTCTGTTTCTGACTATGATTGTCTGTGCCATACTGTTCCGGCAGTTGATGTTGGCTCTGGGGGCAGCCAAAAGATGAATTTGATTGGGGAAAAAGAATGAAAAAGAAGGTATTGTTCTGGGTAGCGACTGCCGTCATTTTGATTATAGTTTTGGTACCGTTGTTATGGATGTATACGACCATGTTCAAGACACCTGGGCAGGTTTATACAATGGGTCTGAAAGGATTTGTCGCTTTTGTACCCACTCTTGAAAACTTTAGGTACATATTTACCTTCACGACATTTTTCCTGGAAATAAGGAATACCTTCATAATAGCTGTTAGCAGCACTGCCCTGGTGATGCTTGTCTCGATACCTGCTGCTTACAGCTTTGCCCGATGGAACACGGGGGCTGGCAATCTGCTTTTTGTCACGATATCTAGCAGGATGTTCCCTCCCGCACTAGCTGCTATACCCTTCTTCTTCCTTTTTACCAAGGCAGGGATGATTGATACCCACCCCGCGCTGATTCTACTGTACTTATATTTTAATATGTCGTTTGCCACCTTTTTGTTATTTGGCTTTTTCAGGGAGATACCCAAAGAGCTAGAAGATGCTGCTATGGTTGATGGCTATGGACGGTTTGAAGTTCTCAGGAAGGTGGTATTTCCATTAATCAAATCGGGAGTGGCGATTACAGCGGTATTTTGTCTGGTATGGGCCTGGAATGAGTTCTTCTTCGCCTCTCTGTTTACCAGGATAGACGCCAGGGTAGTTTCCTTGGGAATGCCAATATGGGCTCATGGGTCCGGGACGATTCAGTGGGGATTTATGATGGTGGTAACAGGTCTTTCCCTGCTACCAACCTTAGTTGCTGCCTGGTTCATGCAGAGATACATAGTCCGGGGGCTGACATTTGGAGCGGTAAAGGGATGAGGGGGCGAGCACCTTATTTTTGGGAAGCGATATAATTATAGAGTTAGAGGTTATTTAGGAGAGATAAAGCTAATGAGAAAAGCGTTATCACGAGTGCTACCACGCATGATGATAGGGGACTGGATATTCTGGGCGGTTATAGTCTTGCTTGGCATCAACCTTATCTGGCTTGGGGTGCTGGAGGAGCATGCCCCGTTATGGGTAGGATGGATAATCGGGGGTGTGCTTGCCTTTATTATACTTAGGTATGCTCCTCGAGTAGGGGAAGAAGGCGGGGAGGAAGAATAGAGATGCTAGAAGTAAGCTTGGAAAATGTGAGTAAGCTATATGGGCGGAAAGTAGCCGTCCGTGATATAAGCTTCAGCTGTAAGGCTGGGGAGTTTTTCTCTATCATAGGGCCTACAGGTGCTGGGAAGACGACGATTCTGAAGATGATAGCCGGGATAGAGAAGGTTAGCTCAGGCAAGGTATACTTCAATGAGCGTGTGGTCAATGAGCTTCCTCCCCAGGAAAGAGACGTATCCATGGCTTTTGAGAGCTACAATCTTTACCCTAATTTTTCCGTATATGACAATATAGCTTTTCCACTGAGGGCGCCCAAGCTAAGAGGCAGCTTATCCCATGAAGAGGAAAGACAGAAGGTTGAAGCAATAGCTGATTTTCTGGGGATTATGAAGTTGCTGGAAAGGAAGCCGGTGGAGCTTAGTGGGGGAGAAAAGCAACGGGTGTCTCTGGCTAGGGCCATGGTGAGAGAGCCACAAATTTACTTACTTGACGAGCCGATTGCACATCTTGATGCCAGGTTAAAGTTTTCGACGCAGACGCTTCTCAAGAAACTTGCTGGTAAGCTAGGGGTCACGATTGTTTATGTAACACATGATTATCGAGAGGCGCTGGCATTGTCTGACCGGATATTGGTTCTGAGGAGGGGGGGGATTGAGCAAATTGGCACGCCTGAGGAAGTGTATTATGTACCCTCGAGTGATTTTGTAGGGAGATTTGTAGGGGAGCCTCCGATTAACCTGATAGATGGCGAGGTTGTTAGCGAAGGTAAGAAGACATTTTTTAGAGCTGGAGATGATTTTAGCATTCAGATTCGGGAAGATTTACTGAGCTCGATGGAGGGGGTAGCAAGCCAGGAAGATGGTAAGCGCATGGTTCGCCTTGGCATTAGATGTAGTAACATCAAAGTAGCTGAAGAGAAAATAGGTGATAACTCATTTCAATTACCTGTATTTGCAGTTGCGCAGCAAGCTGAGAGCAGCTTGGTTACCTTTGAGTTAAAGGACGTCTTTCTTCAAGTGAAGTTAGAAAAGAGGGTCAAGTATGGTTTGTCAGATAAGGTGTGGCTTGATTTTGACCAAGACCGTATATTATTCTTCAAGAAAACGGTAGAGTTAGCTAAAGGATAGGGAGGAAAGTTGAGCAGAGTTAGACTTGAGCACGTTTGGAAAATTTATCCCGGGAATGTGGAAGCAGTCAGAGACGTGAGTTTTATCTGTGAGGATGGGGAGTTTCTGTCGATTCTAGGCCCCTCTGGAGGGGGGAAGAGTTCCACGTTACGGATGATTGTGGGATTGGAGGAGGTTACAAGAGGGGAGATCTGGTTTGATGAGCGGCTTGTCAACAAGTTAAGTCCACATGAAAGGAACGTGGCACTGGCTTTCGAGACATATGCTCTTTATCCGCGGTTGAACGTGTATGAAAATATAGCTTTTCCTCTTCGGGCACGAGGACAGAGTAAGTCTGAGGTAGATAGAACGGTTACCTCAATTGCTGAAGCACTTGACCTGACCAGTATTTTGAAGAAAGACCCATCAGCTTTGAGTGACGGACACAGACAGAGAGTTTCACTGGCGCGAGCTATGGTTCGTAAGCCGAACGTAAGTCTTCTGGATGAGCCCATTTCACATATGGATGAGAGAGTGCGAGCTGTGGTAAGGGCACGAATTCGGCGGATTCATGATGAGCTCAAGACCACCACGATTTATGTTACGCATAACCAGGCTGAAGCGGTTGCTATCTGCGATAGGTTAGCGATTGTGGAGCAGGCGGAGCTCCGGCAGGTTGGGACGGTAGATGAGATATGGAATCATCCAGCGAACAGGTTTGTGGCGAGTTTTGTAGGAGAGCCTCCGATGAATTTCATTAGAGGAAAGCTCGAAAGTCCTCAGCATATCTCCATAGCTACAAAGGAAGGGAAGAGGGGCTTCGAATTGAGGAAAGAAGTTGACCCGAAATATGTTGGTTCTGATAATATTAGCATAGGTGTGCGTCCCCAACAAATCAAGCTCTCCCTGAGCAAGGGACAGGGGGCATCTATTGCTGGTTCTGTTAGGATTGCTGAATTCCAGGGAGATAATGCAGTCTTGACGGTGAATCTGGAGGATCTCGATAACAGCGAAATCAAAGTTGTTGTCCCTTCGGAAAGAATGGGAGGCGAGGGAGATACTGTTTGGATGGAGTTCAGTCCTGAGATTATTCATCTTTTCGACGGGGAGACCTCCATTATCTAGCGGAAGCGTGGATAGATAACTCAACGGAGTAGAATTCCTAGAGTTACTTTTGGTTCCTTTTGTTCATCCCGGTTTCTTACTGCTTTCCCCATAAAGCTAACGAATATAAATGCTTGACAGACCTGGCGGCATAGCCTAAGGTATTGCAGGTTACATCTAACATTTCCTATTTTCAAAGTGAAGGAGGTCTTAAGTATGTCAGGGAAAGAAACGGTGTCAATACTTGAAAAATTCAGATTGGATGGGAAAGCAGGCATAGTAACGGGGGTTTCCTCCATCGGCCTTGGTGTTGCCTTTGCCGAAGCTCTTGCAGAGGCAGGAGCTGATGTACTAATCGCTGCAAGAAGAAT
>JAFGBN010000049.1 GCA_016933195.1 Dehalococcoidia bacterium | reverse complement strand
GCTTCCCAACAGTTTTTGAGACTGCCGCGTCTACCATTCCGCCACTTCGGCATTTAATGTGCCGAGGAGCAGAGTCGAACTGCTGACACTCGGATTTTCAGTCCCTCCAGAGATACCAACATGTTAAGCAGTTTCCTTGCCTCCCGCAGGCAGGGTCTCTCTCCTAGCACTTTGCAATTTTACCATTGCTACCTAAGTCATGCAATCGGTGTTATTGGATTAGATGTCAAGGCTGAAGACATCAAACGGTTCATTGGTTCTCTGCATTGTAGCAATGGTGGTAGGCATGCTTACTTCAGAGCATTGAGAGCCTTCTATGATTGGCTATATTCTGCCAGGTCTAGTTATGGTCTCAATCCGCAAGATAACCCCATACTTCTTGTTGATGCTCCCAAGGTAGAGAGACAAATACTCCCTAGCCTGACCAAAGAGCAAGTGAGCTACCTGATAGACTACGCTGATAACCTTCGTGACAAGGCAATTATTTCTCTCTTTGCTGATAGCGGAATGAGGCTCAGTGAATTAACTAATATCAGACCTGGCAACATTGATTGGGAAAACTACACTATAACCATTTGGGGAAAGGGTAACAAGCAGAGAAGAGCACCATTCGCCGCGAGGACTGCGGAATTGCTCAAAAAATGGATTTCTAATAATGGCACCGGGACTAATATCTGGCACGTCAATGCTGCGGGCATTGTGTCTATGCTAAGAAGATTGGAGCATCAGACTGGACTAAAGTGCAACCCCCATACCTTCAGGCGAACCTTTGCCTCTAACCTCCACCATGCTAGCTTAGATGTTGAGCACATAATGAGGCTGGGTGGCTGGGAAAGCCTGGATATGGTACTGAGATATACCAGGTCGGTGAAGTTTGAGGACAGCTTGAGGCTTTATAGAGAGCTTGAAGCCTGTCAAAAGGGCTGAGGCGTTGCTAGCCATATCGGCAAAACAACAAAGGAAGCAGCGTATTGCTACCATAGAAAAGCTTGATTATACACCTGGAGCGTGAAACACATTACTAAGCTCCAAGAACAAATTCCAAACATTACTAGGTAGAGAGGCCCTAGAGTGCTTTGTTTGCGCCACACACAGAGCCCAATGACTATTGCTGTTGCTGCAATCGCCTTTATGACCATATTACTCCAGAGTGCACCTAAGGGATTAAGTTCAATCGCTCCCAGTTGTAGTGACATCTTCGTGAGGTAGGCATCGGCCACATTTAATCCTATGAAGATTAAGCCTTTCATTTTGAACCTCCAACACTACTAAGAGCACTGCGTTACAAACGTTGCCTCTAAGTATCGCGGAGGCATCGTTTCAGGCTCCAATCTTGAAGTCTGGCTCCATGTGCCGCAGTCACATGAAACTGGTCTATTACTTTAGTACTATAATTGTGGGGTATATTTTACTTATCGTCAATTGACATATCTTAACTTTACCTACATTTCTGAGAAAAAATTTTCTTTTTCAAGACTTTTGTTTTGCGCCGTTATTGTCCCTCCCTCAGAATCTCCGCCAGCCAGGGTGTCCTCAGCCACAGCATGCATCGTAATCGTGATGGTAGCGGTTGCCAGGTTAGTGAAATTTGAGGATAGCTTGAAGCTCTATCGCAAGGTTGAAATCTCATAGGCAATCAACTGCAATCTCACCTATGTGGGAATCTGGGGGGAAGGTTCGAGGCTACAGAGGGCCAGTGAAGTTTGGAAATAGCTTGGGGCTTTGTTGGAGGGTGAAATTCCATATCAAAACTTGACTTTTGTTAAATTCCTTTGGCCCTAATCAAGGGATTGTTTACAATGTTCAGTCTCTGCCGCCACACGAGTCTAGCCAAGGTAAGCGTGTGTTTAGGCTACTCCCTGACAACTCTTTGGAACTTTCGGAGGCCCAGTCTTGCAGCACTTTTGTGCAGTCATGCACGCTAGTTGAATCTGGTGACGCAAGGAGTGTTGAAGTGAGGGGGCATGGATTTCACTATCCATATTTTCAAACATGTCTATCTGGAGCGGCTAGTGGCAACAACTACTATGCTGCTATCACTATTCTTAGCAAGCCTCGGTTCATGAAGTATGTGCCGGTTAGTCCTCTAGACTAGAGTTGAAGGGGGGCTAACTCCGAAGTCAGCCTCCCCTTCCAGAACCATAAGGGGCAGTGGTTGTTTCTGAATTCTTACAAACTTCCGACTTTACTTGACTTTCAACTTGACTTGAACATCAAAATCGCCGTCTTCATTCGTAAGAGTTCCCCTGTATGTATAGAGCCCTGCAGGATAATCATCATTGACTCTTAAAGTAACCTCGGTACCTGTAAAGAGAGCATACACGAAACCATCTACCAGAGTATAAGTACCACCAACGGCCTTTAGGTAGAAGAATGGGGCAGTGCCATCAATCTCAGCTTCAATTTGGTCGAGGTATGCCTGAGGCCAGCCTTTAGCTTCAAAATAGGCCATTAGTTTAGCTTTCTCAGCAGGGTTTGTATTAAGACAGAAGGGATACATGCCATCAGTAAGGTCGGGAGTTGCTGTAGGGCTAACCAGGGTAGCATCAAGCAAATCGTCTGTACCCCCAGTCACGAATTTGTAACCTGCGTCAAGTGACCCTTTCAACTCATTGTCATCAATCGCAAGACCAGTGTTGAAGGCAACATTTGGCTTAGCCATTACAGGAAGAGCCATTAAGGCGACCAGCACTATAACAACTGCTAGCGTTGTTAGTATTTTCCGCATTTCGATTCCTCCTTTTTGTTATTTGCCATTAATGGAAAACCGAGTTTCAATAATCGTTAGCAGGGTCTCTTTCGTGTAGTCTACACATGATACGCACCTCCCCACGAAGGCTAACAAACCGACCTTGTTTTGATTCACATTCAGCACTGCCCCATTACAAGTGACAAGCCAAAGGTCGTCCGTTACCCTCAGTTCATTAATTTATGACAGAAATGAAAACAATCGGCTTCTTCAATCCCATCACCCCTTAATGCAATTCCCTCGAAAGACAATCAAACGTAAACAGGCATCGAAGAGAAAAACCATACCAATAAAATCAGCAAGGAACAAGAAAACAAAAATAGGCTCACACAACCGCAACCTGAAATTTCGGATTGGTTTCAGGTGCATTTAGCAGTTTTTAACAGCTTTTCTTTTCCTTTTTAAGACGCAATTCCTGAAGCTAAAACCTTTTGATAGAAGCATAAGAGTATATTTTAAGAAACCTTTCGTAGCTGAGAATGATTTTGTTGAAGCTAAAAACGTAGAGAAAAATATGTTGCTATTGACTAGGGGGTGTAAGGCGTCTAAAGTGTAGAATGTGAACCACAGAGCAGAGTCTCACTTGAATTAGCAATGGTGTGAAGGAGGACAAGGTGAATACAAAAGAACTATTCGGCAAAGAAGTTTTGGACGCAAGCGCCGATAGAGTAGGCAAGGTTAGTGACATAAATTTCGATTTGGAGCAGGGCATTATTAAGTCCATTGTAGTAAAAGCAGGACTGATTAAGAAACATGAGATTCCTTTGGACAGAATAGACAAGATGGGTGACAAAGTAATCCTTAATGTTGTAGTGTCTGAACTGGGAACAAAACCCTGATTGCCCGAGAGTGGTGGGCAATCAGGCACCTTGCAAAAAGGACATTTCGAATTTTGAAGAAGCACATTCTTGGTGCGCTTCGGATTCTGGCGTATTTTTTGACCCCATACCCTCTAGAGCTTTAATTAAAGTAGTCTCTTGACGATTGATTAAAGTTGATTTTAGCTAGACTTGATATGAGGGTATACTCTCCATCATCAGTTAGACTTGAGCCAGCCGGCGATAGTTAGGCTTGTACAGAAATTTCAGCTAACCTTGAAATCTGGAAACCAAGTTGAGTCCTATGAAGAGTGACAAATAAGGAGAGACAAAGGGTAAGCAAAGACCTTGAGAAACGAATCGACACATAGTTTCTACAAATTGCATCGTCAAGCCGTCGGCCAGCTCAAAATCATGAGTCTATTCCAGTATGGCCAGGTTTGATATATATTTGTCGCATTACTTTCTTAAGGAGGGCTTTGGATATGAAGTCAGAAATATGGGATAAAATAGCTGCTCTACTTATAGCTGCTTTTGGTCTTGTTGCAGCACTGGCGTGGAATGGTGCCATTAGGGCAATATTTGAGAGAGTTTTTGGCTCCGCTGACAACATTGTGGCTATGATTGTGTATGCCGTTGTAGTGACTATAATCGCTGTCCTGGTGACTATATGGATAGCGAGAGCCACCAAGAAAGCAAAAGGCGAAAGCTAAAAGATATTCCGGCCTATCAAGTCCTATTTGCAGGGAATATACGACTGCCATCAATTCAGGGGAGGTTAAAGAATAGAGGGGGTACCTCCTCCTGCGTTGAGATGGCTGGACTATTCCTTAAGCATTCCAGTCATCGCTCGGGTTTCGTACTAAACAAAATGAAACAGAAACAGTCTTTAAGGCAATTGGCTAAGGATTTGGGGGTATCGGCAAGCTACTTATCACAGGTTAAGCATGGTAAGCGTCCAGCATCTGAGAAAGTGTTAAGCATTTTGGGGCAAAGTGTTAAGCAAAATAAGTGTGCCGAGGAGCAGAGTCGAACTGCTGACACGCGGATTTTCAGTCCGCTGCTCTACCACCTGAGCTACCTCGGCTCGACGAATATTCTAAGGTTTCCTTGTTTTAGTGTCAAGCAAACTAGCTTTGACCACCGGGCTTGAGCAAAGGGATATTAGCGGCGCATAGGGGACATTCCTCAGGTAAATAGACCGTGGTGGAGATGTTAAGACAGCTAAAAAGGGGCACACCAAGGTCTATCTCTTTTGGACTGCGGTTGATAAGCACTCCAATTCCGATGACAAGCCCACCAAGGCTATCTACAGCGTCTATCGTCTCTCGTATCGAGCCTCCCGTGGTCAGGATATCATCGACGATAAGGACATGTTCGCCGGGCGCGATTTCGAAATCACGCCGGAAGATTCTGACATCTCTCACCCTTTCCGCAAAGATGCTCCTCACTCCCATCTGGCGGGCTGTTTCAAAAGCCAGAATAATGCCGCCAGTGGCTGGCCCTGCAACCAGGTCCACCTTCTGGCCTTTAAAATGCTCAACAATGATCTGGCACAGCCTAGAAGTATAGTGCGGATATTGCAGGATGCGAAATTTTTCCCAGTAAACCGGCGAGTGCAGCCCGGAGTTGAGAAGGAAATGGCCTTCCTTTATCGCTCCGCTTGCTTTGAACATCTTCAATATTTCATCGCTCAAGTCACACTCCAATCGAGCTGCAAATCAGTTGTCTCTTGTGCGCTCGGTTCAGCTAACTCAGGGTAGCTGTAATGTTTTACCAACTCCCACTTGTCTGGTGGCCAGTAAACAAACCAGGCCTTGCCGATGATGCTCTCGCGCGATGCAGTCCAGCCCTGATGTGAATCATTTGCATTGTTACGATTATCGCCGAGGACAAAGTATTCATCTGGAGGGATTTCTTGGGGCAGCATAGTGTAATGTGGCGGCTCCTTGATATATTCCTCATTTATGGGGATAGTGTTGATAAAAACCTTGCCATCTTTAATCTCTACGATTTCACCAGGCAAGCCAATAACCCGCTTGATATAAGGGAACTGAGAGTTATGTGGTGGATCAAAGATAATCACCTCTCCACGCTCAGGGTTTGAGAAAAAATAACTTGCTTTATTTGCCATAATCCATTCACCGTCTTCAATGTTGGGCAGCATGCAGGAATACTGCACGGTGTAGCCTTGCAGAGTAACTCGAAGAAGAGCGAAGATAGCCACGGCTATGAGGATGACTATGCCGATTTCACGAAATCCTCTCATTTATCAAGGCTATTTTATCACTGGGAATAAACCAAAAGCCAATCTGTTCGTTATAATGAGTAGCAGATGTTTTTATGGAAGGAGGCTTAAATGAAACGAGTTCGGTGGTTAATTCCTTGTTTAATAGTAGCGTTGGCATTGGGCACTGTTGGTTGTGCTCAGAGAGATGGGCAGGTGACCATCCCTGTATCGGTGCAACAGAATACGGGGGTGTGGGTTACCGGCCAGGGAGAGGTAATGGCAATTCCCGATATAGCTACACTTAGTCTGGGTATTGAAGCTCAAAAAGATACAGTGGCTGAAGCTCAAGCGCAGGCAAACGAGGCTATGAACGACGTGATGGAGACCTTGAAAGATAATGGCATAGATGAAAAGGATATCCAGACGCAGCGATTCAGCATCTATCCCATAACAAGATGGCTCGAGCGCGAGAATAAGGAGGAAATTATTGGCTATCGGGTAACCAATATGGTGACAGCTAAGATAAGGAAGGTAGATGAAGCTGGTGTTGTCATAGATGCCGTAGCTAGAGCTGGCGGCGACTACATCAGAATTCAGAACATAAGCTTTGCTGTAGATGACACAGAGCCATATTATGAGGAAGCACGGGAAAAAGCGATGGAAGATGCTAAAAATAAAGCAGAGCAATTGGCTGATTTAGCTGGCGTTAGGCTGGGCAAACCCACCTATGTTTCTGAGGGCGCTGTCTATTTGCCACCTATTACCAGAGATTTTTATGAGGGCGGGATGGCCGTTCCCGCTGCACCCGAAACTTCCATAAGTCCCGGAGAATTGAAGCTCACCCTCAACGTTCAGGTAACTTATGCCATAGCTTAACTGCTTAGAGGATGACAAATCCCCTCCTGTTTCAAAGGCAAGAGGGGATTTGTTTTTAAGCTTGTCTCTCCAGCCCTTCCAGTGATAACATTATTACCGGGCTGGGCCGCTAGCTCAATTGGAAGAGCAGCTGACTCTTAATCAGCAGGTTCAGGGTTCGAGCCCCTGGCGGCTCACCACAAATCAGCTTCAAAACAGGGCTTCGGAACGGCCATCAAAGGGAATCTTGTTAACAAAGTTCTTCAATTCAAGAGGACAAGGGATTTCACCTCAAACCATTAGATTCTATCGAACTTGTTTAACTCCTTTCCTAAGAAGCTACCCCTTAACCTCACAAGGCATCAATGAATTTCTGGCGAATCTCAAATGTGGCAATGCCAAACATGCTTAGTATAGGGCAATCAGGGCTTTCTGCAATTGGGCTACTAACGAAGGCTATCTAAAGCTAAATGCCGTCAAGAGTGTAGATGCTCCAAAACCTAGCAGGCAAATACTCCCTAGCTTGGCTATTTGATAGAGCAGGTTGACTATTTGAGAGATAGGACTATCGTTAGCCTGCTTGCCGATTCTGGCATGAGGCTCAGTGAGCTAGCCAATATCAAGGCTGGTGATATTGACTGATTTAGTCGGATCCTCCTGTGGCCCGCTCGTTACCTGCCGGCATCCCGGATTGGAACAACGATAAGCCACTCTCTTAGCTATTAGCCCCTTGTTGCTAGAGAAAAATCGCCGCGCATCTCAGTTCAGGGTAAACGTTTCTCTCCCTTGAGGGTCACCCATCCGCTCATACGGAAGTCCTTTCAGATAATGCCGATTATACTAGCACTCCCGCCATGGCTCAAATAACATCCTTTGAGGCGCTTCTCCGATTTGAACGCGTAAATATGACCGAGGCAGTAACATAGTGCTTTGAGCAGTAGGCCAGGTAGTTTTTGCAGAGAACTAAGGGGGAGCTAAATAATCCTCGCTTTCATGGAATGTTACCAGGGTGCTGCATAACTTGCTCACACCGCGCTGGTGCGGAAACGCCATACAGCTATGATGCCGAATGCTGCAGCGAAGCAGCCGAGCACTATCATCTCCGGAACCGCGGCACTAAAGCCGGCGCCAAAGACCATCAGTTTATTGAAGCCTGCATTTGCCCAGCCATGTGGAGTTATCTTGGCTATGAGCTGCATCCATTTGGGGAGAGTAAAGAGTGGCCACCAGCAGCCTCCGAGGGGTGCCAGTGCCAGAGAGGTGAGCACAGCTATGGAGCCAGCACTGCGCTGGGTTTTGGCAAAGGTAGCCAGCATAATGGCAAAGGCTGAGGACATAATCACCATCAGGATAGAGAGGAGGACAACAGCGCAGGGAGAGAATCCCAGGTCGATGTCAAATACCAAAATACCTACTGCCCAGAATATCAGTATCTGAATAAGTCCCTTAGCCGCTGTGCCAGTAAATATGCCTCCCAGTATGGCTTCACGTCTTACCGACCCGGCCAGTAGCCGTTCCAGGGTATGGTTCTGGCGCTCGCGAACTATGCTTTCGGCAGCCAGGGTGGAGGTGAAAAAGACGAACATCACCAGGTAGCCAGGAATAACATAGCTGGATGGGTTCCCTGTAGTCACTTGCCATTGTCTTTATCATTGCACTATCAGGCCAGTTCAAGAATTCTGCAAGATGAGGATATTTGGCAAGATAGACCTTAAACAAAAGCTGTCGGTCATTCCTAGCAATTTCTTCGAGGGCGCGTATGGCTGTTAGTGCTGCTGCCGAGTGAAAATCAGGTATCTGGTTTCTGCAGCTTTATATGAGCAAGGCTATTTTCTATTTCCTATGAAGACAGAATCTTTCTGGGCGTTACTACTGGCCAGAAAGATGAGGTGTTTGAGGCGGTTGGCTTCAGCGAATGCTACTAAGTTGCCGCACGGCTGTCCTGCATCCTGTATGGCAAGCATGGCAGGTTGCAGGGATGCGAATAGAGTATTCAACAGCTAGCTGAGGTCTGATAAGTCTTCCATTACGCACTCCTTTGCATGCTAGCTGAGATTCATCAAGCTTGCATTGTATACCAAAGCGTGTCTCTCTTATGCTGCTGCGGGGCTGTCAGCCCTTACACAACTAGTCTATTACGAATGTATTTGTCGCTCGAATATCTGGCTGGGGATGTCTCTCTCACTTTCAGGTATCCATACTGGGCGATCTTCTAGATCGGGTAGGTGGACTTGCTGAAAGAACACAGCTACCTTATCCTTGCGACCTTTTTCGGTCTTATGAGAGGAATAAATCTTCCAGTGCGCTTCATGTAAGAACGATATCGGGCACCAAATGTCTCTATCAACATCGCTTCCTCTCTATTGACCCTGAGAGCGATGATAGAGGTCAAACCGGATATCCAAGTCACACCGATGAACCAGTTTGCTGTAAGAAAAAATACGGAAATGTGCAATATGTAGAAAGCTGTATACATAGGATGACGGATCCACTGATAAGGCCCATTAGTCACTAGAATGTGTTGATCCTTAATCCTGAGCTTGACGGAAAAGTCCCTGCCGAGACTGCGATGTACCCAAACGAAAAATAGCAGAGCCAGAATCCCTATAGGAACTCCTATCCAGCGCAGCCATATCGGAATTGGTATTACTGTGCACATTAGCGGCTGCGGGTAGAAGAGGTATAGAAATAGAGTAAACACCTCTATCACGCAGGCCTTCGATAGTTTCGTAGATATTATTCCGCGATTGAGGGTCTATGCCCACCGTTGGCTCATCCAGAAAGAGAAGCTCGGGATGGCCCATAAGAGCAATGGCCAAATTGATGGGTCGTTTCATACCTCCAGAGAACTTGTCTACTTTCCCCTTGGCTCTCTCCACCAGCCCCATCAGTTCCAGGTTAGCCATGGCTTGGGCCCGTGTTTCTTTGCCACTTAGCCCCGACATCCGGCCAAAAAAGACCAGATTATCCAGAGCGGAGAGGTCTGCGTAAAGGGCTAGCTCATGAGGACAGACGCCAATGAGGCTGCGGACGGCGTCGGCATCATGTCGCATAGAATAACCTCCTATTGTGACATCGCCGCGGTCCGGTTGCAATACCGTAGACAGTATGCGTATGGTAGTGGTTTTGCCGGCACCGTTGGGCCCGATAAGGCCGAAGATTTCGCCCTTATTGATGGTGAAAGAAACTCCGTTGACTGCCTTGTGTTCATTGAAACTTTTGCGCAGGTTTTCGGCTACCAGAAAAGCTTCAGCCATAGTACCACCTCCTGCTTCCATTACTATGATTTTGTATTATCTATTTGGTGTCGATTTGACAAGATGGTGGAACTCAACAAAAGGGCGTTTTGCATACCAAGTCAGTCTGTTCAAGTCACTTTAATATCAGTGCGTGGAGCAGCTGATACACGGGTCGTAGGCCCTTATTAACATTTCACATAATTGCCTGAGATTGTCCTCTCCCTGGTTTAAGTTATTCTGCACTAGAACTTCGAGGTCATGCTGGATGTTAGCATGATTCTGATTGGTTGGTATAATGCAATTTGCTTTGACGATATGCCCGGTGTCGTCATAGCTATAGTCATGAATAAGGAGGCCGCGCGGTGCCTCCACTGCACCGATGCCCTGGCCCGCTTGGAATTCTACGGTGAAATTTTCCTCACTGATTCCATTTTCGAGTAACCTTTTCACAATACTCTGCCCCTCTTCGATTTCATGCATGGTCTCTACTATTTGAGCCAGGGTATTCACAAAGGGGTTATAGCAAATTGGCTGGATACCTAGCTCACGGGCTACCTGAGCAGCCAGCGGGTATAACTGGTTGTGGTTTATGTTCATTCTGGCCAAAGCTCCAACTGCATATGA
This sequence comes from Dehalococcoidia bacterium, assembly GCA_016933195.1. Taxonomy (GTDB): domain Bacteria; phylum Chloroflexota; class Dehalococcoidia; order GIF9; family AB-539-J10; genus JAFGBN01. The sequence goes on along the minus strand of JAFGBN010000049.1, from coordinate 7,339 downwards.
CTCCCGTATGTGCTTGGCAAATTTGGCTGTTGAATGCGGTACACAGTACTCGTTGGTGATGTCAAGGTATTGATTCAGTGAGGCGGTACCCGTATCTGTTGAATATATTGAGCCGCGAATAAGAGCGTATTCGTCTGGGTGCTTTAGTGAAATATACTCTGTCTCCCTGTAGAATTGCGGTATGTCCAATTCTTTGAATAGCTTCACCGTAGCCTCGACGTCAGGTAGAGCCTCCTGTAGCCGCTTCTCCAGATAGAGTAGAGTCTGTTTGTTTGGTAGCCGGCCGAAACCGCCAACCGTGGCCGCTTGAGGATGTACCGCCCTTCCACCAATAAGTTCCATGATATCGTTGCCTAGTTTCTTCAGGCGAAGACCAGCCAGCACCAGGTCCCTATCTGTTTCCATAATAGAGAAAGCGCTTCCAGCACCAAAGAAGTCAGGGCTGGCTAACAGGTACACGTGAAGCATGTGGCTTTCTATCATTTCACCGATATATAGCAGTTTTCTAAGTAAATTGGTCTGCTCCGAAAGATGGATGCCAAAAGCCGCTTCAGTGGCGGCGAGAGAAGCAAACTGGTGAGATACCGAGCAGATACCACAAATACGCGAGGCCAGGATATGGGCATCATGCCAGGATCTGCCTCTCAGCATCAGCTCAAAGAAACGAGGGGACTCAGTAACCTCCCATCTAACGTCAGGAGTCTTACCATCGAGTGATTGCACTACAAGCTTGCCATGCCCCTCCACTCTGCTAATTTGATTTACATTTATGTTGATTTTCTTCATTTCCAGACGTGTTCCTGATAGATATTGAACAGGTCGAATTTCTTAACAATATCCTCTACTGACAGACCAGCTTGTTCCAGTATCAGCTTCTCAGAATTTATGTTGGGCTCATCAACAAGGCCACGACAGCCCCAACAGACACCCCCGCCGGTAATACAGGTAGCCTCGCAGCCACCACGGGTTACCGGACCGAGGCAGGTCATACCTTTATCGAAAACGCAGACATTCCCTGCCATCTTGCATTCAGCGCAAACGGGATTGTTATATTGATGCGGTATTCGTCCGGCTAGTATCTCCTGTACAACTCTTATGAATTCCTTTTTAACGATAGGGCAGCCGGGGATATAGAAATCAACCGGTATTACTGCACTTATTGGCCTTGCTGGTATGGTATCGTGGTATTTTGCACTTTCTCCATACTCGCTTCTTAGTAACTCATCCATAGTATAGTTGTTTTTGAGGCAATTGACTCCACCCAGGCAAGCACATGTCCCGATTGGTATCACCATCTTTGCTCTTTTCCTTATATCCTTTAGTCTTGCTATCTCAGATTGTCTTGAACAGGCTCCATCAATGAATGCAATGTCGTAGTAGCTTGCTTTTCCTGTCATAGCCTCTCTGAACTCGACAATCTCCAGGGCGGATAACAGTTCCGGCAATTCCTCCTCGCAATTAAGTATCTGCAGCTCGCAACCTTCGCAGCAGGTAAAGTCGAAAACGGCGACCTTTGGTTTCATAATTCCACCTCCTTAAGCTGCTCCAGTCTGGCATAGCTGAAGACAGGTCCCTCTAAACATACATATGTGTTATCGATTTGGCAGTGACCGCAGAAACCCATACCGCATTTCATCCTCCGCTCCAGCGATAGCAGTATGTTTTCTTTGGCCATGCCCTTCTTCAAACACTCAGCAACTACATAGCGGTACATTATCGGCGGACCAACAATCATGGCGACAGTCCTATTGGCCTCGACATCAAGACTGGGAAACAGGGTAGTAATAACCCCTACGCTTCCCTCCCAGGCTATATCAGCAGGACAACGGTCTACTGATTCTAGCAGGACAATATCCTCTCGTTCCCGCCATTCATGAAGCTCTTGGCGGAAGAGCTGCTCTACCGGCTGACGGCACCCGTAAAGTAATATAACCTTGCCAAATTGCTGTCTCTTATCAAGAGCGTATTGTATTATTGAGCGAAGTGGGCAAAGGCCAATACCACCAGCTATAAAAAGCAAGTCCTGTCCTGCCAATTCAGGTACAGGGAAACCATTACCGAAAGGGCCGCGTATCCCCAGGATGTTTCCTGGCTTTAGTCGGTGTAATGCCTGTGTCACGTTCCCTACAGCTCTTACTCCCAGTTCAAAGGCGGGGCCGCGAGTTGGAGATGATGCAATCGAAATGGGGGCCTCACCTGTTCCCAAAACGGAAACCTGAACGAATTGTCCTGGAGTATGGTCCAAGACGTTGCCGTCTTCTAACTGCAATCGGAAAAGTTTCTCCTTTTCTGCTAGCGTGTCAACTTCAATTAGCTTCGCTGGTCTCGGCAAATAGAGGGATTTTCTGATTGCTTCGTTTATCATCGTGTCCTTGCTTCCCTTGCTAAGCGGTTATAAGCGTATACGGGGCTCGCGATATCGACAAGGCAGGCATGCACGCAACGCCCACAGCCGACGCAGCCGAGTTGGCCCCAGCGTTCTAGCATATACTTACCTTTACGGTAGAGCCTGTGTCTCAACCTGTCTGTTCCTGTTGGTCGGAAGTTTTCTCCACCGGCCACTTTGGCGAATGCGTCAAACATACAACTATCCCATATGCGGTAGCGTTCTCCAGCTAGCTGGTTGAGTTCAACTGTGTCTCCAACATCAAAGCATACACATGTTGGGCATACCGTGGTACACGAGCCACATGAGAAGCATTTTTGCCCCAGTTCCTCCCACATAGGGCTGTTCCATGCTGTATCTAGTACTTCTGGTATTTTCTGCGGAGAGATTTCCAAGGAAAGCTTGTAGCGGCTCAGGGAATCCTTCCGCAACTTCTCTCTTTGTTTCACTTGGGCCTCACTGGCGTCTGACGCTTCAAGATATGTCTGGCATAGCTTCTCACCTTTTTCAGACCCCACTTCAATAAGATATTCGTTACCGAGGTCGGTAAGCCATAAGTCGAAGTTATCGGATGGCAAAGCTGTCCCCATGCTGGCTGCAAAGCTGTAGGGCCATGGCTGCAGACAGTCGATACCAACAATGGTTGTGGCTTGGCGACGTGCTTGGTAATTGATATCACGTAGATTGCCAAGGAACACAGCATCAAGGAGCTTTAATGCGTGTAGGTCATAAGGGTGAATGCCGACAATAATGCTAGGTTGAACAGCAACTGTACTATCCACGTGGTTCTTTGGGTCCAATGTGAATTTCAGGAGGGAAGTTTTAGATGGGAGGAAATACTTGTTGGGTGGTAGCAGTGCTATGTCATAGCCAAGGCACAATTCGTCTGCGGAGAATAGTCTGTCAAACTCATATGCCGAACCTTTGGGCTTCACACCGTACACTGTGTTTTCATCGAGCATCTTGCCAAGGGATGATTGGAATTGTATCTTGCTTGTCGTTAAGACTCTCATGTGACAGCCTGTTAGTCGATGACAATCGCTACACTGGGAACATTTACCTCAACAATAACAAGTCACCGTCTTATTAATAGTTTGATTCCTTTTCCTCTAAGGGTGAGCCGAATAGGCTTACCCTTACCGTAAGTCAGATACACCTTACAAATCACACATATGTCAGTAGCCAGACCTAATGAGCCCCACTCCAGCCATTTAGAATAGGTGCCCTCTATTTCCCAGCAGGGATATTGTCTGTGGTAATAGGCAGGACAATCGTTGCGGACATCTTCGGGGCAATGTAATATTTCCCAGCATGGAGTTCTGTTATGCCAAAAATTTGCATTTTCTGATACTTGTACTTGGTTTTCTCGTTTGCTTGACATAGACCTCACCTCCTTACGCAAACACAACGTCAATTGTACAATATGTCATTCTCCTTATATGGGCACTCCGCAATCTTTATTGGTGATGTACCTGATTGTTAACAACCATCTTTCTTGATCAACCCAGTTGAGCAATTTTTATCACTTCGTGCTTAGATAGTCAATACCTCCTCTCTGTGGTGTGGGGATAACATCTCACGGCGGCTGGTATCTTCGATGGTGGCCTGATAGCTAGCCTTGCTATCAGTTTGGGAAGTATGTTTATAATAATAGATATGGGAAGGTCTGCTCTGAGATGGGAGTTAGTCGGCATCGTTGTCATATCGGTGTTGGGCTCACTTTTGCACTTTTCCTTCGAATGGGCTGACGGATGGAAACCCCTTGGCGTAATCTCGGCTGTTAACGAGAGTGTTTGGGAGCATCTTAAGATTGCCTTCTGGCCGGCCTTGTTCTACGGCATTTTCGAGTATCCATTCTTAAAGAAATTTACCGATAACTTTATAATCGCCAAAGCTGGTGGGATATATGCGATGCCAGTCGCCATCGTCGTACTTTTCTATGCCTACACGACTGCCACCGGCCGTGAAATACTAATCGTTGATATTCTCATATTCGTGATTGCCGTGGCTATCGGGCAGGTTGTGAGTTACAAGATATTGACTAAGCATGGACTGCCTGCTTGGCTTGGTAAGTTGGGGTTGGCTCTCCTGATAGCGCTCGCAATTGCTTTTGGCGTGTTTACTTTCTTCCCTCCGGAATTGCCCATCTTTAAAGACCCCTTGATGGGAACTTATGGAATTGGATAATCCAGGGCAATTGGCGGACAAAAAGGGCTGAATGTTCACGGGTTGTTTCTAACACCCGCATAGCCGCGGTGTTATAATTGTACTAGCGAGAAAGTTCTCAGGGAATATAACCAGCGTTCAAATAGTGAAGAGGGGTTCAAGGTGCAGTCATCACCCGAAGGAAATGGAAAGAGCTCTGAAGAGGAGAAGGCGATAATTGAGGAAGAGGGGCAGGTAGCAGGCGATTCAACGACTAATCTCAAGCCTGGTGTCGCCAGCGTACTCTGCTATGTTGGCTTCTGGGTAACTGGCATCATCTTTCTCCTTATCGAAAGAAAGAACAGGCTGGTCCGGTTCCATGCGATGCAATCGCTGGTTACCTTCGGTGTTCTCAATATTATCTGGGGCACTGCCAACACTGTCAGGTACTGGTTTTTGGGCTGGACATCACCAGGGTGGCTGTGGCACGGGCTTGTTTATCCCCAATATGTTGCCGCCACTACTGTATTCGGCGTTTTCCTGGCAATTTGGTGGGTGCTTTGGATAGTCTTAATGTACCAGACCCATCAGGGCCGCATAGTTAGAGTCCTCTGGTTTGGGGATTTGGCTGTGACTTTGTTGGCCGGGCTGGATGGTATCAGTAAACAAGATTTGGAAGAAACACTCAAACACCCTGAGTCACAGAAAGAACCTGGACAACCTTCGACTCCTGCTGCAAAGGAAAAGATACAGGCCTGGGATAGAAGACACAGAGACCTTGAGGGCACTAGAAGCGGTAGAGTAGCGTCGTCCAGTGCAGTTGTTGCTTGGAGTGCCGTGCTGCTGGTTTTCTTTAACCTGTTTAGTGAGTATTTTGCCTACTACCAGCGTGAAATAATGGATGGCGTTACTGAGTGGAACATTTATCCGCTCCTGACACAAGAATTTAGCTTGGTATTACCAATCCTAAACACTACGTTGATTCTCACTATAGCAGGCCACATTGCCTTAATCGCTATTGACAGATACCTGCTTCGACAAATCACTGTACTTGTCTTGAATATACTCGGCATGGTCACTGTCGTGACTTTCCTGAAGGTGTTTCCTTTCGATTTCGGTGCGATACCCAATACAAGCCTGGTTACTATCCTGCCTACAATTGCTGTGGCGGTGCTCATTGTTATGGCGGTTGGACTGGGGATTGGAGTAGTTGTTAGGTTCGTTAAGTTGATTGTCAATCTATGCGAGCGCGGTTGAGTCCTCGCCAGTTTATGTGGGGAGTTGCCCCCGGTCGGCAAAGTAATGACACAATACACCTGGCAGCTCAGGTTACCAGACAAAGATATTGATGGTAACCCCAGCATTGCTGGTGGGGATGAAAATGACACAGCCATAGTTGACATGGGAGCCTGTGAGCACGTACCACTTGGGTTGTAAAGAGGAGCAATGAAAGGGAAAATATCTATGATACCCGGGGCGCTGGCGATACTGTTCTTGGTAGTCAGTTTGGTGCCAGAAGTGACCCTGCCTCCCAAAGCTGTCTTGGCTAAGGAGCCTGTGTCACAATCAACGCAGATGAAGTCAGGACCGCTGGAGCTACCATGTCCAGGTACATGTGGTGAACCGTGGCTGGATGAATTATGGCTAAATGCCGGAGCTAATGCCTTGGTTTCCCACGGTCATTGGCACTTCACCGCCGCAGACACTATTGCTGCTGACGTTGCATTAGAGTGGAGCCGTCACTGGGTTTTGCAAATCGCAAATCCAACAGAGGGCTTGACTAATCCTTATATCATCCTAACCAGTGAGTTGCCATTTGTTCGTTTCGACCCAGAACCTATTGTCATTGACACTGACACCGTCAAATGGGTAACGCCTTCCGGGTACATGCCAGAAGGTACCGACTTTCCCTGTCATGCCGATGAAGGGGTAGAGAGTTTTCCTCCAGGTTACTCACTTTCAAGGTCGGTAACTTCCCAGAAGTTGGTTGACGGAATAACCCTGCAGACTGTTACTGCAACCTTAAAATTGGAACAAGTAGTTCCCGACTGGAATCAGCTTTCGGTACATATTGGGTTCACCCCCATTGTTTATAATCTTGGGGAGGTGATAACTTCGGAGTATTACAGCGGTGGTTCATCTGTAGGTCCGTGGCATTTCCAAGGGAGTGCCGGCAACCGTCAGGTTGGGTGGTCGGCTAACCCCTCGGAGATTGAAATTGGTAAGACCTACCAGTTGACAGCAACCTTTGAGTCGACAAAAAGTGCAGGGTTTAGTGCAGCTCCATTTTATAAGCCAAGAGTTAGCACGGTATTCTGCAAAGACATGCCTTGGCCTGCTGCCTTGAGCAGTTCTACAACAGTTGATTATGGTGGAGTTAGTGTAACATTCGGCGCTGATGATGAGGTCACCTGGAACCGAGGCGCTATGGACTTGCGAAGGGATATTATACTGGAAGCAGTTTACTTCAGTAGTATAAAGCAAGAGACGACCGAGCCGGGTGAAGACATAGTTGATGCCAGGACTGAGGCTGACACCAAGGTCATTAAATCGGGAAGCGGCACACCAACTGTTACTATTGCTAAGTACTCCAATAATCCAGGCACTCGTCTCAGTGGAGATGCGGGAAAGTACATAGATGTGCATATTGACGATGGTACTGGTGTTACCGAGATAGAGATAAGGCTCTATTACACTGATGCTGAGATTGCTGGCTTGGATGAGTCATCGCTGAAGCTTCACTGGTGGGATGGCTCAGACTGGGTGGAGTGCTCAGATACTGGAGTGAACGTGACACAGAACTATATG
>JAFGBN010000048.1 GCA_016933195.1 Dehalococcoidia bacterium | reverse complement strand
TCGATTCCGAAGGCTATACCCATAAGCTGGGTGAAGAATAAAATAGGGAGGCTGAAATTCGTCTTGAATTTTCTGTTGACCGCGCTCTGGTAGGCGTCCAGATTCAGATGACAGAATGGGCATACAGTGACGATGCAATCGGCTCCGTTACTTGCAGCGTTACCAAGAAGTTTGTGTATCAGCCCTAAAGCGATGTCTTCTTCAGACAAGATGAGCGAACCGCCGCAGCAGCGAGTCTTGAGCGGAAACGGTACAACTTGTGCTCCTAAGCTCTGTGTAAGGCGGTCCAACGATTGAGGATATTCCGGGTCGTCAAAGCTTGGTGTAGGCCGTATTACCTGGCAGCCATAATAAGGGGCTACTTTGAGTCTGCTGAGGTCTACCTTGATCCTTGATGAAATTTCGTCATGACTGATATCATTGGCGAAAACATCGAGGATATGCCGTACCTTAATAGTGCCGTGGTACTCAAGGCTACCAACTGCCAGAGCTTCGTTTATTTTTCTTCTAATCTCAGGGTATTCTTTGAAGTGTTGGTTTGTCCTGGCAAGGATGAGATAACAGTCGCTACAAGCTGCTACTAAGTCGAGCCCTCTTTTTTCAGCCAATGCTAAGTTGCGGGCGCAGCAGCAAAAGGCAGCCAGTTCGTCAACAACAGTGTATGGTGTAGAACCGCAGCAGTTCCAATCCTCGAGTCTGATGAGTTCCGTATCCAGAACCTCGGCCACAGCTTGGGCAGAGGTATCATAGGCACGACTGTCTTCGTGCATGCAGCAGCCAGGGAAGTAACTATAATATCTCACCGTGTGCCTCCAATGCTTTAGCTTTGTCCAGAATAGCTCTGAATTGACCTAGTGCCTCAGGTTTTAGTCTAGTGGGTTTAATCGGCATGCGCCCGTGCCTGAACAGGGCGAGCGCCACAGGGATGTTTTTCAGGGCGCTAAAAGGGTTCACCTTGAGATAAAAGTGGGTCATGCAGCCCAATCGTGGGATATATCCGGAACTATAGACAGTGTTGCTGAAAACCTTGTACAGAGTTGGCGTGCGTGTCCGTGGGGTGCTCATGTTGTGGCGCATGGCCAAGTGTTCTAGCGCATGCATTATGTAGGTTGGTACGATTCCTCTGGGACAGCGCACCGTGCACATATAGCAAGATAGACAAAGCCACATGGAGTTGCTGGATAAGACTTCCTCCCGCATACCAGCCCGTGCCATGGCTATGAGCTCTCGGGGGGTGTAGTCCATTCTATTGGCATTGGGGCATGATGCAGAACAGGTACCGCATTGGATACACAGATTGATTTTCTCGCCGCCGGGCATGGATGAGATTTCCTGGATAAAACTGTTAGCGCTGTGGACTTTAATTGTCATTTGATACCTACCTTGTTGCTTACTTGGTTTCAGGAAGCTCCTTTTTACGTTTCTTCTGTGGTGGATGAATTATATGGTAGGTGTTGCCTGAGTTTATGTACCAGATGAAAGCTATAGGGAGAAGGATAATGGGTATCGCCAAGACTAAGGCCGCGATGAACTCCCATTGCATTGCTTGTATATCCTTTCGGCTCTGTCTTTATTCAAGCCGTTCATCTATTAAGTTAAATCGGAGGCAAGAGCCCCGGAGTTATTAAGTTGATCTTTGCTGCTGTAGTCAATTCTTGCTATCGATTCTTAACTTGTGATTTGCTTTTTCTCTTACCTCCAGATATGAGAGTACTACATTTGCCCGCAAATTAGCTTCCGCAGTAATGCTCATTTTTATTTGTGCAGAACACCTGAAAAACTGGAGTACGGACGAGCATTTATACTTGACCAGTGTGACAAGATATTAGGTAAATTCATCTTTTATTGGTTATAATCTAGGCATTGGTCTGTTATAATGAACGCAGGGGAAAGATTTTTTGGAAAAGATCAAGATTCTTATTGCTGATGACCATGCATTCGTGCGTGAGGGTACGCGACGGATTCTGGAGCAGGAGCCAGATTTGGAAGTAGTCGCTGAGGCTGGCAATGGTGAGGAGGCAGTCGCGCTTGCCTCCGACTTAAAGCCAGATGTTGCCATAATTGATGTTGCCATGCCCAAACTGGATGGCATTGAAGCTACACGACGAATAAAGGCTCTATGCCCTGCTGTGGCGGTCTTGGTGCTCAGTGCTTATGACGATGACCAGTTTGTCTTTGGTTTACTGGAAGCAGGTGCTGCTGGTTATCTGTTGAAAAGCGTTCGCGGTCACGAGATAGTTAATGCCATTCGAGCAGTGGATGCCGGAGAATCGGTACTGCATCCCTCGGTTGCCCGTAAAGTCCTGAACCGTTTTGCCAGTGTTTCCAATAAGACACAGCGAAAGAAGCCGCTGGAATTGCTGACCGAGCGGGAGTTGGAGGTATTGAAGCTAGTGACCAGAGGTCTTAGCAACAAGGACATTGCTGATGAGCTTAGCTTGAGCATCCGCACTGTACAGGGACACTTGGCAAATATCTTTAATAAGCTGCGGGTTAGTTCACGTACCGAAGCTGTAGTACATGCCCTAAAAGAAGGGTGGGTTACTCTTGATGATATGTCCTGAGGACTGTAACCACGAGCAGTTGAGGTATGACAGTAGTGCAGCGATTGTCCTTTAAGGGGTGGGGCAGGGTTGTTTTTAGGCCAGGCTTTTGGCTTCTCGTAGCTCTATTAGTACTTATCACAGTTATACACTACAGGGAAGTTGTAGCGCAGCCTTCTTCATTCACCGAGGCACTATCTAATATAGGCTTAGACAGGCATGCCTTCGAGAGAATTGCCTATCTGGTGCCTATCATTTGGGCAGGATTTATATTCGGATGGAGAGGAGCTGTTGCCATTTCGGTTATAGCACTGGCATGCATGTTGCCCCGAGCCATTTTTATGTCGTCATCACCTAAGGATGCCCTCTTTGAAACGAGTGCCGTATTTATAGTGGGTAATCTTGTGGCATTCGGCTTTGAGACGCTTCGACGAGAGCGTGAACACCGCGTACGGCTGGCAGCTCTTAACCATATCTCAAGTGTTGTCTCTCAGTCGCTGGAGTTAAAACACATTCTGAACAGCAGTATTGCTAGCATCATAGATATGATGGATGTCGATGTTGTACTTATATTTCTCATAGACGAGGATGATGGTGAGCTTATTCTTCATGCTCACAGGGGAGTTACAGACTCGTTTGTCCAGAGTGTCGGCAGTATCAAACTGGGCGAAGGCTTAAATGGGGTGGTTGCTCAGACTGGGGAGCCGGCGTTCATAAAAGATGCCTCGAAAGACCTGAGGCTGACCAACATGGCGGTAACAGAAGAGGGTATACGATCTCAAATCATCGTGCCCTTGAAGTCCAAGGGGGAGGTTATGGGGACCCTTTCTGTAGCAACGCGCCGCTACCGCCAGTTTCGTCAAGATGAAGGGACATTACTCGCTGCCATTGGTAATCAGATTGGTGTTGCCGTAGAGAATGGCCGCCTTTATGAGCAGGAGCATAAAGTTGCTGAGCAATTGCGGGCATCTGAAGAAAGGTATCGAGAACTTTTCCAAAATGCCCATGAGGCTATCTGGGTTCACGACATGGATGGGGATATTGTCTCGGCTAATGCTGCAGCCGCCAGGCTTACGGGATATGAAGTTGAGGAGTTATGCCGTATGAATGTTAAATCTTTCCTCTCCGACGAGAGCTTGAATTTGGCTAAAGAGGTCAGAGCGAAGCTGCTTCAAGGTGAGCCTGTCGTCCAACCTTATGAGCAGAAGTTAATTACAGAGGAAGGTGCTGAAGCTGTTTTGAAGTTAACGACAAACATGGTTGTGGATAATGGAAAGCCCGTTGGCTTTCAGCATATTGCTAGGGATGTCACTCAGGAAAAGCGTATGCAGGATAGCCTGCGCTTTTATTTGGGGCAGATCACCATGGCTCAAGAGGAGGAGAGGAAGCGCATTGCCCGCGAGCTTCATGATGAGACCATTCAAGCTTTGGTTGTGTTGGCTCGTCAGCTGGATGACATTATCTCAGTCAGTAGCGACCTGGCCTTTGACAAGAGGCGCCTGCTGGAGAATCTGCGGAAACAGGCTGATGATATAATGGCAGATGTGAGGCGGTTGAGTCAGGATTTGCGTCCTCCTTCATTAGACCGTTTGGGCTTGGTGCCAGCGCT
>JAFGBN010000047.1 GCA_016933195.1 Dehalococcoidia bacterium | reverse complement strand
CGCCAGAGGGATTACACGCTTAATTCCGGTATCAATTGCCTCGGCTACCTGGACAGCACTGAGGTTACCCTTGAAGCCCTGAGGGGCAATTACGATCTTCACAGTATTACTCCAAATACGACAAGGTTGATCTTATAAAGTCAATTTAATGCCGATCTACCAAAATATTCACACAAACCCCAGACCTTAAAAATGAATTTTGCGCATCCGAGCTCTTCGTCACCAGCATTGTATCAAGACCTTATTATGGTAACAACAAGTTGATACACAGATGAAAAGTCTAATTCCTAGATTGTTGCGCTGTTCCCTTACTAACGATGCTACCGAAAGAGTTAATCATTGTCTCCAGACTCAGTCGTAATGTTAAGTAATACAGTGAGCCTAAACACACCAGAGTGTTGCTTGCTTTTAATCAGGGTGTCGTGGGTTCGAGTCCCTCACGGCCTACCAAATTCCGGCTTCAGCTAAATGCTCTTTTGTTAACAGAATTTGTTAAGTCCAGCAGGGAAGGCATATCACCGGGGGCAATAGAATTTTATCGGGATTGCTTAACTCCATTCGTAAGGAGATATGAGATAAACTCAGAGGGCATCAATTCATTCCTAGCTAACCTCAATTGTGGTAGTGCCAGGCTCAATTGTTACAGAGCTACCAAGGCATTTTGCAATTGGCTCCGTAAACAGGGTTATATCTCAGAGAATCCCATTAGATTGGTGGACGCTCCCAAGCCTGGTAAGCAAATCCTTCCCAGCTTAACCAGCGAGCAAGACCAATACCTCATTGGTACTGTGGATAACATACGGGACAAAGTTACCATATCCTTGCTGGCTGATAGTGGCATAAGACTAAACGAGTTGGCCAACATCCAAGCTTCTGATATTGATTGGAATAGTTACACCGTCACTATCACGGGGAAGGGAAACAAACAGCGGTAAGCTCCATTCACCGAAAGGAGTGCTAATCTATTGAGGCAATGGTTACCGAACAATGGCACTGGGAATAATATCTGGGATATGAATCCGCATAGCATCCAAACCGTGCTCAGAAGGCTAATGGAAAGGACTGGGACAGCTTGTAATCCTCATGCCTTTAGGAGAGGATTTACTTGTAACCTTCATAAGAAGGGATTAAGCACGCTGGACATTATGCATCTCGGAGGCTGGGAAGACCTATCGATGGTATTAAGATATACCAGAAGCATAACTTTCGACGATTGCCTGGAGCATTACAAAGCTGTGAATGGCTAACCTTATAACCTTTGTCATTGGACAACCCCAACACTCTGAGAGTTAACAATTAGCTTTGGCTATAGGATTTCCAGTCAGGTGTGTTAACTCTACGACTGTGTAGGTACGGGTGAAGTAATTGTGAGATGTAGCCTGGTTCTATGTTCACTCTCGCAAAATTTTGATGGAGCGATAGCTAGGTCAATGAAGTCTGAGGATAGCCTGAGGCGTTATAGCAGGCTAAAGTCTAGTAGCTTGTACATGGCTTTCTTTGTATAGTTCAAACTGACACAAGCCATACCAACAGCATTTCCTTACTTTTTGTTCTGGTACTTTTTCTTAATCGAATTATGCCCCAAGCTCACCTTATCTCTAATGGCTTTTGGTTACTTTCGTTAAGACTAAATATGATACTGCTGAGGTAATTATCCCTACAGGCACACCGACAAATAGAGAGGGCCAGACAATATTGCTCAGAAGTTCAGTAGTAATAACCATGAATACAAGCCCAATAAGTACAGATATAACCAGAATCTTGTTTTTCACGGCCACCAATTACTTTCAACACTTTTCCTTCTTCAAATCAATTATATCCCCAACCAATCTCCAATAGAAGACAGGCTAAGTTTGAGGACGATTTAATAGTGTTCTTCTGCTGATTAACCCTAATCAACAGTGACCGTTATGGTGTATGTCCATTCTGCCTTCATGCCACCTTCCCACGGTTGGCTGTATTCCATCTGTATTTCAGTAGTCCCTTTTCCAACCGCTTCGAAAGTCCAAAGTTCTACACCAGCAGCTCCAGGAATACCTCCTTCAGATTCTTCAAAGTCATGGTCTTCTTCCTCTACCACATTTTCTATGGTCGTTTCATAATCCCATTGAAAACCAGTTGTCGCGTTTGAACATAATTCCACTCTGATTTTGTCACCTACCTCTACCTCAAACTCGCCACTACGGTGATGGTTATCGGTAAACTCATCGCAGGAGAGCTCAACATCATAATCATGCGAAGTTATGATACATGATGACATTGAGAACGTTGTGGCGAACATAATGAATATCAAGAAGACCCTTTGTAGCATTGCATTACCTCCTTACCCTTGTGCCCCTTTTAAAACTTACAAAAATTATAATAGATATAAACCACACGACTGTCAATCAAAGATAAATATTGGGGGCACCCCATCTCAGGGATTAACTTATCATTTTACCTAAGTCTGCTTCAACCAAAATTACGGTGTTTTCTCCACTTATATCAATAGTGAAAGGTGCTTTAGATTTCTTCAATTCGCCCTACTATGCAATCCCTGCGCGCCCTATCGCCAATCACAGATGGAATGCGGCCATGCACTGAATGGTTGTGTCCTTGCCTTGAAGTTCACTTTGCCTAGACAAAGCACCTCCACCCACTCTCACCTACCTCAATGCCCACTGGAATTGGTAACTCCCCGGCCTGCCTTCACCTTGATCATACAATATGGAGGATTGAAAGATTTACAAAACCGGCTAAGCTATGTAGTCGGAGCACAGCGGCATTTAGCCTCGCGCGTGGTGGGGAACAGGCTTTATTTTGCGCGGCGCAACAAGGTACATCAGGACCGCAGAGGCTACAAAACAACCTAAGAGTATGAGGAAGGTTATGAAGTAGTTACCGGTCCTGTCGTGGAGAAATCCAGCAAGCCACGGGGCAATGGCACCACCCAGGGAGAAGCCCACGACCATACAACCCATGATGGAGCCAAAGTTCCTCCCTTGAAAAAGGTCAGCAGCTGTGGCAAGCAATGCCGGTGCAGCAGCCCCCCACCCTAAACCCAGAGAGACAGCAAACAGGAAGGGCATCCAGGGTTGAGCAGTGTCTGTTATCAAGAATAGCAAGGATACAGCTACGGCGCTCAGCAGAGAACCCGGTATGAAGACCTTTTCCCGTCCCAAGCGGTCTGAAAAACAGCCACACAGGTTCCCAACTGTGAATGCAACACCAAATACGCCATATATGGTGGCAGCCTGCATGGGCTCGTAACCCACATCCCTGAAGAAATACACCTGATGAGTTATGGCTGTTGTCTCGCCTACACCCATGCCAGAAAAGAAGATCAGAAAGAGAAGCCAGAAACGATAGGTCTTAACCGCCTGCGTAAGTGTCATGGTAGTACTAGCCCATTTCCCGCTACAGTCAACTGCTCTGTGATGCTCGTACCCCGCTTGCGACTCAGATGATGCTTGCAACGGACTATCAGGCAAAAGCCCTTTCTCTTGTGGGCTACGACGCATGAAAAGGATACACGGTGGCACAATAATCAGAATGGAGGCAAGCCCTATGATGACATAGGCACTTTGCCAGCTAAAGCTGGAAATTAGAAATTGAGCTAAGGGAGCCAAAATCAGGCTGACACCAAAACCGGCAGACATGATACCAAAGACTAAGCCTCGCTTCTTAACAAACCAGTTCGATACTATGGCGCCAATAGGAGTGATGCCTATCATGCTTAGGCCAGTCGCCACCATTACCCCGTAGAAGAGATAGAATTGCCACTGACTTGTGGCCAGGCTGCACAGCGCCATACCCCCTCCCATCACGCAAGCGCCTAACGAGAGAACCAGTCTTGGCTCAAATCGATCCACTAGTCTGCCTGCCAGAGGCGATAGCAACCCATAGACCAACATACTGATGGAAAACATCAATGCGGTGTTGCCCCGCCCCCAATCAAATCCCTCCACGATTGTGGGATAGAAGACGGAGAAGGAGTTCCTCAGGACATAGCCGACAGCCAAGATTATGAAGGCTATAGCTACGACAATCCAACCGTAGAATAACCTCGGCCTTTGCTTCAAACTGTTTTCTACCTTCTACAATGCAGCTTCTGTGGCAGAGACCACAATTTTCCGATGATTCGGAGGCGGTAGTCCTTAGCTAGCCTGGGAATAATCGTGATTCCTAGTCTACCAGTTTCCCCAGAGGTCGACAAGAGAACTTTGAGTCAGACTACGTATTCTTCAGTCTGAACTCGGCGAACCTATTCGATACCACTGCTTGGTTGTTGCAGTATTGTGCTGGCTGGCCAACAGAGAAGCATTGCCGTGATTGCTAATATCGTTGCACAAGGTGTTATGTTGTTCAACGAGGTAACTAAACAGGCAATTGTGACTTTAAGCCGTCGTTCCCCTCCTTCTGCCCTGTGTTCTAGACAGACAATATGTTGAACCTCTAGACTATAGACATGGCACGAGAAACTCGGCATCAAGCAACTACGGTAGAGAAACGTGAAACCAGTATTAATGGGCAAACCATCACATATACAGTCAAGCGAAGCCTTAGGGCAAGGTATGTTCGGCTCGAGGTGAGACGACAAACGGGGCTTACCGTAGTTGTTCCTCGCTCTTACAAGATTGGGCAACTCCCTGGACTTCTAGAATCGAAGGAACGATGGATCTCAAGTAACCTGGCAAGATGTGGCAATTTCCAATCGCCTTATGCCGAGAAGGAACTCGGGAGTGGCGATACCGTCCCCTATATTGGCCGAGACTTGAAGCTAGTCAAGCGGGAAAACCACAGTGAAGTTGATAGTGTAGCGCTGGAGGGGAATACACTGGCAGTGAGTCCCATATTGTTCAGGAATGGTACTTTGGAATTGGCTTTGGAGCATTGGTATCGGGCGGAGGCTGCTAGGCTGATAGGCGAGAGAGCACATAAACTGAGCGCTCAGATGAGCGTCAGCTACAAAAGTATTACAATACGAGGCCAAAAGACCCGTTGGGGCAGCTGCTCCCATAAGAAAAATCTTAGCTTTAACTGGAAACTGCTCATGGCTCCGGAGCCTGTGATCGACTATGTTGTTATCCATGAACTTGCCCATCTGGAAGAGATGAATCATTCAAAGAGATTCTGGGAATTGGTAGCTCAACACTGCCACAGATGGCGAGAGTGTAAGGAATGGCTCAAGCAACACGAGGCAAACCTTACTGCGAAACTCTGTCCCTAGAAATAGCCTTGATTGAACATTCTGCCCATTTGTTGCTTTTTACGAGACAAGGCTATGGTATAGCGGTTTCAGATGGCTTTACCGTTTATTGATTTGTCAGGATTAGACTGTAGCTCCCGTCTCAGCGATGAGCGTAGAAGCTGGATCGCTGCTACTTCAACCCAGATTATCATGTTCGCCACCAGAATCCGCTCGTACAAACCAAACCAGCTCGCTTTGTCAGGCAGGCATAAGAACACCATCGCAAGAGCCAAAGCTAGAATGCCGGCAACAAGCGTATAGACAGAAATGTTTTTCCAATTCGGGTCGCTCTTGAGGCTAGGTGTGAGCAGCAGAATAGCGACAGGGAATAACCAGAAAACGGCATAAGCTGTCGCCGAGTGGATTATTCCTTCAATAGTACGCGCAACTTCAGCGGGGTCAGTGTGAAAAGCACCAATCAGCAGCAGCCCGAAGCCGAAGAAAACAAAAAATCCAATGCTGAGATGGAAGCCCCGTGCTCTACGAATATTGAGAAGGAGCCCGGCTACAAAGATCTCCACGAGTAAGCCCATAGCCAGAAAACCAATGGTTTGTAGCCAGCCTACGGGAGTCAACGCCAGACTGCTGATTGAATTACTGATCAGGCTGTAATTTGGAGTAGCGAAAGACGCCGCAAGGTCGCCGACAATCAGCACAATGGGACCAACGATACCGGCTAGAGCAAGGGCACTATGAATGTTCAGACGTTTAAAGATAAACATTAGCCTTGATATGCCGTGCATAATCACTATTGGCTATTCGCTGTGTTGTAGCGGGTAATTCATTTAATCAGCGACTCTATGAATAATATTTCTTTTCAGTATTGTAAACATATTTATGCTAAGCACACAATCCGCTACAAAGTTCAACGAGCGACAATCTGCAATTCTTGTTAGATGCTTACGCTATGATGTTGCATAGTGTAGTTGATGTACCAGACAATTCGCTCCATCGCCGAGCAATGCTCCCAGCCTAAGGGTGGTGTGGATGAGGAGGCAGCGCTTCACCTTCGCCCCTATATTGAGAGTTTCCTTGATTCTACTTGGCTGGAAAACGAGCTAAACCAATACAAAAATTGGGCCTCAAAGAACTCAGACCCTGTTCTACAACGCAACTTTTTGCATCGCCCTTTAGGATTCAATATGCTTGCAGCCTCAATTTGGGTGGCCCGGGACTGGGAAGCTATACATAAAGAAGACCCCTCTTTTAAGCTTCCCATAGGCGCTAGACGGCTCCTAAATATCGCGTGTAGTCTTGCAGTTCTAGAGTATCATGCTGGCCAGTTTCTAGACCAAAATGCTCGTGAACATCTGCGACAGCGACTACGGGCAACCGACCAGGTCTGGGGAGTTATCCATGAGTTGCAGACATTTGCGTACTTTGTTCGAAAAGGCGCTGAGGTTCAACCGCATTTTCTGAAAAAGCAAGCCTTGAGGAGATGATGGTGTACTGGCATGGTGTTCACATACCAGTCCAGTGCAAAAGCAAACCGCCCGGTTCTGGCAGGGTGGTTTCTCAAGAAGTGTTTACAACTCTCGCTGGCTGTATAGCTCGAGACGCTAAGGTTACTGGAAAAAGTTTACTTGTTCGAATTGGTTCAACCGGCAAAATACGACCGGAAGACGTTGACTTCCTTTGCCACCAAGTGTCGCGCGGCGTCGGGTCAGGAATGGGACCAGCTCTAGTTACCCATAAAGATAGAACGTTTACGGTGAGGTCACAGCCATTATCAGGACAGTTTACATCGAGGAGTCTACAAAATTACCTGTCGAATTTTGCTTTTCATGTCGGTATGGTTATTGGCGAGCCAGCGCGCAGTGGTACTGCCTACAACGCCATAGCAGTGGTTGGAATAGAGGCTAACCCCCAAGAGAGACCTTGGAATTCTTTAAGGCGCTCCATTATGGAGGGAGCCAGACAACTGAAAAACGGCCCGCCAGGGATAGTCGCCATCTACTACGCAGACCCAGTCAGAGATTTCGAAGCGTTGCGTCCGGCGGATGAGCCCATGAAAGTGTCTATAGGCCAGCTATTAGATTCACACCCACATGTTGGAGCAGTTCTTATGGCATCAGAGCCCGATCTACAGCTTCCCCAAACAGGTGACTCAGGACACGTTAGTGTCTACTATAGGAAGCCGTGGCCTTTTCCTAATGACTTCCTTTTGAATGAGTCGTCATAAGTATTAACCTCGTCTTACCTTGCTCTGAGAAAATCACAGAAGGGAAGTTTGTTCCATAATTAAACATTCTGAGTGAATGTGATATTACGCAATCTGGTTACATCCAAGCATCATTGCATGAACTTGGGGATGTCTGATTTTCTAGATGTGAGATTTCCTTCTGGCAAAGAGACTGGCATCAAATTCTCTCGTCACTCACTCGGTAAGGATTCGATGAACTTACCCACCAGGTTGACATTAGCCTTTTCGTGCTTCCATGCCTCGTCATCATGTTGCAGGTAAAACGGATGAGCGGTAACGACAATAACCATGTTGAGCTCATCCAGCAAAACAATCAGCTGTCCGCCGTGTCCCCACGCGAAGTCGAAGTGATGTTCGCCTGCTCTGGCGGACCACCACTGATAGCCATACCCGATATCGCTAATGGAAAGGCCCCAGTTTGCTGGAAATCCGCCAGTCGCATTGATATTTTCCGAGTACTTCTGCAATGATTCCCTGACCCAATCGGCGGGAACGACCTGGTTTCCCTCGTATTTGCCGTCGTTGAGATATAACAGGCCGAACCTGGCCGCATCACGAGCCGAAAAGTGGAGATCACCGCAGCCGTTGTTATGGCCTTCTGCATCCTGGCCCCAATCACCCACTTCCGTGTCAATCGGTAAGAAAAGATTCTCTTCAGCGTATGACTTGAGATTTGTACCAACCGAACGGGCCACGATAATGCCCAGCCAGTTGGATGTCAGGTTGCTGTAATGGAACTCGGTTGCCGGATCGGCGATGAGCGGGAATTGTTCTATAAGGGGCGGATAGTGACCCGATAAGAGCCCATCCCAGAGAGCAGGATCGGTCTCCTCCCAGGGATATCCGGCGCGCATCTGTAACAGGTGCCTGATTGTGATCTGTTCCTTCCTCGGGTCGGTTATTTGGCCGGCGACTTCCGGGAAGAAATCCATCATCTTCTGTTCCACGCTTGACAGGTAACCCTGATTCAGTGCAATCCCGACCAGCGCCGAGGTATAACTCTTCGTCACAGATTGCAATCGGTCTTTCTGCTCAACCGAACCTTCATTAAAGTACTTTTCTGCAATCAGATGGCCGTTCTTGATAACCAGCAGGCTATAGATGGTCTCCAATTCAGCCGCGTTGTAATACAGCTGCGCCACAAGCATCGGGTCCAGCCCCTGCTCTGCGGGTGTAGACACCTTCCAGTCATCCCCGGGCAGCGGCGTGTAGTCAACTGCTGCCAGGTCCTCAATCCTTGGGCCGCACCCGGCCAGTATTGATAGGATAAGGACCACAGAGGCGACTAAAATGATAGAATACCGATGCCACTTAGCGCGGAGCACTCCAAACCTCCACTAATCTTTAGGTACTAAGATTATATATTGTAGGAATAAAGCCAAGTCAAATTATCTTGCCTTTACTTAGCAATACAGGCTATTGTTGGCTCGGCTGGACATTCAGCGCTAACGCTACCTCTTTAAAAGGGAGGCTTTCCTGCAACAAAAGCCTCCCTTGTCGAATTTGTTCACCTAGGTTGAATATCATCTCCCTCTCGGGGAAAGTAAGATTGCCGAAAAAACCACCTACTTCAATGGTAGGGAACGTCTGCGCTTTATATGCGAGACTTGCGCTATGCTGCCTGACCAAGCGTCTGATGGTTGCGATTTGGGTCTTGCCAGGGTAAGCTGCAAGGCCGTGGCGCTAAAGGTAAATCCAAGATGCCTATCACTGTGGCTATAGTCGTAAGCTTATATCACGCTTCTACGCTATTCTGAAGAAGCGTATTCCTTTTGATCCTAACTGGGGAATGGATTGCCAGTTTGCCATGGTAAGGCCTTTACAGCAATATGGTAATAATTAACACACCAACACGACCAAGTATTGACACCTTTAAGCAGCTGAGTTATGTTAGCTAACTTGGCCAGTTGGGCGAGATGAGCTCTCGCGGAGCAATCACTGGACTCATGCAACTTTCTGTCCCGCGTGAGGGATAGATTGGCGGTGGTACTAGTGGCGTGTTTTGAGTGACCAGGTGGTCAAGTCACATGGATTTGGCCGGAAGGTCCGGAAGAAACTAGACACAATGGGCACACCAGAATCAGAAAACTTGGAGTTTGCCAATCCTAATATGAAGCAGTCGCGTTTTCCGAAGAGGCCCAAGGTCTTTTATGGCTATTGGATGATAGCGGTAACCTTTCTCTGTCTCTTGATGATGTCGGGAGCTGGGAACTTTGTCTACAGTTTGTTTGTCATCCCTCTGGAGACAGACCTGGGGTGGAATCGCGGTGAGATAATGATTGGTTTCACCATTTTCTTTTTCATGATGGGCGCTGCTTCGCCAGTTGTAGGCAGGATTGTTGACCGTCATGGGGACAGGAAGGTTATCCCCGCAGGTGCCTTGGTGATGGGTATCGGCTTTGTCCTGTTGAGTCTGATGAACGAGCGCTCGTTGTTCTATTTCGGCTACTTCCTTGTTGGCACAGGCGCGGCGGCGATAGGCCCAGTTCCTACGAGCGCTGTAGTATCAAACTGGTTTCGGAGGAAGAGAGGCACCGCTATCGGCTTAATGTCCGCTGGAATAGGTGCAGGTGGTGTTGTCCTATCCCCAATTGTTGGCCATCTTATCCCTGAGGTGGGCTGGAGGAACTCCTATCTGGCACTGGCTGTAATTGTCTGGGTATCTATTATCCCATTATCCTTGCTGGTAATAAAGACAAAGCCAGCGGAAAAGGGGCTTTCCCCCGATAATCTGACAACGGCTGGGACGGCCGCGGCAAATGAGTCGCTGGTATCGGACTCCAGCGGTCTGACCCTCAAAATGGCATTGGGCACATCGGCTTTCTGGCTCATTGCGGTTGCGTTCTTGTTGAGCAATTTCAGCAACATGGGTGCAGTCCAGGCTCAGGTTCCTCATCTCGATGACATTGGCTTCCCCACCGGAACTGCAGCGGCTGCTCTCGGTGCCGTTGGTATGGGTAGTGCTGCTGGCAAGTTCTTCTTCGGGTGGCTTTGCGACCAGATAGCGCCAAAATATGCCTTTGCGATTGGTCTCTGTCTCCAGCTGGTTGCCATCATCATGCTCATGAACGTAGGGCCAGCGTCATCAACGGCAATGGTCTGGCTCTATACTCTCACGCTGGGGTTTGGTATAGGTAGCTGGTTTCCAGCAATGTCAATTATGGTCAGCAGCAGCTTCGGGTTGGCTTCTTACGGCGCCATCTTCGGCGTGGTGAACTTAGCTCAAGCCCTTGGCACTGGTAGTGGTCCTCTCATGGCTGGCTATCTATATGACAGTATGCACACATACCACTGGGCCTTTGTTATCTTTGCCTCACTGTACGCAATAGCTATGCCTGCCACCCTGATGGTACGCCATCCGCGTAACCACCTGCATAACCGTGAAGCTTAGCGCCGGCACTGTCTTGTAGAAGACATGTTTGGTGGCATCATTAGCACACTGAGTTGAGACGTGGACGACATAGATTGCTAGAATGTGCAATTGGGTACATTACAGGCCATTGTTGCCCGGACTGTATCCAGAAACTAGTGTTGTACGGCTGACTTCTCTGGTAATAGCCGACCTTTCATTGTTTTAAGGTTGGGATACATCGGATATGTACAGAGACGCCAATAGCGATTAAGAGCAAAATCAACCTAATGGCAAAACTCTGAACGGCAAATGCAATTGAAGATCCGATTGTTATCCACAGCAGAGTAACAGTTAGGGCTTTTATCTTTAGTGGAACCCCTTTTCTTTCCAGATAGCCTCTAATGTAGTTTCCAAACCACTTGTTGCTTAAGAGCCAGCTATAGCATCTTTGTGAACTTCTTGCATAGCATGCAGCAGCAAGTAGCAGAAACGGAGTGGTAGGTAGCAATGGCACAAATATTCCGACGATTCCCAACCCCATAGAAACTGTTCCTGCAACCAGCAGCAGTACCCGAATCCAAGTTCCCCTTGCTTTTGCTTGTTTATCGATTTCCATAGACTAGCCGATATTTTAAACTTTTTGAGTGATTGTTACCCTTGTGGAATAGTACAAGTATTTTCTGTTATTGATTTGAAGTGTCTATTAGTTAGCATCTCTGGCACCACGTATATAGTTGTAGATTCGAATTGCGCACCCTGTGAACCACGGTCATCAGGGTAGTGACCTGAATCGCTGCTTTTAGGGTCACTACGTTGGGCACCAGCGCCGTGAACATCAATCCAGGAATTCCTCATGTAACCAGGTGCTTTACCAAAGGCAATGTAGGCAGCATTCTGACCGCCGCCTGCTGCGGTCACATGGGTGGTGCTGGTCCAATAGAACGGATAGTTCTTTTGACCACGCTCATCAATTATCGATGTTACCGTAAAGACCGGGGCAATTGCAGCTGAATTTGTTGTTTGTGGCGATCGAGTGTAATCAACTATACTCTGTAGTTCCTTGGCATTTGGTAGACGCCAGTCATTATAGCCGAGGTAATTCTTCTTGTTCTTCTGCTGAACGCATACCAAAGCGCCCTCCCAGTCCATTTCCTTGCTGCTGTCAACCTTGGACCACATCAAGCCTGTGGCGTTATCGGTAATCGTTCCATCACCATTGTCCATAAAATTTTGGTCTTCATATTATTTATCCCGTACTACTTAATTCTTTTGGTGCGAAAATAGTGGTCACAATCTGCAGCCCTATCTCTTGCAATCTCAGATGCGATCTTACCTGCAGTAACCACTGGAAACTCCTGATGCCATTATACGCTAAACTAGTAAGGTCATAAATTGGACGCTACGGTATATTTGTTGTCCGCAACTGCTTAACAAAACCGAGTCTTGTTACATTGATAATTGTAAATGTGGTCTGGGCCTATTCTACTTCGTCGATTGATATTGGCCATGTGCCGAAGAAGTGCAGGATGGCGTTCTAATCCACCTTCATATGCCTTGAGTATATCACCACGAAAAATTAGTATTAGCTAGATTCCGTTCCTCCTCACATACATGGGAAATACTCAGAGTCTCTCAGGCGGTTCAGATGACCCAGATGATTGAGATGGTTCACTGCCATTACGTGGAGCTAAATCTCCTGTTTTTCCCTAGTGGATGCGTTGTACAGAACGATGCATTGTGTACACTGTCCTTTTCTTGAGGTTAGATTGTCATCAGAGGTAAAATACGTCTCCAAGGGCGGCTCAAATCGGTCCGGTACAGCATGAAACGGAATGGGCGCATGAGCTTCAGTAGACCTGATATCATCCGACCTCCAAGTGAGTGGAGAAGCTATTTTCTTCCCCTAACTAGAGGTTGCTCTAACAACAGCTGCACTTTCTGTGGATACTATGGCTCAAAGCTTCAGATACGAGACGCCGATGACAGCAAGAGTGAAATAGATGCTTTAGCTCTATTCACCAGAAGTGGCATTCGCCTTCCCAATGTTTCCAAGGTGGTATATGCCGTGGCTCAAGGTTGGGATGGCAACAGGGTATTTCTTCAGGATGGCGATGCTCTTGTCTATCCCTTCTCCAAATTGAAGGAGGTCCTCCAGTACTTGAATGAGAAAATGCCCCGTGTGGAACGGATTGGCACATATGCTACCCCGCAGGATATCCTGCGCCGGAGCTCGGATGAACTCAAGGAGTTGAAGCAGCTCAAGATGGGTATTTTTTATACAGGGCTTGAGACCGGTGATGATGAACTGCTCCAGAAGATAGGCAAAGGAGCAAATTCACACGATTTAGCCGAGGCGGGAAAGAAAGTAAAGGAAGTTGGGATAAGTTTTTCTGTGACGATAATTCTAGGACTCGGCGGTGTCGAGGGAAGCAAGAAACACGCGCTTGAGACGGCCAGAATTCTCACTGAGATTGACCCAGACTATGTCGGAGCTTTAACTTTGACCCTTGTCCCCGGTACCCCTCTCTATGAGCAGTGGCAACGGAAGGAATTCCATCCTCTTTCTCCATTTCAGTCCTTGGAGGAGCTAAGGTTAATCGTAGAGAATTCCAACTTTACCGATTGTTTCTTTAGCTCAATGCATGCCTCAAACTATCTTTCCGTCCGGGGAAAGTTGCCGAGTGACCGTGAGAGGATGCTTAGAGAACTAGAAGCAGTTTTGGCAGCAAGAGACCCTTCTTTGCTCAGGCCTGAGTTTCTCAGAGGCCTATGACGGCATCAATAGTAGATTTCTTGGAAAGTCCAGTAAAGAGACGAGTTAATATATTATTCACACAAGCTGGCTTTTCGTGCAGTAGGATAACAACAGTCAAGAGTATATCGATATGCTGAACATTCTCAATAGGGTCTGTTGGTGTATACGCTGAACCCCCCATTATACCGAGCCTTGTGATGGAATAGTAGTGGACCTATTCGAGAAAGCGGCGAGCGTGGCTTACTGGCCTCCCGGCAGATAAGAAGTCTCCGTAGTGATTGCCTTCTGGCTTCCTTGGTAGCAGGGTTGAATTCAATCAATGACCTTCGGGTTATGAACCCGACGTGACTGGAGGGCTGGTGCGCCACTCAACGAAATGACATTTGGTGCCATTCACATTATCCCCGGCAGCCCGATGCAGACCCCAGGAAGACTGATACCGCTTACACTCTTCGAACCTGAAGTCAGCTTCTGTCACAGAACAGCGGATTAGGCGAGGCACAGGTTCTTCACTATGACCGCAGGCAAGCGCAATGATTTGCCGCAGTCATCAGCAGGCTATCCAGTCAGGCTGCCTGCGCTATCATGCCACCGGTTAATAGTATATTTTCAGATGTCCATTCCAGGAAATACAACTCTGGCTTTGAAACCTGACGCCTGTTTTTGTTACCATACAGCCTAGCTTATTGCCGTTCACGGCCCATGTAATTCGTACTTTGAGGCCAGACATGGCGCTGTTTCGAGCAGCATTATGAAGATTAAGCAAAACCCTATCGTTGTCCTCGGAGCGGGACTCGGCGGATTAACTGTAGCTTCTGAACTCGCTGAGAATGGCAGAGCTCTGACGATTGTAGAAAGCAACCCCTGTGTCGGAGGCCTGGCCCGAAGCGTAGGGAAAAATGGCTTCACCTTTGATTTAGGTGGCCACCGCCTCTATAGCAACAAGAAATGGGTCATCAGTAAGGTGGAAGACATATTAGGGCATGAGTTACGCCTGGTGAGGCGAAAAAGCAGAATACTGCTTGCCGGGAAATACTGGGACTATCCGCCGCGACCACTTTCGGCAATTCCCTCTTTGGGTTTCAGAGAGGGAATGAAAATATTGACCAGTTATGTGTCATCCGCAGCGAGATTGAACCATGCATCACAGAATAATGCTTCTTTCGAACACTGGGCTGTCAGCCGCTTCGGGAGCAGGATGTACGAAAGCTTCTTTAGACCCTATACCGAAAAGGCCTGTGGGCTTCCCTGTAGCGAGATATCCGCAGAATGGGGAATGGGTAGAGTTGGCATACGAAACTTGCTTGAGGCAGCCAGAAAAGCAGTGTTGAAACGAGGCAACTTGCCCAGAACCTATGCCTCGCAATTCTATTATCCTGAAAAGGGCATCGGCACCATTGCCACAAAAATGGCACAGAGGATTACTCAGGGTAACGGCAGAATTCTACTCGGTTGTGAAGTGGAGGAAGTCAGGTGGGACCAAGAAGCAATTGAATCCGTATTGATTAATAACGGGAGTTCCCGAGTAGAACTGGCAGCCGACCAGTTCATCTCCACCATACCCATAACCTCGCTCGTATCATTAATGAGGCCAGGAATAACCCCTGCTGTTCTGGAAGCAGCGGCAAATCTTAAATATCGCGCACTGGTCTGCATACTATTAATAGTTAATGCTGAGAGCGTAACGAATGACAGCTGGATTTACTTTCCCGACAAGGATATCATCTTCGCCAGGGTCCACGAGCCTAAGAACTGGAGCGAGAAACTCGTGGAGAAGGGCAAGACATCTCTTTGCGTGGAGATTCTATGTGACCAGGATGACGGAATATGGCGGGCTACAAATGAGCTACTAACTGAGAAGGTAATATCTCTTCTGAGCAGACTTCAAATTCTGAACGAGGACAAAGTCACGTTTTCCTTTGTTGAGAGAATTCCCAATGCCTATCCTGTCTTCAAACTAGGACACCAGAACCACCTGGCCAAGCTGCTCGACTATTTGTCCCGGTTCAAGAACCTTCATTTGCTTGGCAGAACAGGCATGTTCAAATACTGGAGCATGGACCAGGTGATAGAGGAAGGGGTATTGAAAGCACAGGACTTGATGTATGGTGATTGACAGAGAAGCAGTCTATTAGCTTATCATGGGTAATTCGGGGTACACTCAAATTGTTGCGGTGTCTTCCCATGAATAAGGATATTCGCTATTTCGCTCAAAAAACAATAATTACTCTCAGCTTTCCCCCCTTTACCTATCTGTTCAGGAAGGCCTATGACCTGTCCATTGCAATCGCTGTGTTATTGCTCAAACGGGTGGAGGGAGTACTGGCGATTTATCTGCGTCGAGGAGCAGCAAAAAATGAAATTACCTATGGAATAAGCGATATAGACCTGTTAGTTCTCATAGATGAAGAGGACAAAGAAAAGCAGGCTGTTAGAACGATCAAAGAAAGGATTACCCTGACCTATAATAAATTATCTCGATTCATTCCACTTTTGGGTGAAGTGGAAAAGGAATTCGGAATATATTCTGCGTCAGAGTTCTTTGAGCTATACCGGGACTATGATTTCTACAAATACAGATTTAACGAAGGCAAACATACCTGGAAGCTACTGTTTGGCCAGGATATGGTGAAGAAGCTCCCTGAATTACAGGCTGAGGAGTTATACCTTCCGGCTACCGAGGAATTAAAAGTATGGTGGCCGCTAATAAATACGGAGCTTTCCCCTGATTCCGCTTACCCTCGATTCAAGAGAAAAGACCTATGGTACAAGGCGATTTCCGAAGTCTCTAAGGTCTATTTGCTTATCTTTCAAGGAGAAAACATCCAGAGAAGAGAAACTGCTTTGCGCGAAGTCAGGAAATATTTGCCCTATGAAGAGCGTTGCTGTGTAAATAGAGTGCAGGGTTACCCAAAACACCTTACCTCAAAAGAAGACTTGATACCAGACGAATTGATGAAATTGTTCATTGAACTAAGCGGCAAAGTGGTCAATGAGATGGAAAAGAAAGTGTATGGAGGTTCGGAAGGGAGAAAGGCGGTAATAAACGCTCCAAATTATCGTGACCTTATATGGGACAGCAATGTCCTTAGCCTGATAGAAAAACTAGAAAAGCACGTTAAACAAGAGCTGGAACCTTTCCTCGATT
This sequence comes from Dehalococcoidia bacterium, assembly GCA_016933195.1. Taxonomy (GTDB): domain Bacteria; phylum Chloroflexota; class Dehalococcoidia; order GIF9; family AB-539-J10; genus JAFGBN01. Next base: position 5,657 of record JAFGBN010000047.1, on the reverse strand, counting down.
ATATTGCCTTAATCCCGCAGGTTGAATTTAACATGGATATCCTGCTCAATTCAGACATAGATTCTTTGGATTTGGTGCTGGTCGAGAACGAGCTTATACCTGTTCAGAAGCTTAAATGGTTCAATTCATTCCTCGAAGAGGCTTTACCAAAACAGCAGGTCGAGCCTTTTATTACAGATGGAACCATTGCGCTATCACTACGAGCGAAAAGACCTGAGCGATGTATCAAAAGTCCTAAGCGATGCCCGTTATTCTTCTCTTTCTTGACTCGAGCTCCGCTAAAGCTTTCCCCGGTCCCGGTCGAAATGAATGGTGAACCAACAGAATTTGCTCTGCCTCCTGGCTTTTTGGAAAAATTTGTTCCCACGAGGCTTGCCCAAATTGATAGAATAGTCTCCGACAAGCATGTTTACAGGATGAAAACTCTAGATTTCCTCAGATTCTTCTGGGCAACAGCCCGAACCAAGCTGTTATCTTATCAGCTTGGCAGCAACAGGGTCTGTATCCCCATTACAAGCAAACAAATCCTTGAAGAGCTTATGGAGTTTTCTCCCAAGGACATGCCCTGGCTGAACGACCTCCATGTTGAATACACCAAGGAGTTGTTAGGGAAAGAGTCTGAGGCGTACCGCTATATTTCAAGCTCAGTGGCTTTCCTGAATGCCATGTGAGTATGCACCAAAGGTTATCGGGATGAAAGACAGCTTGTCTATTTCAGTCGTGGTTATCACCCTAAATAGGGCTGAGTGGTTGAAGGATACCTTGGATTCGCTAGTCAGGCAAACCAGGCAGCCAGACGAAGTCATCGTGGTTGATAATGACTCGCAAGATAACACAAAGGGGGTAGTATTAAGCTTCGCTAACAAGCTAAACTTTAAGTATGTGATTGAAAAGACCAGGGGTATTCCTTATGCCAGAAATACCGGAGTCCGCAATGCTACCGGCGATATCGTCGCTTTTATCGACGACGATTGTATTGCCGATGAAAACTGGCTGAAATACATTCAAATTCCCTTCCTCAAGGACCCCAACGTTGGAGGCGTGGGAGGAGAGACCTCCTACTTAGAGAACGGGAAAAGCATGGTGGAAGAGTTCTACAAAAGGTATATGCGTTAGCTCCCCCCATGCATGTTCCTTGTTTCCTTTCGAAACAACAACAAACAGGAGTAAAAAGATAAGCAGAAATGATAATTCAGATACTGTCTAACCTTTGTGACGAGGGATACCTTGAGAAAGGAGCATACGGTTTCACCTCGGCCTTTTTCTCTGGAGCCAATGTAGCCTTTCGAAGGGAGGTTTTTGGGCAAATAGGTCTCTATGATGAGAGTTGTGCCACCGGAGAGGACCACGACATCTGCTTGAGAACAGTTGGTGCTGGCTGGGACTTGTACTTCCAACCCAAGGCTCTCGTCAGGCACAAAAACAAGGGAACAATGCGGGGCTTTGTCAGGAAGTGGTTCAACTATGGCTTCAACCACCCTTACATTTATAAGAAACACAGCTCCAAAACCCTGCAAGTTTATCTGGTGAACAGGGGACCCAAGAAAGGGGACTTATATAGGTGCATTTTGGAAAAGAGACATTTCCCGCTCCACGTTGCTATCTTTGCAACATCTTTCCTTGCGATGCATATTTCGTTACTACTTACCATTGTAACCGCGTTACTGGGCTTTAACATCGCTGCCTGGGTTCTCGGTTCCATCACAATGCTCACAGGAATTCACTATTTCAAGTCTGACGTGGATGGGAGACACCCCCTGCGCAGTATCGTATTTGCCGGGTTAAGATACACAGCGAACCTGGCATTGCTTCTGGGAGGGGCACTGGGAGCCTCAAGGCTGAAGATGCTTTATATCAGCGGGACACTCGATTACAAGGGGTGATATGCAACAACAGATAAGACCGAAAGGGGTGAGGCTATAGCTTACGATGGACACTATCATGAGCAACATCGGAAAAGAGCAACAGTATTACGACGGAAGGGAATACTGGGAAGGGAGAGCTAAGAAATATGGTTCCTCATCTAAGGGATGGAAGGCTATCGGCCTTATGAGCGGAGAGAAGTACTACTACGAATATGTTGATATGATTGACAAGAGGGCCACTTTCAATTTCATCCAGATACACCCTGGAATGAAAATCCTGGATGTTGGCTGTGGTGTGGGCAGATGGTGCATAGCATTCGCCAGGAGAGGCGCTGATGTAACGGGCATCGATATCAGCGAGGAAATGATAAAATTGGCAAGCGATAATATGAAGAAAGAGGGGCTGGATGTAAACCTGGTGGTCAAGAGCAGCGATGAAATGGATTTCCCTGATAGTAGCTTTGACCTGGTACACTGCGCTGCTGTTCTGAGGCACGTGACTGACCCTGCAAGATTTAGAAAGAGCTGCGAGAACATTGTCAGGGTGGCAAGACCCGGTGGTCAAATATTGCTGAAGGAGTGGGCTCCCCGAAAAAGGAAGGAATCCGGAACCAACATACACATAATTGGCAGAGCGTATCATGAGTATAAACACACAGTTGAGAGAGAGGGAGCATTTCTTATACGAGAAGCAGGAGTGCATCTATGGACGCGGCTTGACCAAGCATACGATACAATTGCCGCTAAGCTTGTACCGATACTGAAAAGTCGCTCAGGATGCAGAGGCGAGTCCATCGAGACCAAGGAATTTATGGAAGTCAACTATCCGGGGTTAAGCAGGCTATTTCAGCTCGGCAGGAGGATACTTATTAGTATGTCCAAACCGGTCGAGTTATATCTTGTTCCTTTGCGGCCCTTTGGAGCTCTCTGTGACAGCAGACTAATGCTATTTCAAAAGAGATAGCTTGCCTGGTTATGAAAGGTTATACTGGTTGCTGAGCGTGGAATGGAATCGATAGAACAAGGCGTACTGAAGGGCGGAATTGTTGGCTGTGGCGGGGCGGCATCTATATACCACATGCCTGCCTTTCGGAATCTAAAAGGGATTCGGATAGTCGCAGCATGTGATCGAAGAGAGCAGGCAGCTCTGGAAACAGCCAGGCGCTTCGGTATCCCCAGAACTTACGGAGACATCTCTCAGATGCTGGAAAGGGAGAAGCTGAATTTTGTTGACATCTGCTCACCACCGCAAACACATTTCCAGGTGTGTATGGAGGCAATGGAGGCTGGTTTACATGTCCTGGTGGAAAAACCGATGGCTTTCAGCGTAAGCGAAGCCGACAAGATGGTCTCAGTCTCACGCAAAAATGAGGTCAAGCTCTGTGTGATTCACAATCTCTTATTTACCCCCGTAGTTCAGAAAGCAAAACACCTCGTGGATTCTGGCGCTATCGGAGACTTAACAGGCGTAGAGGTCAAAATTCTTTCTAGAGGAGACGGGGCTATCAGCAAAGAAGAGCACTGGTGTCACTGTCTGCCAGGGGGTATATTTGGCGAGTTTGCCCCCCACGCACTGTACCTGGCATCGGCATTCCTGGGCACCATCAACTCTGCCCGGGCAATCGCTATGAAACACAGCAGCTTCCCCTGGGTAATTGCAGACGAATTGAAGGTGATGCTGGAGGCTGAAAATGGCTTAGGTGCTTTCACTATATCCTGCAACTCACCCAGACCTTCCCTGACTATGGATATCTTCGGAACCAAGAGAGTCCTTCACTTGAATAACTTTGCCATGACCCTGATTCAACACGAATCAGGGTCATACAGGATTCCTGACTTGCTATTTGATGAACTAAAATCGGGCTTGCGGTTAACAACCGGGGCCGTATCCAGCATGTTACGGGTAGCCTCCAGCCGAAGATGGTACGAAATCGGGCATCGTGTACTTATTCGGAAATTTCTAGAAAGCGTGACCGGTAACATGGACCCCCCGGTCACTGGAGAAGACGGCAGGGAAACGCTAAGGATACTGGAGGACATATGCAGGCAGGTGAATATCCCGAATTCCGCTCCGGGGCAGAAAGAATAAGGGGGTAATTATGAAGACACTGCTACTAAATCCACCAAAGCGTTGGAACGGCATGCACGTATCGAGGGAGGAATATGGCATAGGGCTTGTTCCCACCGATTTTTTGCCAAGCGGCATATTCCTGGCAGCAGCATATCTCTGTGAAAAAGGGAGGGATGCAGATGCCCTGGATGCGGAGACACCGGATATTTCCTTTGAAGGTTATGATGTAGTGGTGGTATGGGCCTGTATACTCCACAGCTTCTATGAAGACATCCAGTATCTTAGAAAGGCAAAGGAGGCTGGTAAGAAGACTATAATGGTCCTCAACGATGCCCATGATGGGCTTGAGATGGAGGCGATGCAAAGATTTGATTTCATAGATGCCGCAGTGAGGCTGTGGGAAAGAGAGATAGCCCTGGACAAGTTACTCTCAAGATGGGAAGAAAATCAAGAGCCAGATTTCCCTGGTGTGATTTTCAGAAAGGGTGAAGAGCTGGTGGATACCGGACGGATGCCCTTCTTACCTAATCTGGAGCATCTTCCCTCTTGCTCAAAAGTGTTAAAAGAGGTGTCGTTAAGAAGGTACAAATCAGCAGCGATTACATCGGGTAGAGGCTGCCCTATGACACATCCATTTTGCCTGTATCACAGGACGGGGCTGAGAAGAAGAAAAGTCCAGGACGTGGTGTCAGAATTGGAGACCATCTCCCCTAGCCTCAGAGATATCGTGTTTATAGATGTATCCATGCCAGCCACCCACAAATGGATGGAGGAGCTTTGTGACCAATTGCTTGCCAGAAAACTCAAGCTCTCATGGAGGATAGATGCAAAGGAGTGGCAATGTAATCCTGAGACCCTTGCAAAGTTAAAGAGAGCTGGCTGTGACGCCATAATGTTAGTTGTCCTCACCCTGGATAGTGAAACCAGCGGGCAGGAGAGACCAGTCACTCCACCTCAACAGATGAAGACAGCCATCGAAAACCTGAAGAAAGCCAGGATAAGCCCGGTACCAGTATTCCATGTTGGCTTTCCCTGGGACAGCAATGAAACCTTACTTAGAATCAAAGACTTTCTGAAGGAGACGCCAGCGCCCTCCTTCTTTCTAAAGCAGTTGAGGCCATGGAGAGGGACGCCTCTCTATGATGAATGCCGGAATCTAGGTTTAGTAAAGAGAGAACTGGGAATCGATGACTATGTCCACTCGGATTATCCTTTAATGGATACCCTCTACTTGTCAAAGCAAGAAGTTGAAGACTGGAAATACCATATTCAATCTTCAGTCGTATTGGACTTCCGCTACATGCAGAGCTTTTTACGTGAACGAGGACTGCCATCGCCCAAGCAAGTCAGCCAGTTCCTACGGTTAACTATTGGTAGAAAGCCAGGGGCTGTAAAATGAAAGTCACCTTTGTTCGTGTTCCCTATGACTCGCTTTTCAAGGTAGGGCTACCAGCCTACCACTTGGCGTATGCCAGTCTATCCGCTGTCTTGAAGAAAAACTGCCCTGGTCTACAGATAAGGCTTGTTGACGGCGATACAATGCGCACAAAACTTGTCGAAGAAAGGCCGATTCAAAGATTCCTCTCACGCTTTGAGACAGCCCGGATACGAAGCGCCAGGAGCATCAATATCTTTGAGAAAGTCTACCAGGACCCCAATTCACCTGTCTGGCAGGAACTGGTGGCAAAGGTCATGGAGACCGAGCCGGATGTGGTCGGCAT
>JAFGBN010000046.1 GCA_016933195.1 Dehalococcoidia bacterium | reverse complement strand
CATTATTACACCCGGATAAATCGAGGCATTTGGAATGCCCGAGGCAACCACAATTTCAGCCACTACAGCGGCTGACAATCCTCGAGGTAGCATCGTGGTTAATAAGCCCTTGTTAGCCAGCAAGGTCTCGCTGCGTATGGAACTGAGAAGCACTGCAAAATACCTAGCTAAAAGCAGTATAAGAGATATGGCTACGCCCGCTAGAATTAGGCCATAGTTAGTAAAAGTTATCATCAATCCCAGATAAACAAAGAAGAATGTCTTTATCAGGAAAGACATCTGGGAGTGGAACTTCTTCATCAACTCGTGTATCACAACCGTCCTCTTGATTCCCAAAAACTTGGCAACCTCGATACCGTTTCCCAGCATCAAGCCAAAGGTGAGAGCGAAAATCACTCCGCTACCATGCATGGCTTCCACAATAAAATAAAGCAGGAAAGCAAGAGCCAAGGTCAATATATCGTCGTAAGTCTCTCCCTCCAAAAGGGTTAGCGCCCAAAGCCATACAATCCCTGCAATAACTCCGATTAGACCTCCTAGAAAAATCTGTAGAGTTATTTGCTCAGCGACCACAAGAGCTGTATTGCCAGTTTGTCCTGTGATTATGATCTCTAAGATTACCAAGGCCACGACGATTACCATGGCACCGTTAAAAGCAGATTCCAGGCTTAATGTTGAACAGACCTCATCTGGAGCATTAGTCCGACTAATCAACGGCATTACTATAGAAGGGCTGCTGCCACCTACAATGGCCCCAAGCAAAAGGCTACCCATAAAGTCCCAGCCCATCACGTAATAGACAAAAACCGTCGTAAAGGCCATGCTTAACCCGATACCTGCTAGCACAAGAGCTAGCGCCCTTGGTGCACACGAGAGCAACTTAGCAAATTCGAGGTCCAGACCTCCGTTAAAGAGGATAACGACCAAAGCCAAACTGGCAATTACTTGAGAAGCCGGAGCTATGTCAGATGGATTTACTATATTGAATACAGGTCCTATTAAGAAGCCTAGTAATATCAATATCAGTATGTCAGGAAATCTTGTTCTTCTAAAAAGGTAGTCCGCCAGGAAGCCAATTATAAGCAGAATTCCTACAAACCCAAGTATCTGCACAGCTGTCATTTTAGTATCTTCCGCTATTTAACCTTTACTTAGACTCTATATGCCTAGCTCAGCGCTTTCAGTGTATTTTACCATTAAGCAAGCCTGAAAAAAACAGATTGTGTTAGACGGATGAGCCAACAAAAAGAAGAGGGGAACCAACTTTAAGGTGACTAGAGAATAAGAACTTTCTCTGCACCCGCCAACTTTTGCCTCTTAATAGCGGAAAACAGCAGCTACATTCGCCTTACCCGGCATTTGCTCTGGAGCAACAGCAAAGACAACCCCACCATTCAGAAGAGTATGTATTGCGGCAAAATCCAGCAAATCCTCGTCACCCGGCTGTACTTCTTGTTGATGGAGCGTAATTCGGCCTTTCTCTATATCAAAAGTGCCCCAGTATTGAACGCCAACAGCCACGAATAATGTCTCAATCCGCCCCTGATAAGATGCTGGCACAACCTTCATCAGGTCATCTGAGGCTTGCTGAGTACCTAAAAGTTGCTCGTAGCGAGCGGAGGCTTCCATTCGTTCTTTCGTGAAGTATGGCTCGGCAATAGCCCAGGCACGTTTGCACAATTCCTCAGTGCTCAACTCCTCCGGGTTTCCCGCAAAACCATCGCCCAGCAAACACGGGTATGTATTTGCTTTCGCATAAATCGGCAGCAGATAATCGACTCCCGCCAAAATGAGAGGGATATGTTCACCATGCAGCATCTTACTCAAGCCTGCATCAATCTGGCGAAAGTATTTTAGAATGTTCTCCTTGGCATCATCAATGCCATCACCATGGCCGTGAAAAATCGCTGGCTGCCCACCTTTCCCCACAGGTTCGGCAGTATGTAACTGAATATTCCTTTCAGAATCATAGCGGAGGGTATCCGCAAGGCTTTCAGGCACGTCCTCCAAGGCAACTTCACTGGCGGTATAACGTGTACCATCAACCAATCTCACTTTATTTTGGCTCAGGGCCAATATATAGAACCGCCCATCGCTTGTAAGCAGCGGAAGAAGAGGTTTAATGTGGAAACGATGGGTGACTACCACAAGCTCGTCAAAAGACAAAGGAAGCCTGTAGCAGCGAAATAGCCCTGCTGACGAAAATATTGCCAAGCCGTCGTTCTGATGCTGCCAGAAGAACTCATCTCTCAAAAGCTCCTCTACGGGCTTGAGTAATCCTTTCATTTCCTTGGAAGTAAGACCTGCACCAGTCAATCGGTTTTGAGCCTCCCGGATTAAATTCTTTAACCTGATTGGGTCTTGTCTTGTTTGTTCACCTGCACGATGTGTGGGCATGAAAATGGATATGCAAAGTCCTTCAGGTTTCTCCATGAGTATCCTTAATTCATTCATTGACAACAAGCTCATGACACCACCATCCTATACAACAAAATCCAAAAGCCTACCTTAGCAGTGACATCTCACCATAATCCATGGTTCAAACACTTCTACAGTTTACTCTTGTACTACATCCTCGTCTTTCTGGCGCGGCTTTCTGGCAAAAATAGGAATTCCTATAGCCGATATGACAACACTGGTCACAATGATTGCCATTATAATGTCGGGATAAACAGCAGCATTTATAATCCCAGCAGCAAGCACAATTTGGAGCAGCACAGCGGCAGACTCACCCCTGGCAAACATTGTGGTCAATATGCCACTGTTGGATAACAGGGTACGACTACCCACAGAACTGAGAAGGACTACAATGTACCTGCCAAAGAGGAGTATAAGAGACAGAACGACGCCGAGGACAACAAGTCCAGGCTCATCAAAAGTTATCATCAGTCCAAGATAGATAAAGAAGAAGGTCTTTATAAAGAATGCTATTTCAGAATGGAACCTCTTCATTATATCAGTAGCCTCAACTGTCCGCTTAATTCTAAATAGTCTAGCTACGCTTACTCCGTTTCCTAGTATAAGGCCGAAGACCAAGGCAAAGATCACGCCGCTGCCATTTAAAGCCTCTGCAACAAAGTAGAAGAGGAAAACAATAGCCAAAGTCACGATGTCGCTATAAGGATCTTTTTCAAGCACCGTAAGCATCCAAAGCCAGAAAAATCCGACAGCAACTCCGATCCCAATCCCTACGCCGAACCGTATACCAATATCCTGACCAATTATCGAAATTTCGATTCCAGTTTCCCCGCCAGACATGGCTTCTATTAGGACTAGAGCAAGGACTATTACTATAGGGCTGTTCAGAGCAGATTCCAGACTCAGCAAAGATGAAACCTGATCTGGGACTCTGGCTCGGCTTATCAAGGGCACTACTATGGCAGAGCTGGTACCACCTACAACAGTCCCAAGCAACAAGCTATCCATCAGCCCCCAGTCCAACAGGTAATAGGTAAAGGCTGCTATCGAGGCTATGCTGACTCCAACACCCAATAAGACCAGTGGTATTGCTCTGGGTGCACCTGAAAGAACCTTTTTAAATTCGAATTCTAGTCCCGCGCTGAATAGGATTACGACTAGAGCCAGGCTGGCTATCAATTCGGAAGCTGGTGCTATTTGAGATGGATCAACAATTTTCAGGACAGGTCCTATTAAGTAACCCAAGGCTAGTAGTATCAGTATGTCAGGAAAGTTTGTTTTCCTGAAAAGAAAATCTGCCAGGAAGCCGATCAGCAGGAGAATTCCAATGAACCCGAACACTCCAGTAACTGTCATCATAGCACCCCTTGACTTTTAATCGCCTTCTATGAAATACAGCAACAGATTAGAGAATAATTATAGATAAACCACATCAGAATGCTGGTCTAAAGACAGAAATACAAGCAAATAGTCCTTAAGGTGATTGGTTATCAAGAAATTCTGTTTTACGTGCTCTCTCCCATTTTGCCCCAGCCAGTTGGCATACTCCGGGTTGCTCAATAGCTGTTTGAGGGCATAAGCAGCACCTTCAACTGTGTAACACAGCAGCCCGGTAAGCTTATTCTTAATCTGCAAAGGTATGCCTCCGACCGCCGAAGCCACCACCGGCTTAGCTTTCCACAGGGCTTCGCTTATGGTCAGCCCAAAACCTTCTTTCAACGACTTCTGAATGACAATTGTAGCTGCCCGCTGCAGGGCATTGATATCTATATCGCTCCCAGGTGGCACCAGCAAAACATTAATATCGTGATTTCCCTCCGCCCGGCGCCTTACTTCCTCAAGCACTTCTCCAGATTCAGGATCATCATCGGCTGTACCCCCAGCCAGAACCAGCTGGCAGTCTATACTTTTGCTCACCATCTCAAAAGCTTCTATTACCCCCAGCGGATCCTTAAGACGGTCAAAACGGGAGATTTGAACAATCATCGGTTT
>JAFGBN010000045.1 GCA_016933195.1 Dehalococcoidia bacterium | reverse complement strand
TATTTCCTTGGGCAAGGCTAAGCCGAGCTTAGTGCCAAATTCTACCACAGTGCCTAAACCAAGGTTGTGTGTTGTGGTGGAGCAGTCATAAGGTGCTAAGTCTTGCAGGCCCAGTCTGTGAATCTGCCCCACCTTTCCTTTTGGCGTTTGAATGGCATCAATGATGATGGCTCGGTCATAGCCCGGCAAGAAGTCCAAGAGCCCAATACCGATAGCGTTGGTCTCCATCACTGTTACTTTCGAGTTGTGGATTTCCTTTTCTAATATTTGGGCGATTTTATTTCCCACCCCATCATCAGAGCGAAGTGGGTTTCCCAACCCTAAGATCAATGTTTTCAAACCTGCATCTCCAATGAACAAGGCAAAATGTCCTTGTGATTCTTTGCTATGCTCAGAATCACAGAGTGTACTCGTTCATATGATTAGTGGCACCCCCTCCTTTCTTTTACTTTGCTGATAATGCTTCAGAAATTTCTGTGGAGTAAGGTATCCCAGCACTTAGTGAGGTCGCACAGTATTATACACTTTCCTCCATTCTAAGAAAGCTTGGTTCAGTTCTGCTATCTCAAAGGTTGTATCTGTTACCTAATAAAACTCTTCAGTATGTGTCCTTCGTGCCCTTTATACATGACCATTAAGCTTAGGTGAGCATGGTGGTAAAGCGAATAGTTTTATGCCCTTCCTATGGCATTCCTCCTCAAGCACATGTTGAAACTCTGATCCTCCATCCACCTGGATAGCTTTGATGAGGAAAGGCATTCGCTGTAACAGGGCATCGACGAATCCAGAGGCGGCATGAGAGGTTGCTCTAGTGTGGGCTTTCAAAACATCCCACGTTGAGATGATGTCTCTGGCAGCATCAATACTTAGACGCTCCGATTTCCTCCATTTGCCCGGTGACAGAAAATACCACTCGCTCACAGATATTGGTTGCTCTATCAGCGCTGCGCTCCAAGTTGTGAGCTACCCAGATGAGTCGTGTTGCCTTGGTGATGGTCCTGGGGTCTTCAAGCATGAAAGTGAGCAACTCTCGATAGACTTGGTCATAGAGATTATCAACCTCATCATCCTCAGCGCTGATTTTCATAGCTGCCTCAGAATCACGGCCAACAAATGCATCCAGACTCCTACGGAGCATATCTCTTGCCTTTTCCGCCATGCGGGGTAAATCAATCAGAGGCTTAAGAGGGGGTTCATCACCTATCATTATGGTAATTTTGGCAATGCCCTCAGCATGGTCGCCTATCCTCTCCAGATCAATGATGATATTCAGGACAGCAATAATAACCCTCAGGTCACTGGCTACCGGTTGCTGAGTAACAATAAGCTCAATGCACTTTTCCTCAACATCAAGACGCTTCTGGTTGATATTGGCATCATTGGCAACAACTTGTCTTGCCAGCTCTAAGTCTCGGTCCTGCAGCGCTTTAATGGAACGGGCAATAGCCTTATCGACCATACTGCCCAGAACAAGCACTTCGTCTTGAAGTCCACGAAGACAATGGTTTAAACTTTCTCTTGGCATAATTTATACCTCCTTAGCCAAAACGGCCAGTGATGTAGTCCTCAGTTCTTTTATCTTTAGGGCGACTGAAAATTTCGCTGGTTCTATTATATTCCACCACTTCCCCGAGAAGGAAAAAGCCCGTCCAGTCTGAGGCTCGTGCTGCTTGCTGCATATTGTGGGTCACGATGACGATGGTGTAACTTTTCTTGAGTTCTTGCATTAACTCCTCTACTCTTAGTGTTGATAAAGGGTCGAGAGCGGAGCAGGGCTCATCCATAAGGATTACCTCTGGCTCTACTGCCAACACGCGGGCGATGCAAAGCCGTTGCTGCTGCCCGCCGGAGAGGGCTAAGCCTGATTTCCTTAGATTGTCCTTGACTTCATCCCATAGTCCGGCTGCCCTGAGGCTTTTCTCTACCACATCATCGAGGCTTGCACGATGGTTCAGTTGCAACACCCGTGGGCCAAAGACGACATTCTCGTAAATAGACTTGGGGAAGGGATTGGGCTGCTGAAACACCATCCCTACTCGTTTTCTCACCTCCACTGCATCTACTCCTGACTCATAAATATTTAACCCATCGAGAAGCACCATGCCCTTAAGGCAAGTCCCAGGGGTAATATCACTCATTCGGTTTAGAGTACGGAGAAATGTTGATTTACCGCATCCCGAGGGACCGATGAGAGCGGTAATCTGGTGCTCCTTTATATCCAAGGTAACCTTCTTAAGAGCTTGAACTTTTCCATAGTGAAAATCAAGCTCTTTTGTCTGTATCTTGGGATCCATATTAGGGTCCTCCTCTCATTTTAGTTTGAAGACGCTGCGACAACCACTTGGTGCCGAGGTTGATAATAAGGATAAGTATGATGAGCACTGCACCGGTAGCCAGCGCTTTGTCTAAAGCATTGGTCTCCATTGCGAGGTAGAAGACATGCACTGCCAGCGTTCGTCCCCCGGATAGAAATGAGGTTGGCATTCCAGCACTTCCACCCATAGTTACATAAAGACAGGCTGACTCGGCTACTGCACCTCCAACACACAGAGTAATACCGGTTACGATGCCGGGTAAGGCTGCTGGCATAATCACATGAACTACCGTCTGCCATTTAGTTGCCCCCAGGGCCAAAGCGGCCTCACGCTGGGATTGAGGCACAGCTTTCATTGCCTCTTCAGCACTGCGCATGAGGAAGGGTAAGAGCAGGCAGACAAGGGTGAGGGCCCCAGCCAGGATAGAGTAATTGAAGTGAAGGGCTAAAACAAAGATGGCAAAGCCAAACAGCCCAAAGATTATAGAAGGCACCCCGGCTAAGAGCTCCACGCTGTAGCGGATAAGCCTGGTAAATTTGTTGTCGGGGGCATATTCGGTGAGGTAGATGGCGGCGCCTATCCCTAAGGGGATAAGAATAGCCATAGTGGCAATTATCATCCATAGAGTGGCGATAATACAAGAAGAAATACCGCCCTCGCCGCTGAGTCCACCTTCCGGCTCTGTAAACATAAATTCAGGGCTAATGATTGAAAGCCCTTTGGTCAGGACATAACCGATGATAAACACGAGAATAGATACAGCTACAATGCCGGCTGCCCAGCTCAAGCCCCAAGCAAGTTTCTGGGTCAATTTGGGCGACAAGCTCATCATGCTCGCCTCCTGTAAGCGAGAAGCCCAACGCTATTAATGAGCATGACCAGAATAAAGAGTACAAGTCCGGTGGCAAATAATGCTGCCTCATGTATTCCTGTAGCTGCTGCTATCTCGACGGCGATGTTGCCGGTGAGCGTTCTTGCCGGGCCGAAGATATTGGCAGGGAATATAGGTGAGTTCCCGATGACCATAATCATCGCCATAGTCTCGCCAATAGCTCTGCCTGTGCCCAGAATAATAGCCGCGGTGATACCACGGCGGGCTGCTGGCAGAAGAACATGGTGGATAGTCTGCCAGTGGGTAGCTCCCAAGGCGAAGGCCCCTTCCTTGTATTGGACAGGCACAGCGCGGAGGCTGTCCTCGCTGATGCTGGTTATAGTAGGCAAAACCATTATTGCCAACACAATAGCTGCTGCTAATACAGAAGACCCCGAGCCCGTGCCGCTTAAGCGAGCTATCACAGGAGAGAGAATAACCATACCCACCAGCCCGTAGACTACCGAAGGAATCCCTACCAAAAGCTCTACCGCTGGCCTGGCTATGTTGCGAATATGGACTGGAGCTACCTCAGCCAGAAAGATAGCACAACCCAAGGCGAGAGGCACAGCTATCACCAGGGCAAGTAGGGTAGTTACTACTGAGCCGGCAAGCATAGTTAAGATGCCAAAGGCATCATGGCTGGGATACCACTTCGTGCCAAAGAGAATATCAATTACCCTCAGTTCCTTGAGGGCAGGGAGGCTTTCTTTCAGGATGAAAATAGCGATAAACACCAAAATTAAGAAGGCTACTATCCCGAAGATAGAGACGATGTGTCTTGACGCACGATCAACAAAATAACGTGACATTATTCTTCGCCATTAGTTTATTTTTGGGGATGGGATAACACATCCAAATTAGTGCCCACCCCATCCCCAAAAAAGGAGCTGAAAATAGCCTACTTGATGCTAATGTAGCCCTCTTCTTCTACAATTTTTTGTCCCTCCGAGCTCAAGCAGAAGCTAATAAACTCCTTGGGCTGCCCTTCTGGTTCTCCCTTGGTTACGAAGTTGAGATAGCGAGTGACAGGATAGCTTCCATTAAGACAATTAGCTTCGTTGCAGGTTACATCACCTACACTCAATGCCTTTACCGATGAGTCAACATAGCCGAGGGAGATGTAGCCGATGGCATTGGCGGTGCTAGCGACCTTTTGTTTTACTGCTCCGTTAGAAGGTAAAAACTCAGCATTGGAAGAAACCTCGGCGCCAGCCATCACCTTCTCTTCAAAAACCTCCCTGGTGCCTGAGCCTTCCTCTCGGTTTATGACGGTCCAAGTTTGATTGGAGCCTGTAGCAAAGGCATTCTTTATCTCTTCCAATGTCATGTTAGTGGTGCTGCTTGATTGATGAACCACGATGGCAACGCCATCAGCAGCGACATGGGTTACTATTAGGTCTGGGTACTCTCTTATCTCGCTAGATTTAAGTTCGCGAGAGGCAGCACCGATATTGAGTATGGCCTGAGCACAGCCCTTAACTCCGGCACTGGAACCACCCCCCTGAATAGTAACTTCGACATCAGGGTTCTTGGCTTCAAATACCTTGGCCCATTTCTCAGCTAGAGGCTGGACGGTGGTGGAGCCACCCACGACGATGCTTTCTGGTGAGCTTTGACCACATCCACTCAGGGCCAGGGCAGCTAAAATCAAGCCTGTTAAGGACAATAAGAACCATCTTTTTTTCATTGTGTGATACATGTTTCCTCCTTTTCGGGTATTCTGGTTATCTTGCATCGTTTCTATACTTCTGTCAGTTTTATAGATTTAGGCCTCCTTTTTATGAGTTTCTTCCTGTTCAGGGTGGATCGTCGCTTAATGACTATAGGACCATTACAGGGATATAGAGCTTCGTTACGATATTTTTGCCTCCTAATCTTTGTCTCCTTTCTTTACTCATGCGCTGCTGCTACATCGCTGAGAAATTCCGCCATCAGGTGATGTGCTCCCAATGCCTCAGGGTGCTCAAAGAGAAGATGTAAAACTGCTTCGGCAGTGGCTAGATTGGTTGCCAGAGGCACCTTATGAACATCACAAATCCGAAGCAATGCTGCTATATCTGGCTCATGGGGCTGTGCAGTTAAGGGATCACGGAGAAAAATCACTGCTCTCACATCGCCACTAGCTACCAGGGCCCCAACTTGCTGGTCACCGCCGCGGGGTCCACTCTCAACTAGGGTTACCGATAAGCCAACCCTTGCCTGTATCAGTTTACCTGTGCCTCTGGTGGCAACCATGTCTAGTTGAACCAGTTCATCTCGATGTGCCTTTGTGAGGCGAATCATGTCTTCCTTCTTCGAATCGTGAGCAATCAGAGCTAGACCAAGACTTTCCATATTTCACCTCCTTTCGGTATAAAATTTTGCCTTAACCAAACTATTCACCTTGTTCTAAGTATAAAAGGACGTGGTTAAGGTTTGGTTAAGGCTTTGTTAAAAGAAGGTAAAACTTTGTTTAAGGTTTAGTTAAGGCCGGGTTGCCATGGGCAAAGTGAAAGTAAAGGTCGAGCCTTTCCTTTCGACACTTTCTGCCCAAATCTTGCCACCGTGTGCTTCTACAATGTGTTTAGCAATAGCAAGCCCCAAACCTGTTCCCCCGCCAGTTCGGGATTTATCCGACTTGTAGAAACGCTCAAAAACGCGAGGCAGGTCATTGGTAGGAATACCAACGCCGGTATCGGCTACTGAAACCAGAATATTCTCCCCTTCTGCTTTAGCAGAGACATTAATTCTGCCTTGAGGTGGTGTGAATTTGATGGAGTTGTGAAGTAGATTGACTAGCACTTGTTCTACTCGCTCCTTATCAGCTAGAGCTTGGGGTAACTCAGCAGGAACAGCAATCAAGAGGTTAAGCCGTGCTTTATCCGCTTGAGCTTTAAGCCTTTGGGCTGCTTGAGTCACCACCTCCTCTAACACAACGGGTTTTATTTTGAGTGAGATCTGGCCACTTTCAATACGGGATAGCTCGCCAAGTTCGTCTACCATTTGAGCTAGCCTATCAGTCTCAAGATTTATCTTACTTAGAAATTCTTTGGCTACCGATGAATCCTCTATAGCTCCTTCATGAAGAGTCTCAGCAAGCATTTTGAGCGAAGCCAATGGCGTGCGCAATTCATGAGAGACGTTGGCAACAAAATCACGGCGCACTTTCTCCAGCCGCCGAAGTTCAGTCAGGTCCTGCAGGAGGACTATGCTGTCGGGTTGCCCGCTAAGGGGAGTGGCTACTATTCCTAGAAACTGCTTTCCTGGTTCAATTTCTACCAGACCTGTATGCTGCTCCCGTGTTTTGAGACACTTTCGCAAAATATTATCCAGCTCATGATCATGTACCACCTCGATGAATGTATGCCCTAGTGCCTTACTGGAAGAAAACTGAAACATTCTCTCCGCCGCCCGATTAATCATGATTACCTTACTTTCTCCATCAAGGACGAAAATGCCATCAGCCATATTGGACAGGATAGCAGACATCTTATCCCGCTCAGTGGTAAGCAGGCCCACCGTCTCTTTGAGCCTGGCGGCCATCTGGTTGAATGCTCGCGCTAATTCACCAACCTCATCTTTGGAAGTTACCCGAATTTCCTGGTCGAGCTTTCCTTCAGCTATTCTTTTAGACATTTGAGTAAGCTTTTTGACTGGCTCGGTAGTAGTCCTCGATGCCTGTATTGCCACTAGAATAGCGATGATGGCAGCAATCGTTGCTCCCCCAATTATAGTTCGACTGATGTGCCCCATAAATTTATTTATCTCGGTTAAGGGAAGAGATATGCGAGAGATACCAACTATCTGTCCATTCACTGTAATCGGCACAGCGACGTACATCATGTCACAACCCAGAGTAATGCTGTAACGAATACTACTGCCAACTCCGCTGGAGAGAGCTTCAATCACCTCAGGGCGGCTACCATGGTTCTCCATCATCGCAGGACTTTCTTCTGAATCACCCAGCACTACCCCATCTTTGCCAATAATGGTAATCCGAGCATCAATCTCTTCCCCTAACCTCTTAGCCAAGACATCAATATTTTCTATCCGCCCATTGGCAAAATATGACTCACTGGCATCACCTACTAGTTGTGTCTGGTTGGTAAGCTGCGACTTCAAGTTAGTTAAATAATTGTCCCGGACAAAGTGCACAAGATAGGTGCTGAGCCCACCGATACAGACGATGATGAGAAGTATAAAAATGGTGGCAAGCCGCCACCTGATACTACGAAACATTACTACCCCTCAAATTTGTAGCCGACACCATGCACTGTTAATAAGTGTTGAGGATGCGCCGGGTCCTTTTCAATCTTCTGCCGCAGCCACCGTATGTGGACATCCACAGTACGCGTATCCCCAGCGTAGTCATAGCCCCAGACATTCTCTAAAAGATAATCACGGCTGAATGCTCGCCCTCGATTTCTCAACAAGAACGCAAGTAGCTCGAACTCCCTGGGCCTAAGGTCAAGGATAGATTCACCAAGAAAGACCTGATGGCGAGCAAAATCTATCCCGAGATTGCCAATCCTCAACGGTGGAGAAACAGGTTGCTCCTTAGGCAAGACTTCCTGCCGCAGCATCTCCTTTCGGCGTAGCACTGCCCGAATCCGAGCCAAGAGTTCCCTAAAGCTAAAGGGTTTGGTTATATAATCATCCGCTCCCATTTCCAAACCAACCACCTTATCAATTTCTTCCACCTTGGCAGTGAGCATCAGGATGGGAACCGTCGTCTCCTTACGCAAGATGCGGCAAACTTCAAAGCCATCGAGCTTCGGGAGCATGATGTCAAGAATGACCAAGTCTGGCTTCTCATCTCGGGCCATTTCTAGAGCTTGGACACCATCAATAGCGGTGAGCACACTGTAATTTTCCTTGGCGAGGTTATACTTGAGGACATCGAGCAAGCTTTTATCGTCTTCTACTATAAGGATTTTGTTGTTGGTCATCTTCATGCCTGGATATTAGTATAAGGGTAACTATATAGCTTATCAACTTGAAAAGACAATAGTTAAATTTTTCTGTTACTTGGTGGGCGACTGCTAGAAACCACCTTACTTAACATAAAGCTCTGTTGCTTGATAGATGCCACCTGAGAAGCAATCTTATGCCGTGGGTCTTTCAAATAAGATAATCAGTTCCTGCAAAGCCGGAATAAGTTGCTTTTTCTCAAAGAGGAGTTCGGAAACTGTCCGCGATGGCCCATTTGCAAGAATTTGGCGGAGGCTAGGCACAGAGGGTTAAGGGAATATCTCAAATGGAAATAGAGCTAAACATTATTTCTGAATCTCGCAAGGTATATTGGGCCAGCCAATCGTTACCATTCCGCGGCGGACAACCGGTGCTTATGGGTAGAGAATCTCCTGGCTGCCATCTTGATATCCTCTAGCATATCCTGAACCGCTATTCTTTTGACATCCTGCAAGTCCTGTCGAATTCCTCTCTTAGTTTCTTGTATGCTCTGTCCAGTTCCTCTGCCCTTTCCTCCGCGTTTTTTAAGTGCATGCTATAAAATACCCGCCATAATTCGTCGATTTCGCCAAATCTTTGGGAAATTACATTAAGGTCATTTCTCACGCTTTCTGCTTGCTCGGAGAGCTTCTTAGCATGAACACCAGCTTTTATAAGCTCGATTTTATGAGAAAGTGTCAATGGTGACACAACCTGAACTCCCCTCTTAGTATAGCCTCGCAGCATTCCGAATTCCTCGTTAACCAAGAAATAATAAACAGCCTCAGAGGGGATATAGGCGAAGGCAAATTCTGCTGAGCCTTTTTCCGGACATACATAATCTTCCGCTATCTTGCTGAGGTGACTCTGGACGTCTCTGTGAAAATCAATTTTGAATCGCTCTTTTTCTTTAGAGTCCTCAATTTCTACCATCCTTCTATAGTTATCGAGAGGGAACTTGGAATCTATGCAAATGAGTCCCACAGTTGATCTAATATGCGCGTCGGGGATTTTCCCGTTGAGGACCATTTTTCTAATGCCAAACATATCTGGTGGGAGTTGGTCTGAGAGCATTACTTCTAGGCTCAGTTCTCCCAGCGCAGCTCGCTCTGTGGGCACTCGAAGCATTTGTTCCATGGACCTATGAGAATCGCGGATGTCCTGGGTATAAGCACTCAGCGCCCCTATCTTTTCCTCCAAGCCCAGCTTCGCCCAGGTGCTCGACACAGCATTTTCGATGTCTTTCGGTTTGACCCCTCTTCCTTTGAAGAGCAAAAAGAGCAATACAGCTAGCAGTATTACAACGATTACAAGCAAAACCTGAGTTGTCACAGTTTTACTTCTCCATTTACCATCCCAAAGATAGAGTATCACATTTTGCGGTTGAAGGGATTTCCCCAACTATGAATGACTGAAGGCCTCCATGCGAATGTGAACCGCCTCAACGTAGTTATCTAGAACTCCTCCTTGGTTCTTGGCTGTGTGGACTTCCTTTCTTATTTGAGCTATCCTGGTACCAGAAACACTCGTGGGAGGCTATTAAGCGGAGTCTGCTGACTCTGCCCTCTGGTAAAATATGCGTTGAAAAACTAACTAGCTTCTATTAAAATTAGACTCGGGTGATATTAAGAGGGAGTTATGGAAGTCTTTAAACTTTGCGGATCCGGGCGAGATTTCCCAATAATTGTAAGCTAAGATGGAAAACGATACTGGGATATTTGAAAAAGCAGTAGCCAGGGCTGAGAAGCTGAGTCAAGCAGCCAAGCAAGCCGCTGAAGAATCGAGAAAAGCATCCCAAGAAGCTGTAAGCAGAGTTGAGAAAACAAGCCGAGCAGCTATGAAGAATGCTAAGGAAGCTGAAAAGGCGTCGCAGGAAGCAGTGAGCAAGGCTGAGAAACTTAACCAGGCAGCTATAGAATCTGCTGAGGCATTGGCAAGGGCGTCGCAAGAGGCAATAAGTAGGGCTGAGACATCAATCAAGTCAGCTACAGAGTCTGCTGCAGAGGCAGCGGAGGCATTTAAAAGAGCGGTGGAGAGAGTTGAGACATTGGCTAAATCGGCCAAGGAGTCTGCTGAAGCATCGATAATGGCATCCCAAAAAGCTATGAGCAAAGCTGAGGAAACAAGCCAGATAGTACAGGAAACCGCTCAGGAGGCAAAAGAAACATCGCAGGAAGTAGTAAGCAGAGCTGAAGAAATAAGTCAAACGGCTATAAAGTCTGCTAAGGAGGCGAAGGGAGCGTCGCAGCAAGCGATAAGCAGGCTTGAGAAGATGGCCCGTACGACTGCGAGGAATGCTAAGGAAGCTGAAAAAGCTTCAAAGGAGGCGGTGAGCAGAGCTGAAAAGATAAGCCAAACAGCCAAGGAGTCTACTGAAGCAGCTACCAGGATATTCGAGGAAGCAACAAGCAGAGCCGATAGAGTAAACCAGGCAGCCGTGGAGTCTACTAAAGCAGCTGCCAAGGCATTCGAGGAAGCAATAAGCAGGGCTAATGAGATAAGCAGGACGACCGAGAAAGAGATTAAAATAATGATGCAGGCATCTGAGAAAGCAATAAGCAGAGCCGAGGCATCAGTCAGGTCATCCAGTGAGGCTATCCAGACATCGACAAGAACATCTGAAGAAGCTGTAAGCAAGGCTGAGGAAGCAGAAAAGGCATCAAAAGAGGCTATAGATAGAGCAGAGGAAGTAAGTCAAGCGGCTAAGGAGGCTGCTGAGGAAGCAAGAAGAGCATCACTGGAGACTATAAATAGAGCGGAGGGAATAAGCCAAGTATCCAAGGAGACTGCTGAGGAAGCAAAAAGAGCATCACAAGAGGCTATGGGCAGGGCAGAAGAATTAAGTCAAGAAGCCAGGAAGGCTGTTGAAGAATCTACACAGGTAGTTAGGAAAGCTACTGAGACATCCATAAGAATAGCCAGGGAGGCTGTTACAATATCAGTAAGGGCATTGCAAGAGGCCATTAGCACAGCTGAGGAAACAAGCAAGTCAGCCAAGAAAGCTGCAAGGGCATCAATACGAGTATTTGAGAAAGCGATAGGTGGGGCTGAAAAGGTGAGCAAAGAAGAGATTAAGGAATCTGTGGAACTGTCGTCAGAGGTATTCAAGGAAGCCTTAAGTAAAGCCAAAGTTGATGAGGGATTAGGTGTAGAGCCCAAAGAATCTAGCGGGGAAATTCAGTCACGCTTGGATTTCCTATCTCAAATGTATGCAGCTAATAAAGCTAAACATGCTGAGGAAAGAACGGTAGATAGTGACGAAGTAGATGAAGACTAGGTGGAGGTAAAGGTGGAGATGTATTTTTTCTTACTGGAGTATCTTTCTCTTGTATAATGCAGTTATATGGGATAAAATTATAAAATTGAGCGTGAAGGAGGAGTGCCATGTCCGACATAGAACAGGTCTTTATTGTTCAAGAGGAAGAAGGAGAGCAGAAGGCGAAGAAGCTCCCTAAGAAAGTTGAGCAAGCTACTGGAGCCCTTGATGAGACTCAGCAGCGAGCCATGGCGGCTTATGCAGCCTATATAGAAGCTGAGCGCCAGTTGGAAGGAGCCTATAAGGATCAGGAAAAGCAAGCAGAAAAAGACTATGAGAAGGCGATAGAACAAGCCCGGAAGGCTTGTGAGGAAAGTGTAGCTCAGAGTAGACGGATTTATGAGGAAGATATAGACCGGGCGTTAATGACCCGCGATGAAGCAGAGAGAAAAGCTCGAGAAGTCCGCAATGAAGCCATGGAGCAGACATGGGTAGTCTTCACTAAGGCCAGGAGGTAGAGGGGAACAAGCAAGGCTGATTTGCTGTTTATAATCTATTGATAAAGTGGTCTCCACAAAAGGACAGGCATATCAGCTATTCGGTAGGGCTTAGATTAATCACAGTAACATGGGAATGTCGTTGAAGGTCTCTTCGAGTTGCCTGGTTTCGTAGCCTAATCCGCGCTTAGATTTCATGACAGAAATCAAGTCAATTGCTTTGGTAAAGTAGTTCGTTATTTTCCTCACAGTTCTAAGTTCGGACAGAACTACAGCAACGTCCAGTGAACCTTTTTGCCTGGGGTAGTCACCACTCCTTATTAAGGCATCTGGGGCCATAAGCTTTAAGTTGTCGCCAAGTTCCTTAATTACCTCCATGCTCATTTCCTTGGGTGGCGCAGTGACGAGGTATAAAGCCCTTCCGGCGTCCTTGGGGTCGCATGTGAGCGACAACTCACCTAAGGCTTGGTCCATAGCATGAGCTGCTTTGCTCGTTTCATTCATTTTGTATCTGAAATCACGCTTTGGCATACACAGAGGCATCCTTCGCGGGATTTGTGACCTGCCTTCACCAATTACTGTCCATCCTGCCAGAGTCTGTATGATATCTCCAGCATCAAGCGTTCTTGCGCCGACGTATTTCTGGTTTGTCTCTTCACCAGCACAGAGCAGGTTATAAAACGGCTCAACCACCCTGGCGTTAACCGTGGACAGGTTCCTGTCAGCCGCGGAGTCCTTCTTAACATACCTTTGATTGTCGATAAGAAATACCGCATCGGCTACTAAGTAAGTAGATTTGAGGCACATAGCCGTGTTAAAAACAGCTCTTGTTTCTGTTGTTTCCTCTTGCCTAAACGGTAAGACGATAACATTGTAGACGGGCTTTCCTATATAGCGCTCTTTCAGGTGCTGCGTTACTACTGCTATCGATCCGGAGCCAGTGCCACCGGCAGCACCAGCAATCAGCAAAAAGGCATCTGTCTCGTAGAATCGTTCTGTTACTCTTATAGCATCTATGATTTTATCGGTGTTTTCTTTGGCTATCTCAGCGCCAAGTTCGCTTACCTTGCCTACTCCATGACCGTTGGTTCGCTGACCTCCAACAAGAATCCTGTGCTTGTAGTCAGGTTTAATGGTGCGTAACCCACTTAAATCAGTGACATCCGTATTAACAGCAATAGCATCAGCGAGTACGTTAATTCCTCGCTGGGCATGTCCTCTATGGTTTAGCCGAGCAAACCTGTCGGCAATTCGTCCCCCACATTGACCTAGACCTATAACTAGTAGTTTCATTTAGCTTATTGTAAATAATCTAGCAGAACAATGTCAATGCTCTCCAAGCTATTGTTGTTTCCGCTAAATTCCAACACTCCTGTTTGGATTAGTAAACCCATAACGATTGCCGGAAGAAAGCCACAAAACTGCCCCCTTACATCCAGGG
This sequence comes from Dehalococcoidia bacterium, assembly GCA_016933195.1. Classification (GTDB taxonomy): domain Bacteria; phylum Chloroflexota; class Dehalococcoidia; order GIF9; family AB-539-J10; genus JAFGBN01. Next base: position 11,508 of record JAFGBN010000045.1, on the reverse strand, counting down.
CAAGTCTCCTATCTTTTGCCAATTGGCCATAACCGCCGGTTGCACATTCTTGTATTCAATTAACTCAAACTCAACGCCATGCGTCTTCTCTGAAGCCTCGGTTCTTACCCCCTTGATATCGCCTTTCCATCCCTCTCTCCATCGCTTAACGCTAATTCCCTTAGCCTCCAGCTCGGCAATTGCCTCTTCTATATCGGTCACCTTCAAACCAATATAAGCCACGCCTTCCCCATGTTTCTCAAGGTGTTCTGCCACCGGATTACCCGATGATGTTGGTTGCATTATCTCCAGGCCCAGGTTATCAAATGCCACCTTGAAGCCCAGGCCACTATCCTTCGGACCAACAAATGTGGTACCCATCATATCGGAGAAGAAGCTAGCTGCCGCTTCCAGATCCTTCACGATAATATGTATATGGTCTATTCTCTCGACTTTCATTTCTGCACCTCCTGAAAGATAATATTAGCTCTTATTCCATGTCCCGTTTGATTAGCTCAAGAACAATGCCACAGGCCCTCTTAATATCTATGTAAGCAAAACCGCACATAGTTTCTGTGAGCTGCTCTGTAAAAACTCAATCATATCAATATCTTTTGCAAAGAAGCAAGGTGGGGGATGTTCTCACCTCTGTTTTCTACAAACCTCGATTTTGTATTTGTCTCACACTTAGTTTAATTGAGTTTCTTTATGTGGCGATTCTCAGGACTCCCGCCCCGCGGATTTTTCCCTCTTTGAGCAGAACCAGTGCTTCATTTGCCTCTTCTAACCTGAATTCTTGAGTCTCGGGCACGATAGGGATTTCAGCAGCTAAAGGAAGAAATTCCTGGGCGTCTCTCCTGGTTACGTTAGCCACGCTTTTCACTTCTTTTTCATGCCAAAGGTGCTCAGTGTAGTCTAGTTCCGGGATAGGCGTTGTCTTTCGAATTGCGTTTATAACCACCCTTCCACCTTTTTCCAAATTCCTTAAAGCTTCACGCACAGGTACTCCCACTGGAGTAAAGTCTATAGCGCAGTTAAGCTTCTCCGGGGAGCTGTCTCCGGTCGCTCCAATCCAATCAGCCCCCAATTTCCGGGCGAGACTTTGATGCTCTACCTGATTTGGTCGGGTAAAGACGAAAACCTTGCCGTGGGGATACTTGTATTTGGCAACCTGGATGATGATATGAGCAGAGGCTCCGAAGCCGTAGAGGCCGAGGACTTGGCCATCTCCCATTCCGGTGAGCCTTAAGGCCCTATAGCCAACTACGCCGGCGCACAGGAGGGGAGCTGCTTCCAAATCGCTAAATCTGTCCGGAATTGGATAGGCGAAATCCTCCGAGACTACAGTATATTGGGCATAGCCTCCATTGGCGTCTTTTCCTGTCCATTTTGCCTCGGTGCACAGGTTTTCCTCATCTTTCAGACAGAAGGAACACTTTCCACAGGCCCAGTTAATCCAGGCGATTCCCACCCTGTCTCCCTCCTTAAACTTGGTTGCTCCCGGCCCTAGTCTCTCCACTTTGCCCACAATCTCATGTCCCAGAATCATAGGGAACCTTGAAGGAGAAACCCTGCCCTCAATTTCATCAAGCTCGGTGTGACAGACCCCGCAGGCATAGACCTTGACTAGAATTTGTTTAATGTCAGGAATAGGAGTAGGTAAATGTACTAGCTCCAACGGCTTTTCCTCTACCGAAGAGGTCTGCTTAAGTACCATCGCTTTCATGCTTTAGCCTCCTTGTCATACGACGAAAATGCTCTCGTAAAGATTTGCGCAAATTTTGTCGGAGTTCTCCCTGTATTGCTTCATGGCAAAGGGAAGATAGTCCAGTATATCCTGCGCTGTGATGCCGTCCTCGCCTTTGTCTTTTGCCGCGAGGTCTCCGGAAAATCCGTGTATAAACACACCCATTCTCACTGCCGCTTTGAGATGTAGTCCCAGGCCGAACATGGCGGCGATTGTTCCTGTCAGGACATCGCCGCTTCCGGCTGTCGCCATGCCGGGATTCCCACTCAGGTTGATGAAGGCGGTCTCATCGGGATAGCCTATAAGAGAATGGGCGCCTTTTAGTACTATTATGGCATTGAGCTCCCTCGCTGTATGCTGTAAAACCTCTATCTTGTTTTCATCCACCTCGCTTATATCCTTTTTGGTAATCCTCGACATCTCACCCATGTGAGGCGTGAGAATCGTCTCGGATTTTCTCCTTTTGATTATCTCTATATCTGTGGAGATAGCGGTGATTCCATCGCCGTCTATAAGCAGGGGCTTCTCAATCTCCATTGCCAGTTCCCGCACCAGCTCTTGCGTCTCTTCATTCAAAGATAGACCAGGCCCCATAATCACCATATCCACCGCTTGCGAAAGCTTGAGTAGTCCATCTTTGTTTTCTAAGGCTATGCTACCTGCCGGTGTTTCTTTTTGAGGAACAAAGACGATTTCGCTTCCTTTGCTTGCCAGGAATGACGAAATAGATGTGGGTGTAGCCAGGCGGGAATATCCTCCTCCAGCTTTAAGGAAAGACAAAGCGGAGAAATATGGCGCGCCGAGATAGCTTGAAGCACCGGCAATGAAGAGGACTTCTCCCAAATCTCCTTTATGGGCATTATTATCCCTTCTGGGAAGCTCTATCGGGGTGTTTATTTCTACTTTTATGGAAGCGGCGTTGTAAAGCGCAGGCGGGAAGGATATGTGGGAGACATACAATTTTCCACAGTAATCATAGCCGGGATAAAGTATATTCCCTATCTTCGGGAGACCGAATGTTACGGTGTAATCTGCCTTTACCGCCGTGCCCATCACCTCCCCAGTATCGCCGTTTACGCCTGAAGGGATATCAACGCTGAATACTGTCTTGTTGCTTTCGTTTATCAGTTGAATCATGTCTCGGTATATTCCGCTGACTTCCCTGGCGAGGCCTGTGCCAAACATGGCATCCACGATGGCATCGGAGCTAAAAACAGCGGATTTTATAGACTCAATTGAACTGACCTTAGAAACCTCTACGGGCATCCTTGATACTATGTCGAAGTTCGTCTTTGCTGCCCCTTTGAATTTGGTTTCATCGTCCAGAAGAAAGACCTTTGCCTCTCCGCCGTTGGAATGGATTTTCCTGGCAACAACCAGCCCGTCTCCGCCATTGTTACCAGCTCCACAGAAAACGGCGAATTTCCTGTTTTTTACCCCAAACTCCTTCAATATAACGAAATACACTGCCTGACCGGCATTCTCCATCAAAAGGTCTTGCGAGATGCCGAATTTCTCCATGGCGCCCCTATCCATATTTCTCATCTGAGTCACTGTGCTTACCTTCATGGTTGCCTCCCTTTATATGTCATCTTCCATTATAAACTGAATTATAACTTATGCAGGTCGCAAATATAACTTTAGAGCTGCTCTCACATGTCATTGCGAGGCTTGTCCCGAGCGAAGCGAGGGAACTCGACGAAGCAATCTCAGGAATAACCATAAGATCGTGTCGCTTCGCTCGCAATGACTGAGGGAGTGGAAGGAAGATTGGGGCATAGATAAATCGTCAGTTTATGGAATCTTTGCCAGCGTGGTAGCCATTCATCCGGCCGTAGCACCCTGCTGATAGGCCGGCAATGCCAGCCCCGATGATAATTATCGACTTCTGTTCTATCTGCGACGCAGGTAGCTGGAGAAAAGCTAACTCGTGAAGCTCGAATTAGCCGAAGCCGGATTGTCACCATTCTGTTGGCTATGCTTTCCTTCGAATTGTATAAACGATAGTGTAGTCACTCTGCCTAAGTTTTTGACGTCGATCAGCTGCCATCTTGAAGGCTTTTGCGCTAATGGAGGCTAATGCCGCAGTCGCTGCACCTGTTGTAAGGTGAATTTGCTTCGTGACGATGCCAGTAATGAATGCGAACACGGCTAACCAAGTCTTTTCGTCAGCAAATAGGACGTCGAAGTACTCTCTAAGTGCCCTTTGATTGATCTGTAGGAGTTCAGCAATTTCCTTCTCTACCCGTGTTTTGATAACTTTCTCAATTTGGGTAGGGAGTTTTTCAAGTTCGCTAGGGTGTTTTATTTCATCTGCCAAAGCAAGGCACTTCAAACGTAGCCGTTCAATCTCCCCTGTGCGAGACTCCAGGAGTTCCGCAATTAACTCAGCACGTTTGGCATTCAATGGGGCAAGGTGAGTAGAAAGTATCTGTCGGAATAGCTCCCATGCAATTATGTCATTGTCAATTTCCTCAGTGCCCTCAACTCTAGCTTCTACCGGCAGAGCATTAAGGAACTCCGTAAAGCTTTCATTAGTGAGAAGCACGGGCGTGCTTGGATTCTGAGTCAGCATGGGCATTCTTAGGAGGTAAGCTTTAGCAAGCAGGTGCGGAAGAGGCTCTCGGGTGAAAAGTTCGCCGCAGTACTTAAAGAGAGCTTCAATGTCCTCATTTAGCTGGAGGAAGACCTCCTGCATAATATGTCGAATGATCTCCCCAGAAGCAGTGAAGGGGTTTATTATGTTTGCAATAAGGTCAAGAGAAAGTCCACTAGAGATAGCTAAAATATTGGAACGTTCTAGCGCCTCTGAATTTGCAGGATAGGCAAGCCATACATTCTTGAACGATTTTTCTTTCAGAGGAGCAATAACATCAAGCATCTTCCTTGCCCCATTGTGTTGCTGACGCCAACATTCAAATAAGTGTAAGAATACGGCTCCCCATTCTGGTTCGCGTTCTTCTATTAGAGATAATAACGTATAAGAATCTTCTGTGAGCACAATTGGCGGTATAGTAAGCCAAAGTGGCTGTTGAAAATATAATAACGCTGCCCCACTCAATATTTCAGGCCTTGCTACTGGGTCTGGAAAGACGAAGAGTGGCGAATGTTTATGATTACTGGCCATTACATGTTCTCAACTTTGCTACATACAACTTATTTGAGTATCATCTGGTTTCATCTAGGGTTCCGAGGGTGTCTGAAGTCTGCCGAAGGTGGATTTGGGCAAAGCGCTAAGGTACAAAGGCAGATACGTTTTATACGTCTCCATCCGTTTTCTGCTTCTTCGCATCGTGCTTTTCCATAATATCATCCCACTCAGCGCGTTGTTTCTTCAGTTGTTCTTCAGTTAGGTCTGGCATGACGAGAATGTGTCTAACTGCTTCATTCACAAGAGGGTCGTTGCTGCTAATGCTTTGCAGAACTTCTTTGGTGTCCTCATCGAGTATAGTTAAAACCCAATGCTGGGAGGATTCATCAAGAAAACCTCCCACCGGTGAGTTAAGTCCAAATTTGCCCCATAATGGTAGCTCTCGCATTCCAATGGGGTACTTTAGGAGCAACATTGTTATGATGCCCTTCACAACCTTTTTCATAATCTCAACATAGCGACGTAAAGATGACTCATTGAATTGATTGAAGTTTGATAGACTTTGTCCTGTTGTGCTGTAAGCATAACCGCGAGAGTGAACGAAGTCGCTTAGCACTGAATAAATGTCTTTGATTTCCTGTTGGAGGGCGAATTTCTCATTGAATAGCCGATAGTATTCCAACTCAAAAAGACGCATTAGGCTTTTTTGAAAGTGGGGTGTCGGGTCCTCAGAATGGAGCCATTTCTGAACATCCATGTGAGCTTGGTCATCTTTGTCAAAATAAAGACCTATTACGGCAAGCTCAAGAACGCAGCGAAGCGCAAAAAGTGAATGTCGATAGAAACCCTGTTTGCAGAGTTCGAAGGAGTTCTCAAGCTCGTAATACGATTCTGCAAATGGAAAGAAGTGGCCAGACCAGAAACTCTCGATCGTTTGAGGCACCAAATCTCCTACTTGATGATAAGCCCACAAGTAGGTTGCGATTTCTTCTTGTAGGACATTGTGGTTCTTCAAGTATTCTTCGGACCTTTTGTATACTTCTTCGATCTTGTCGTGGTCGTTGATTATAAGTGGCCTTTCCATAACAATTTACCTCTGTTTTCAACGGATACCACGAGTGGCATCACAACATACGAACTCTGTGTTTGCTTACTTTAACCTGCTTTGTCCCATACTACATCCTCAACATATCCATTATATCACCGTTGTAGCGAAGCTAGCTTCATATTGGACGAGGTTTCAGTTTTGGGGGTTGCTTCGTCCTGGTTTTCATCCTCACCTCACCTCTCCCCCTCGACGACAGAGGAAATTTGGTTTGCAGTGCTAGAGATGGAAATAAGTCAGGCTTTCAGTTGAGTTGCTATTCTGCTTCCAAACTCCTTGCATTTAGGCAGCTCTCCCTCTGAAATCGGACCCTTCATGCCGGCGACTCTTATCGACAAGCCGGTAGCCGCCAGTTTTGCTCCGGGAACCTTATCGCTTATTCTCTTCTCCAGCTTTTTCGTCGCTTGTTCAAAGCTCTTATCGACGAGGTATGTGGCAAAAGCGGCAAAGGATTTTCCCTCCAGGGGAAGCTTGCCGAGTTTGCCGATAAATTTCTTGATGCCCCCAGTTGGGCCACCTATATGAGTCGGCGAACCCACCAAAATAGCATCATAATCGACGATTTTCTTAAGGTCGACTGCTTTGACTTCACTGGTGACCGTCTCCACTCCTTCAACCTGTCCCATACCTTCTGCGATTGTTTCCGCTACGAGTTTGGCATTACCATACTTTGACTCATAAACAACTATAACTTTCGCCGGCATGCTACACCTCCTTATGCTGAGTTTTGTTCCTTCGCAATCAAACTTTGTGCAAGGATACAATAGAATACAGAGTAGAACAACTTTGCTTCTAAAGTTCGGGAGAGCTATTGTTGGGTTTTCACTCTTACCTTTCATTAAGCCTGATAAATCAGGCGACTACAATCCTCTCCTGCTAGGAGAGAGGGGATTGCTTCGGCTGTGCCTCACAATGACACTAACCAAGAAGGCCAAAAGGAAGTTTAATCTCTATGCGAGGGTGAATCCAGTGAGTTCAAGGGACGAGAGCAATCCTGATATTTCATGCCGATTACTCCAGGTCGTACACTTTGCCCGACTGTGTGAACAGAAGCCGGAGGGTGATTTGTGAAGGATTAAGCTGGAGCATCCGTGACAGTGCCTTTCCATAGAGCGCCATCTGTGAGCGATACTGCTCCGCAATATCAGCAAGTCCAACGTCTTCTACAACCTCGTCACTCTTGAAGTCCAGGACTGTGGCTTTCAGCGGTCTATTCTCCGAATCGCGCACGATAGTAACGCGATCGAATACACCTGTTACCCAATCATCTCCTAAAACAATCTCGAAGCGCTTCTCTCGCCACAGGTCAGCATTGCCTTCGGGCCATGATAATGCCTTTTGCGCCTCTATGGATGTGAGCACCTGACGAAACTGCTTGATTACCCTCCGTTTCACATCCTCTGTGAATGAAGCTGTCTCCTGCCATTCCCGAATCAACGTCTCAACATCCACTTCACCAATCCAGGAAACTTTCTCAAACAATTCGTGTATCGCTGTGCCGAACTCCAGACTGTCACGTGCGGCAGCGGCAAACAGCAAATCGGCCTTACGTTCCCTCTCCATCCACGTCGAAGGCGATATGCGAGCAAGTCGCCGCTTGTGCGAAGACTGCCCGCCAAAGTCCTCCGACAGTTCACGCAATTCGTATAATTCAGCAACCTTTTCCCTTCGGGGAACTCTGGTATACCAGTTGCGCTCTCCTTCTTGATAGAGGCAGGTAAACTCGCAGCCGTCAATCTCAGTTCGTTTTCCGTCAACTGGGTTCGCCTCGCCTGCCAGTTGCAGTTTCAGCAGGCTGGCAGGTCTCATGACAGCGGCACTCTTACCAGGAAAACTGGTCACCATGTAGAGGCCCTGTCTGGCGCGGGTCAATGCCACATACAGCAGGCACAGCGCGTCGAAACACGCGGTTTCATCGCTCGCTTCAACCTGTGCTGCCAGCACAGGGTCGCTCTGGGCTATAAGCCTGCGCGGCATTTTCAATGCCCACAGAGGACGGCTGGTCAAGGGGTCGCGCGCCGTCACAAAATCTATCTGCCCTCCACCGGTCATGCTGCCATTCTGCAAATCGGGCAGGATGACGATATCGAATCCCAGTCCCTTGGACTGGTGTATGGTCATAACGCGTATTGCATCCTCGGAAGCCAACTCATGCAATTCGTAGCTGTCTATGAAATGCAGGAAATCATTGCAATTACGAGTGCCACTTTCATCGAACTCTCCAGCAGAGTTGATAAGGTCGTTCAACCTCTTTCTGCCAAAAGCATCCAGTGGATGCGCCTCGTTTAACCCCACTCCCCAGTTACGAATGAGCGTCTGAAAGCCATAATTCTGTATCTCCCACAGCAAAGCCAGCGGCAGGTTGTTGCGGTTAAGCTTCTTCCTGTCAAAATAATCCCTGAGCGGACTCATCTCCAGGTGTCTCCAAGCCAGGGTGTCTCCCGGATGTGCGGCGAATTTCACCAGAGACAGTAGCAGCGAAACGACGGGGTTATCCTTTATAGCAGCCCTGCCTTCATGGATGATGTTCATATCCTGGCATGAGCAGCGGAGAAAGTCGACGATTTCCTTGCCACACTTATTGGTGCGCACCAGAATTGCTACCGACAGACCCCGGCTCAGCGGGTCAATTTCACGGAGAAGATGAGCTACGACGTTATACCTGTCATCATCCTCAGGCTTGACTCCGCCATTCTCGCATGGCGGCTCCAGCAGGCTGACATAACCATGCGTGGGAACAACGTCTTCCCGGCACTGATGAACCTGCCAGGCTTTCCCCCATTCTGCTACGGCTCCTATCGGCAGCTCGTCCTCTGGCAGATTGCCGAACACGAGGTTGACTGTGTCAACGACGGGTTTGCAGGAGCGAAAAGTGGTGCTGAGATGGCTCTGCTGGATGCGTGAGCCATACTGCTCCAGTATGCTACCGAATAGTCTGGAATTGCCGCCGCGCCAGCCGTAGATAGCCTGCTTGACGTCGCCAACGTAGAAAAAGCTGCGCCGTCCGCTGGTGTCCTGCAATATCTCATCGGCGAGGTTGCGCAGCACCTCCCATTGCAAATCACTGGTGTCCTGGAACTCGTCCAGCAGCCAGTGGTCGAGCTTGCAGTCGAGGCGGTAATCTATGTACAATCGTGCATTTTCATCGGGCATACGGCTAAGCAGGGAGCCACCGCTATAGCTGTTGGCTGCCGTCAGCAGGTACTGGGCATCGGTGAAGGTGAGCCTGCCTTGCCGTCTGACGATATAATCGTAGAACTGCTCATATTGCTCCAGAACCTGGTAAATGCCGCGTGTCTTCTTCAGCGCATTGCGCAGTTCTATGCTAACCACATGGCTCAGAAGCGTGAAAATCGACTCACCTTGCTCTGCGCTGAGAGTGGATTCGCCCTTGCCATATTGCAACACGGTTTCACCCTGCCTCAGCCTTTCTCCTCTATCCAGCAGCGCTGGAAAGACGACTCCTTTGCTCAAGCTGTCATCCCATAGGGCCGATTCGCTGTAGCTGCCGGCAAAATCGGCAAACCTTGCCAGACCATCCGACAACCTCTTTGGGAGGTTGCTTATCTCAAGCGAGCTTCGGAGTGCGGCAGCGGCGGATGCAACATCAGCAGTTGGCTTAAGCCATAGTGATCCCTCAGGCCAGATTATGCTCTCCTTCCCCCAGAAATCCGCTGAGGGCAATATTTGATAATGCTTTCGATAATCACCAATGAAGGTATCCAGGCTGCGCTCCAGGCTCTTCTCTTCCTGGCCGAAGGTAGCCTGCTTGAAGGCTTCCAGGAATTCTCGCTGTGTCCCATCATCTGCCTGGCGAACGGTAAAGATTCTATCAAGCACCTCCTGCCGGGCGTTCCTGGCCTCCGCACCCTCGTTGTCCAGCATCTGAAAATTCGTGGGGATTCCCAGCTCCATGGGAAAGGTTCGGATAATGCCCACCGTGAAGCTGTCCAGTGTGCCCACGTGCAGACGGTGCAGGCTGTCCATCAGGCTGCGAAGCAACTTTAAGAAATCTTCCTGGACGAAGCCTCTTTTGTCAATCCGCTCTGCGGTTTCTCCCGCTTGCTCGGGCGAGCTGGAGGCCTGGCACAGGTATCTGACGATTGAATCGAAGATTTCTCCTGCTGCCTTTCGCGAAAATGTCAGCGCCACTATCTGGTCCGGACTAACGCCATTTGCCAGGAGTTGTATATAGCGATGGGCGAGTTGAAACGTCTTGCCCGAGCCAGCGGATGCCGCTATGGCCTTATGGCCGATTCTTTCTATCGTCATCGTGTTTCCACCCTTAGCCTGTCATTGCTTCGTCGCAGAAAAGGCATCCCGCTTGCCCCCACCTCTTACCTGGCAGGGGACTGCTCCTCGCAATGACAAAATAGGTACACATTAGCCCCCCTCCATGAAGGCCTCGAACGTTTCTACGTTTATGCACTCGGCAATATCGGCATGGAACAGGCTTTCAAAATCGTCATACTTCACCTTTTCCGACGGTGGCCAGAACCTGCGCCTCTGGATATTCTCGATGATGCCATCAGCACAAACCCCGGCAGATTCCAGCAGGGCATCTGACAAACTTTCCCATATCACCACGCCCGTCTCGCTTACAGCCCTGGGCAAATTGAAATATCCCAATTCCATCCGTCCTTGAAATTCCTCTTTCTCACAAAGCAGTAGACGGTAAAGCGGCAGTTGCAAATCAATCCAGCACTTCTCCGTGCCATTGACATCGACCCTGGCATATTCCCATATATTCCGTGATAAGGGGCCGATATGGACTTTCTCAGGACTTTCCGCATTGTCGGAAGTTTTGTAATCCAGAACCCGTATCAGGCCGCTATCGCGGTGGCGGTCGATACGGTCAATCCTTCCCCGTATGGACATGCCGGACAGTTCTCTCTCAGCCATCGTCTCAGAACGCATAATCTCCCAGCCTTGCCGAACCAGCCTCACCTGCTCACGCGCCGCTGCGTTGAGCCGCTGCCGTGACGCATCAAGCTGTATGCCCAGTTGCAGTGGTGGGGATGAGCCGAAGCGCTCCTTTATCCAGTCCTCCGCACAAGCGCAGAGGAAGTCGCTCAGTTCATGTTCCTTTTCACACTGGCGCATCCCATCATCTCCAGCCATTTTCTGCAGGGCATAATGCACCATATTGCCAAAGTCCATGGCGTCCAACTCTCTCTTTTCATCATCCAGTTCTTCCATGCCCAGAACATGTTTCAGATAAAAACGGAAGGGGCAGGCAAGATAGTCCTTAAACCAGGTAACTGGCAATCTCGACAGGTCCAGACGAGCGGCTTTAATGTCCGCAGGAGGCTTCACCTCCAACGGAAAGCTTATGGTGGCAGGATGGTTATCCCTCCTCTCGTCGGGGTCTCCAAAAAGCCGCTCAACGCGGTGGGGCAACTCCTCATCGTCGCAGCAAAACAGCAGTCGCGACGGTTTTAGAGGCTCGCCCTCGCTGCTCGTTTTTCCCGCAATGAAGCAGACCCTTCCCCCATCCTGACGGCGGGACTCGATGAGCCCGCGCATCAAATACATGTCCCTGGCAAACCTGTCTGCGTCGTGCCTGAGATTCAACTGGCTTCGAAG
>JAFGBN010000044.1 GCA_016933195.1 Dehalococcoidia bacterium | reverse complement strand
GGAATTGAGAAAGCAGTTACGGCAGACGATGTGTTGCTAGGCAAGGAGAAAGCAGGACAGAATGCCGTGATTATTGGCGCTGGATCTGTAGGGCTCGACACGGCTTTATATCTAGCCAAGCAAGGCAAAAAAGTTACCGTGGTTGAAGCATTGCCGAAAGCAGGCACTGACATGCAGATAACAATATGGATGTCCTTCTTCAGGAAGCCAGGGGGGTTAATAGAAAAGTATGATATTGACGTGATGACAAAGAGCCCGGTTATTGAAGTTAAAGATAACGGAGTAGAGATAGTTGATGCCATGGGTTGTCGGAAACTCGTTGAGGCTGATAGTGTAATCTGCGCTGTTGGTAGAAATTCAGTGCTAAATAGTGCACTTATGGAGGATATTGAAGAGGTCTATGTGATAGGAGACGCTAGAGCACCGAGGAGAATCACTGATGCTATACATGAAGGTTTCACAATAGCCCTCGATATTTAAGACTAACCGCCGTTATTTTTAACTGGCAGCGTGGTTGTGTAATTGCCTTTTTGATTTATACTCCCATGCTTAACGTAATATATATCATAGCGGGATTGAAAAGGATGCAAATGAGCTGCCATAATGAGGTGACCAATGACAAACGAGTATGATATAGAAGTGAAGTTGCTTGCTGTTACCCCTGAGGCTGAGAGGCTAGTAGAAACAGCGGGAAGGTTGTGCTGGGATACCCAAGATAAAACAGGCACAATGCCTGACCGAATTCAAAAATGGCTAGAGGTAGGACACGAATCGATGATTGAACATGCCTACGCCACTTTTTATATCCGGGCTAGCCGTGTTCTGACACATGAACTTGTCAGGCATAGACTGGCAAGCTACAGCCAGAGAAGCCAGAGGTATGTTAAAGAAAATGAGCCAAGATATGTTGAACCCCCCGAAATCAAGGAAGAGGGTGAACTCGCCCACCAACAGTTTGAAGAGGTCATGAAAAGTTGCTGGGAAGCTTATCGAGGCTTGCTTGCTAAGGGGATAAAGCCTGAGATAGCCCGTTATGTCTTACCTAACGCCTGCGAGAGCCAGATAATCTGCACCTGGAACTTCCGTGAGATTCGCCACATTATTAAGTTACGAAGCTCCAAGCGAGCCCTTCCCGAATTCAGGGCTGTAGCTAATGAGATACGAAGGATAGCAAAGGAGATAGCCCCTCAAGCATTTGAGGATTTGTGAGCCCTATCAGATTCCTAGAAAAGGTTCTATTGCTCGACATTGGCAAAAGTACTCTTGAACCTCAACCCAGATACTACTAGTTACCTCCTATTCATGCTTACTTCTACCTATAAGCCTGTGTGCCCAACTTAATTAGTTACAGACAATTTCGCACCCATTGGCATTTAGGGGAGGCAGAATCTCTCTGGGTAAGAGATTTGAACCTCTGTCAATCCACCGTCTATCTCTATAAAGGATACCCAGCTCAATGATGTGCTGCGTGACTATGGCCCACTTGTGACCCTTAAATAGAGAATCTACTCAGCCGGAGTTGCCTCTCGCGCCTCAGCTTGCAACCTCCTCTCCGAAACCACCACTGCTCCCAGACCAAAGAGGCCGACAACAACTAGCCCAATGAAGAAGCCTAGGCCAGGGAGTGGGATTAGCCCCAAGAGTAGCTGTAAGAGTTTGAGGAGGACAAGGCCTAAAGCTAGGGCTCCGACCATGATAGCTTTGCCTTCTACCTTTTTGAAGCGCCCGATAATCAAACGCCCGATAAGTAAGCCCACGGGGATCTGAGCAAGATAAAGAGCTATCCCCCAGAGACCCAGGGTAATCAATCCCACAGGTATGCCTACGACAGTAAAACACACTAATACGGCGGCGATAGGGGCGACAAACACGATGAGAGCTCCCCAGCCGGCGCTTGCCCCAGGCCTACTTCGTATGGATTCAGCGATAGACGTCAGCCGCCTCTGAGCAATCAGGATGATGACCAAGCCTGCTAGCAAAGCCATCAGGAACGTTATTACCTTGCCTACTATGCCGAAGGAAGGAAAAGCTTTGGCTTGCTCTTCTTTCACTTCAGGCACCTTATGGGTAGTCCCACCGATGATTTGTGCACCTGATTGGATATCGGCTTCCTCCTCACTGGTATAGGTTAGGCTGCCTTGAATATTCGCCGTAGGCAATATTGCCAAGCTTTCGACTTGAAGTTCAACATTTCCCTTTATTCCATTACTTATAGCAATCTCACCCCCATAACCCTTCACGTCACCCTCAATAGACCCGTCAACATAGGCAACTCCAGCACCAAAGAGAAAGTCGCGAGCAATTTTGGCCGTGCTGGCTATGCTCGCCTGGCTACATCCAATCATTACATCGCCACCGACATCGCCGCCGATGATGATGTTTTCGCCTGCTGCTCGCACAGCATGACCAACATCACCATTGATACTGACTGTCCTGCCCACAGCCATAATGCTGCCGTTAACTATGCCATTTACAGTGATAGCGCCACCAGCAGCCCAGAGATCACCGTTAATGGTGCCGTCAATGATAATGTTGTTGGCAGCCACATAAAGGTCATCGTCTACCACCTCCACACTAGCGATGCTGACTGTTTCTGCACTGCGAGCATCAAAAGCCAAGACTGGTACCGCAGTAAATATCATCAATAATGTAACGATAAGAATAGTGGCCAGACCTTTACAAGCATGCTTTGCCATACTCACCTCCCTCCCAGCTTCATGGTTTGATTAACCACGATTTTACCTATCGAAGAAACTGAAATAAACAACTGCTAATGTAATAAATGGCATTTCGATTGTCAACTACCCTTTGTCAAATAGCGTTTAGTTATTTGCCTGAAGTACGGTTCAGATACATGCTGTTAAGCAATGTTACGGTTTCTGCGATTGCTGCTGAAATTGTATAGAGATTATCTCGCTTCCTGGTTCAAATAGCTGTGACTTGATTTCATGTACTAAGCCCCAAGATTGCGCTTCCTCTGGATTCAGTGTTGTCCTTTCAAGCATAGCATTGGTAACATCTTCCACGCTTTTACCCGTATTGGCGGCGATTACCTTCGCAATGTTCTCCATGTCAATTCTCAATTCCTTTAGCCTCTCCTCCAATTGTGGTTCCTCCAAATTCTGCTCTCCTTTAAATCCACTTCTAACACCATGAAGCAAGAACCTAGCCTGAGGTACTGATAATCTCTTGGAACCAGCGCAGTATAGTACAATGCCCATTGAGTCCACGCTGCCAAAATTGTGCGTAGTTATCGCGGCAGGCAATCCCTTCAAATAATTGTACGCACTCAAGCCATGGATAACAGAGCCTCCAGGTGAAGAGATAAGGATGATGAAATCCCTTATACCCTGTTTCATTTTCTCATCAATAGCACTTAGTAAAGCATTGACGGTAGTGTCAACAACAGGAGCGAAGAACCTAATTACAACTGGTTCCATTGCCTCAATTATAGCAGACATGGCGATACAATGAGATAAAACTACAGTTGCTGAACTTCAGTGTGTTATATTTTAAATAAAGGTTAGCCCCATGAAGGATATAGCAGAGATAAAACAAAAAGTAGAAAAGCTACGACCAGCGATTAACTATCATAACTACCGTTATTACGTTCTGGACAGTCCTGAAATAAGCGATTCTGAATACGATGAGCTGGTGCAGGAGCTTAAGCAGCTTGAAGCCGAATATCCTGAGCTTGTTACTCCCGACTCGCCAACACAAAGGGTGGGCGCTCCACCTGTAGAAGCATTCGGAGTCGTCGAGCATCTCCAACCTCTGTTGAGCCTGGCTAATGCCTTCTCCCATAAAGAATTGGCAGCCTGGCACAAGAGAGCAAGCAATCTTTTAGCTGGACGAAGCTTTGACCTTGTTTGCGAACCTAAAATCGATGGGCTCGCTGTAGCCTTGACTTATATTGATAATCTGCTTTCTACCGGGGCAACCAGGGGCGACGGCTACCGAGGAGAGAACATCACCCATAATTTGAGAACCATCAGGAGTATCCCACTTTCGGTACCCAAAGAGGCACCACCTAGATTTGAGGTCAGAGGAGAAGTTTATCTCCCCAAGGCTGGATTTAAGAAGCTCAATGAGGAGAGGGCCAAGGAAAGGCTGCCCCTTTTCGCTAACCCCAGAAATGCTGCTGCCGGCTCGGTAAGGCAGCTTGACTCCAGCATCACTGCCAGACGTCCCCTGGATATATTCGTTTATGGGTTAGGCTGGGCTGAAGGCAAGACAGTGCCTGATACTCATTGGGAAATTATGCAATGGCTTAAATCTTTAGGCTTTAAAATAAACCCTGATATAGCTCTATATCACACTGTTGATGAAGCAGGAAGATGTTATCAGAGCTGGGTAGAAAAACGTGAAAGCCTGCCCTACGAAGCTGATGGCATGGTGGTAAAGGTCAATCCTATTGCACTTCAGCGGGAACTGGGAAATGTAGCTCACGAGCCAAGGTGGGCCATCGCCTATAAGTTTCCCGCCATTCAAGGCACCACGCGTCTTGTTGACATCGGCATAAATGTGGGCAGGACAGGAAGCCTTAACCCCTACGCCATTTTGGAGCCAGTTCGAGTGGGCGGAGTGGTTATCAGCCAGGCAGCACTGCATAATGAGGAGGACATTCATCGCAAGGACATAAGGATTGGAGACTGGGTCATCGTACAAAGAGCTGGAGAGGTCATTCCTGAAATTGTCGGCCCTGTCAAAAGCCGCCGCACCAGAGAAGCTGAGGTTTTCTCTATGCCCAGTCGTTGCCCGGTATGTGGCGCTGAGGTGATAAAACCCGAAGATGAGGCCATGCATAAGTGCACCAATGCAGCCTGCCCCTCCCAAGCTTTAGAGCGAATCAAACACTTTGTCGATCGCGGAGCTATGGATATAGATAGGGTGGGCGAGAAGCTATGTCAGGCTTTGTTTGAGAAAAGTCTAATCAAGGATGCTGCTGATTTATATTACCTCACTAAAGAGCAACTTTTAGGTTTGGATAAGATGGCAGATAAGAGCGCTTCCAATGTGCTTAATTCCATCGAAGCGAGCAAAGATAGGCCTCTCGCCAGAGTTATCTTCGCACTGGGAATTCTTCATGTCGGTGAGGAGTATGCCGAATTACTGGCGGAAAATTTCGCCAGCATCAATGAATTAGCCAGAGCTACTCAAGAGAGCCTCCTATCTCTTCCATCTATTGGTCCCAAGATAGCTGATAGCATCACGGCTTTCTTCAAACAGGAAGGAAACAGACACATCATTGAGAAACTGAGAAAGGCAGGGGTGAGGCTAGAAAAGAAGAAAGCCGAAGAAGTCAAGCCCGCAGAGTTACCCCTGGCTAAGCTCGAATTCGTAATCACGGGGAAGTTGGAATTCTTCCCCCGTTCTGAAGCAGAAGCCAGAATAAAGACACTGGGCGGCAAAGCGAGCTCAGACGTTACCAAGAAGACATCCTATGTAGTAGTCGGTGCTGACCCTGGGTCAAAACTGGCTAAAGCTCAGCAATTGGGGATAAAAATGCTCAGCGAAGCTGAGTTCCTGCACATGCTGAATCAAGCCAAACAGTAATTTTTTCGCAGAGTAATATTAAGGTGAACGCTGTAACTATTACCCTATTCCAGCCGCAATCTTTGCCTTTCTTTTGCTTTCCTCCAGGTCGTAATCCACTAAGACTCCCATCCTTAGCGCTTGCGGTGTTCCTCCCCCGGTGATAGCCATCCCGTGATACCATCCCGCATAAGGAGATGCGGTCAAGTCCTCAATGAGCTTGAAGGCTCGCATTCTATGCTCTGTGGGCACACCTTCTCTACCCTTGTAGTACTTCTCCAGGTATTTACCTGTTTCAGGATTCCTATAGTCTTTCTCAGAAGCCATTGTTGCCACCAGAGCGCCGCTAACTTCTTGCATGAAATAGCGGTCTTCACCCAGTTTCTTGGCTGCGAAAACCTTGCCTGTATATCCCGGCATGCCCTTAGGAATGTATACCCCGGAATCATGCCTTACTCCCTGCACAGCAGCAGCAAGTCCACAGGAATAAGTAATTTCAGCAGTCATAATCATATCAGTTAAGCACTCTCGTATATGAGAAGCCATCTCTGTGCCATTATAATCAGCTATCAATGCAGTGGCACCAATAGCGAGGTCTATGCTAGCCGGCCTGCAACCGCACTTACTCATCATATGGAAAGAGGCAAAGGCGTCCATCATTGGACCAGTGAATTCATTTTCGCCAGCCATAAAAACCCTCTCCCAAGGTATAAAGACATCATCAAAAATCACCATGGCCTCCACATGGCCAGCAAATCTCGAACTGTATGGTTCCTCTAATTCCTTGGGCTCCAACGGTATCGCTGGGGGCCTACATATGAACGTAATTCCTTCAGTATCTACAGGGGTAAAGAAGCCCACGGCATAATCCTTCTCATCATCTGAGAGTGGCCGGCTGACTGGCATAACAAACAACATATTCGTATAAGGGGCCGCTGTGCTATGAGCCTTTGCCCCCCTCACCACAATCCCATCGCTTCTCCTCTCCACTATATGGAGATACATATCCGGGTCCACTTGCTTACTGGGTCTCAGGCTTCTATCTCCTTTGGGGTCCACCAGTGCCCCTCCCACTACAGAATCTTTCATCTGGACATCTCTAATAGCGCCAACAACTCTCTGATGATAGCTTGTATTATATTTCTTATCTATCTCATAGCTGATAAACCAGGCAGTATTTAGTATATCAGCAGTTATGCACCTATAGGAGCATGGCACAAGGTAGTTCCCCATCGCCCTTAACAGCTTGACTTTGGCAATTGCATCCTGCTCATTCTCAACTATGTGGTTCCAGCGGCTAATCACTTGCTTGGTGAGAGGGGAATTTGCTGT
Source organism: Dehalococcoidia bacterium (assembly GCA_016933195.1). Classification (GTDB taxonomy): domain Bacteria; phylum Chloroflexota; class Dehalococcoidia; order GIF9; family AB-539-J10; genus JAFGBN01. The sequence goes on along the minus strand of JAFGBN010000044.1, from coordinate 4,281 downwards.
CGCAAGGTCTTTGTATTTGGGATCGTTGACGGCATCATAGGCCACTGCGACGCTGTTTATACCTCCCCTGAACATAGCATTATCAGCGATATTTTCCACCCTCTCTCCAGCCATAAAGACCTTTGGCTTTTGCCTCCTGAGACTTTCAATGTATCCTTCACGATTTTGTATAGCCATATTTTCCCTCCTTACAAACTCGACAATTCCTCTCGCAGGGTCAGAAGCGCTTCGCTACTATTCATACTATTCAGCCAAGCCAACTTGTTTCCCTATCCTCTGGATATATTTATCTGGCACATATGGATGCAGTTCTGCTCTACTGAGCACCGGCAACCCTGGAGAATTCTTAAGGTCCACCATAACTTCAGCCATTTAGAAGCTAATGGCTATGGGGTCTACTATGGAAACATCTCCTTTCAGCTCAATAAACCTGTTTAGAGTGCAAACGGAAGCATAAAGACCACAGCCAGACATTATGGCTTCAGCCCCATCGCTGATTAACTTTCTAGCCTCCTACTCCGTCACCTAAACAATAATACTATTATCAGCTATGCCCTTGGTGACAGCATCATAAGCAGATTAATTCACCAGCCGCATTGGGTTGACGATGGTTTTACTTTGTAAACCACACTCGGCGAGCGCCTTATTATACATCACGTCGGTCTGTGGCTCAAGCATACCCACTACCCCGAGGAAGTAATTGCTGGACAATTCAGCTATATCAAATCATCTAACGTCCTCCACTTTATCTTATCCCTTTGTCTCCTTGAATTAAGAGTCTTAGCTTATAATATGCCCACTAAAGTAAATGTAAACAATTGAGTGTGGTAAACTTAACCAGATATTAATGAAACTCATTGTTGGTTTAGGCAATCCTGGCAGGACCTATGCTCATAACCGGCATAATGTTGGCTTCAGGTGCCTGAGCTATTTTGCCAAGGTCCACTCCATTCGGTTTGAGCGAAGGCAATGTCGAGCTAGAATAGGCATTGGCGAGATATCTGGCAGCGAATTATTACTAGCTAAGCCCTACACCTTCGTGAACCTCAGCGGTAAAGCAGTAGCTTGCCTCAGAAATAAATACGGCATTCCCTCAAGCAGTCTTCTGGTAATCTATGATGACCTCGATCTACCTCTGGGCAAGATCCGCCTGCGTCCCGGCGGCACCTCGGGGGGGCACAAGGGAATGAAATCTATCATCTCCGCTCTAGGAAGCAGTGATTTCCCTCGAATCAGAGTAGGCATTGGACGGCCCAAAACAGAAGGATTATCTAAAACAGGCGAGGACGGTATAGTCAATTATGTGCTAAACGATTTTTCTACTCAAGAAGAAAAGGTAATCAAGGCGACAACTTCTACTGTAGCCGAGGCTATTAGCTATTTTCTTAACCAGGGAATAGAAGCGGCAATGAGTAAATTTAATTAACCCCCGATTAACCAAAGCGGGACAAACCAAATGGGGACAATAGGAGCAGCTACCCTGCTTTTCTCTTGGACTGACGACTCAACTAAAATAGTGATGAAGGCATGGCTACTGAGAACGATATTCAGCGTGCTCGTTGGAGTTGCAGACATTTGTGCGGCTACAGGACTCATCTGGCTTACCGAACCGTCTACAAAAGCACCAAAGAGAGATGAAGTTATGACGAGTGGTATGATGATGTAGTATAATCTGTGAGTTAAGAATGATTATAGCTGTTATTGGGAATTCCTCCTGTTCTGCAGAAGAAGCCAAGTTGGCTGAAACTGTGGGTGAATTGTTAGCCCAGCGTGGTGCCATTATAATATGTGGTGGCTTAGGTGGTGTGATGGAGGCAGTGTGTCGTGGAGCCAGATCAAAAAACGGTTTGACCATTGGCATTTTGCCTGGAGGGGACTCCAGTCTGGCCAACCCCTGGGTGAGTATTCCCATAGTTACCGGCATAGGCGAGGCCAGAAATGTAGCGGTGGTGAAGTCATCCCAGGCAGTGATTGCCATCGGAGGTAGTTATGGGACACTCACTGAGATCGCCCATGCTTTGAAGAGCAGCATTCCCGTTATTGGATTGCATACCTGGTCATTGTTCAGAAATGGGCAGGAAGATAGTTCGATAATCGAAGTCCACGATGCCGAAGAAGCGGTGGACAAAGCTACTTCTTTGGCCAAGAGGCATAAGGCTTATGAGACTGCTTAGCAGAGACTATCTCCAACGCTATGAGATTCTTCACTACGCTCAGAATGCCATGAAAGCGAAGAACTCACGGGAGCATAATGAAGCCAGCCATAACAACAGGTTAGTCAAAGTCTTAAGATGCGTCTAGAAATGGCAACTATTGAAAATATTAAAGCCCGGGAGATTCTTGATTCTCGAGGCAATCCTACTATAGAGGTAGAGATATTATCGGTTGACGGCACCACTGGTGTAGCTTCTGTACCTTCGGGAGCAAGCACCGGGAAGCATGAAGCTGTGGAGCTTCGTGATAACGATAAAAATAGATACAATGGGCTTGGCGTCTTACAAGCGATAGACCATGTCAACAAGGACATCGCCCCAACAATTGTCGGCATGTCTGCCTTAGAACAAGCAGTTATAGACCATAAATTAATTGAGCTTGATAGCACTGCCAATAAAGCTCGCCTTGGTGCCAATGCCATCCTGGGAGTATCTCTTGCTGTAGCCAAGACCGGAGCTAATTTCCTGGGTATCCCCTTATATCGCTATTTAGGTGGGGCGGAAGCCAGCCTACTGCCCGTTCCCATGCTAAACATCTTGAATGGCGGCAAGCATGCTTCAGGTTCTACTGATTTCCAGGAGTTTATGATAGTGCCTTTAGGCGCTGCCAACTTTGCCCAAGCTATGCAGATGGGCAGCGAGGTTTATCATTCCCTATATAAAGTGCTCAAAGACAAAGGCTTGAACACCAATGTAGGCGATGAAGGCGGTTTTGCTCCTCAGCTTTCTTCTAACAAAGAAGCGGTGGAGCTAATCTTAGCAGCTATTGACCTAGCCGGCTATAAGGCTGGCCAGGACTTGTTTCTTGCCCTTGACGCGGCAGCCAGCAGTTTCTATCACAATGATAAGTATTCTTTGTCCCGAGAGGGTATCACCCTTACTTCAGGAGAATTGGTCGATTATTATGTCCAGTGGGTGTCAAATTACCCTATCCTCAGCATTGAAGATGGCTTAGCGGAGGATGACTGGGCAGGTTGGTTATCACTTACAGCCAAATTAGGCAGAGAAACTCAGCTTGTAGGCGATGATCTTTACGCCACAAATATAGAGCGCCTTGAAAGAGGCATCACCCAAAAGGCATCCAACTCCATCCTTATCAAGCCAAATCAAATAGGCACTCTTACCGAAACCCTCGCTGTTATCAAAAAGGCACAAATTACCCAATGGACGACTATTATCAGCCATCGTTCTGGTGAGACTGAAGACACCACAATAGCTGATTTAGCAGTAGCTACCAATGCAGGGTTTATTAAATCTGGTGCTCCTTGCCGTAGCGAGAGGCTAGCCAAGTACAATCGCCTCCTTAGGATAGAGGAGGAGCTGGGAACTGCTGCTCGTTACCCCGGCAAAGCAGCGTTGTACAATTTGGAGAGGTTAAAATCATGGAAATAGTATCTGGCATACATCAAATAAGAGTCCCCTTCCCCAAAGACCTACCGGGATACACCAACGTGTATGTGATCGAGGGAGATGAAGGCAATATACTGATTGATGCTGGCTGGGATGCCCCGGAGTCCCTTTGGGCCCTGCGGGAGGGACTAAAGGCAGACCGCCTTAAACTCCAGGATATCAAAAAGATCGTCATCACTCATATTCATCCTGACCATTATGGCTTGGCGAGCAAGATTAAACAGCTCTCTGGAGCCCGGATTGCCATGCATAGGATTGAAGCAGAATTTATTAATCCCAGATACAAGGATTTTCAGGTGCTGCTCAAGGAAACGGAAAAAGTGCTGAGGCGAAATGGTGTTCCTCAAGCTGAGCTACCCGAATTAAAGGATGCCTCGTTATGGATGAATCAATTTGTTACGCCCGATTTACCTGAGGTCCTGCTAGATGATGATGATAACATCTCCAATGGCTCGTTTAAAATCCGGGTGATAAAAACACCGGGGCATTCTCCGGCTCACATTTGCCTCTACGAAGCAAGGAAAAAAGTGCTCTTTTCCGGAGACCACATTTTATATGACATCACCTCCCATATAGGCTTCAACCCCCAATCCGGGGATAATCCCCTGGGAGACTATATTTCTTCCCTTGAGAAGCTAGAGAGGCTTGAAGTTAATTT
>JAFGBN010000043.1 GCA_016933195.1 Dehalococcoidia bacterium | reverse complement strand
GCTGTTCTCAGATATGATGACCCGGAAATAAAGGGGAAAATGGCTATGAGCAGTTATGGGGCGGAGGATGAGATTTTGGCTGATTATGCCCACTTTGAAGGACAAGAAGTAGGAGCTGTAGTGGCTGCAGACAGCGAGGATATAGCCGATGCAGCATTGAAATTAATAGATGTGGAATGGGAGCAGCGGCCATTTGTCTTGGACCAAGAGGAGGCAGCGCAGCCTGGCGCCGTGCTGGCAAGACCCGAGTGGTACCCTGAGAGTAATGAACTGCCGAGACCCATGTGGGTTTCGCCGACTTTTGAAATGGGAGATATAGAGAAGGGCTTCAAGGAAGCCGATAAGATAATTGAATTTAAAGCCAGAAGGCGGTACCACGGCGGCGCGAGCGTGGAAACTCCTAATGGTATCAGCAGATGGGAGGGGGATTGTCTTGAGTTGTGGGTGCATCACCAACATCCATACGAGCATAAATGGGCCGCACATAGCTGGTTTGGTATACCTATGAGCAAGGTCAAGATTAATGCCCCTTATAGCGGGGCGATGTATGGGGGCTGGAACTGGGTAGATTACAGCATGGTTCCTCAATACGTTAGCGCAATCCTGGCCAAGAGGACTCGCAAGCCTGTGAAGTGGATCTTCAACAGAAGAGATGACTTCTACTTCGGGCAAATGGATGTTATGGTGGGTTATTTCAAAGTAGGATTCAAGAATGATGGCACTATCACTGCCGTAAAAATAAAGACTTATTTCGCCAACCTTCGGTCTGAGGCTGCAGGTCATCTACTTGAGAATACCAGGATTCCTAATATATATTCTGAGACTGTTGCAGTGCAGGTGAATAAAGGACCTGTTATGGCACTCAGATGTGAACAAGCTCCAGCAGCCTTTGGCTTTATTCATGTATTTGACCGTGTGGCTGCTGAGCTGGGAATGGACCCCACCGAGCTTGCGCTGAAGAATGATGGTGTTGAAGGGGAAGATATGGAGTACCTTGCGGAATTCAAGCGTAAGCATGGATTTCCTGTCAGGGATAGTCTCAAGGAGTGTGTAGAGGCAGGGAAAAATGCGATGGGGTGGGATGAGAAGTGGCATGCCCCAGGTGCAAAGAGACTTCCTAATGGGAAAATGCATGGCATGGGCTTTATCTGGGACCATGAATGGGATGACAACCGTGGGGCAGCCGTTGCCGGTGTGTTGATTCAACAGGATGGTTCGGTTAGCATTGTAAGTCAGCATTCCGATATAGGAGTTAATGGTGAGAGTGCATACTGTCAAGTCGTTGCCGAGGAATTGGGAATGCGGTATGAAGATGTTTTTATCAGGCAGCAAGACGACGTGCATTTTGCGCTGATGACGCCTGACGGTTCCTGTAACCTGATTACGAATGCATATGTCCTGAAGAAAGCTGCCAGGAAAGCAAAGCAGAAATTACTTGAATTAGCCACAAGTACTACCCATAGAATGGAGAAGAATATTTTAGCCGCTTTCCCAGACATGAAACCTGAGGACATGGACTCACGCGATAGGGATGTTCCAGCCGCTTTCCCGGGCATGAAGCCAGAGGAACTGGACGTCAAGGACAGCGTGATTTATGTTAAAGCAGACCCGTCAAATAGAAAGACAGTGGCCGAAGTGGTTAAAGATGTGGAGGGGAGTATAAGTTTCAAAACGGAAATGGCGGCGATACAGAATACAACCCACGAACCTGTCTATGCTTGGGCCTGGCATCGCCAAGGAAGGTATGGAGCAGAGCCTGGACGACACCGCTTGTGCAGGCAAACGCACTTCTGTGAAGTAGAGGTGGATGATGAGACCGGAGAGGTCGAAGTAACTAAAGTAGTTAACGTCAACGACGTGGGCAAAGCAATATCTCCCGAGACAGTAGAAGGCCAGATGTACGGCGGCACCTATATGGGTGTAAGCAGGAATAAGACCGAGGAGTATATCTGGGATGAACAAACTGGGGTGCTGCTTAACGGTGATTTTTTAAACTACAAATTTGCCACCATGAATGACATTGGACCTATTGAGACTATTATCAAAGAAACAGGCATGGGTTATGGTCCTTACGGGTCAGTTGGAGTTGCTGAAAATCTTGCCACTGTGGAAACATTTTTAATTCAGGGCGCCGTGTATAATGCTATAGGTAAATGGCTCGATGATTATCCCATCACCCCGGACAAAGTTCTCAAAGCTTTAGGAAAAGCATAGGAGCAAGGGTAGAATAAAGAAACCTGCAGCAATTTCATAGAATTCTTTGAATTACCTATCTGACCGAGACCATACCCGTGCCAGGCCAGCATTTGCCTGACAAAATCAGCCGAACCGCTGTCTGAAATAGATAAGAGCTTTGACTATGAGGCATACGGCTGAAGGAGTTTTGAGATGCAGCTTTGTTCTATCTCCACTCTCGCAAAATTATCCTGCGGCTATACTAAGTTAGTGAAGTTTGAGGATAGCTTGAAGTTCTACAAGGCACCGCTTTCATGATGGTGCTGAGATATACCAGGCCAGCGAAGCGGGGTCGAAGTTTTGAGGAAGGGCTAATATAACCAAATCATGTCTGAAGCTTGGTGTCTATGGTTTCTCACGGGGCGGCTATACTCGATACATATACTAGTTGACGGTATATTTGGTCACCCACCTTGTAAGGTTTTCCAACCCAGCTGTATCCGTTCCAGTCTACGCCGTAGACCCGACCAAGTCTGGACATAAGGGCAGGGTTCGCCTTTACCTTTACCTGAGAGTCTTCCATAATACTGACCTGTGGATGCCCTATTCTTGGCCTTAAGGTGGCGTAGCCAAATACTTGCCGAGCACCGGGATTCGAAACCTTATAGTGATATAGGTATCTACGAGGACTATCTGTCTTCTTACATATGACCTGGTGACAAATCACGGTTTTTCCGGCACTTTTCCCAGCATCATAAGCCAACCGCTTTACTAGCTTGTCCTGCTGCTGTGTGTTCATTTTCCCTCCTTCTCCAAATTGCCTCAACAATTCATTGTACCATGTCAGCCAACACCTTCAATGAAGTTTGAGGATAGCTTGAGACTTCGTCTTAGGCTTGAGTTGGGTTAAATCATATCTGAAGGCCGTTTAGTGACCCTTGACAAGGAATCTGACTATCGAGTAGAGCAACGGTGACACTCTATGTTGACAGTAGAAAGACAACTATCGAGCATACTCTAAAGGCGCAAATCGGGAACAACTTTGTGGCTTAGTCTTCGACTTTTTCTAACTCATTCACTTCGAAAATGGCACTCTTCTCGTTATGGCGAGCACAAGGTTGGTCAAATTTGACCGAGCATTCACCGTTAGCCGAGGCTAAGCCCAAAGGTTTCCCTGGCTCAGGCGCAAGCCAAAAGGGTTCTGTCTCAACTATTCCAATCTGCCCCAGAAAACAAGAAGTATGCTCTTTGGTAAGCTCATCAACATCGGGAGCAATCCGAACAACTCTTACCCTATCTCCCTTTGCAATCATGATTTGTTCCTCTCCTTTCTGTGCCAATCAGAAATGAGGATGCCAGTTTCCAACTCTACTCCTCGCCAAATCCGCTGGTTAGATTGCACGCTTATGTTTAAGTCTCCTCTGAGGATTCGGCTCTTTCCGAAATCTTCGGCTGCTTCGCATGGCATTGGGAGCATAGGAGGCGTCCATTTTCTACAGTCGTAGGCCCCCCTTCATGCCACGCTTTCACATGATGAAATTCCCCTTCATCAAACTTCAACGCTTTTCCACACTGTTGACAATTGCCTTCATCACGATAGTAAATCGCAAGCCTCTGTCCGTAATCAAATAGCCTTTTCTCATCCTTAAGCTGAAACTCTGGAGCGAACTCCAAGAACGTTCCGAGTATTATCCTGAAGCCTTCTTCTATTGATTTCCTACTCTCAGTAGATTTACTCCTTGCATATCTATACTCAAAATAGGGACTCTTATTGCTATTATAGACCTTTATTAGGAACTGTTCGACGAAATCCCGAACCTTATCTCTTTTCTGCTTCACGGAAGCATACCGTTTCAACAAATACGATGCAAGAAGGTAAATCGGGATAATATCGCCTCGTCGCTTTATTATTTGAGCCTTTGCGCCTAATGCCTTGTGAAGGAAATTGAAAGTCTCGCTGATTTCATCCAATACCTTTTGTGGAAGGTCCACATCTTTATAAAACCTGTAGTTCCGCCGCATAGTAGGAAACTTTATGTCGTTAATACGAAACCCATCAGCGGGGAGACTAAGGTTGCTTAACTCTAGTGAGGCTATTTGAGAGCAAAGATACCTATGACCAAACCTGTAGTTCACTATACCTAGGGACTGCCAAAACGGGTATTGGGACATTTCCACGACTCTCTTTCGCATGATGCCTCTCATAGCATTGAGTTTTTCCGCTGAATTCAATGGTATGCCTTCTTGGAGTCGAAGAAAAATATCAGAAGTGGTTTCCTCTTCAGCCTGGTAAACCACCACAGCGTCTATTTTGTAATAAAGCAACTTGTAGTAGAACTGGGGGTGTGAGTTCTTCAGGTCTTGAATATTCTTGCCTTCCAAACCTAGGTCTTTGCTATGCTCGCCTAAGGAGAAAGTATCTTTGCTGTCCCCATCTACAAAATCAAAGATGCTTCTAAGCCTTTGTTGACCATCTAGACACTCATAGGAACCATCCTTGAGCTGTCGTAGGAATACTTTGTTGATGTCGTAATCCCGCACTATTGAATCTATCAGAAGTTGCTTTCTAGGAGTCTTCCAAATATAGGAGCGTTGGTATTCTGTGTTGAACAGAATTTTGCTTGGCTGCTGCTCATAAAGCTTGTAGAGGTCCTCGATCCTAAAGTCCATTCGGCCAATTACAACATTCTGATTAGTCATTCTCGCCTCTCCATAGTTTTGTTATAGTGAAAAGCAGAAGCCCTCTGCGATATGGCTATGTCTGAGCTTCACTTTCAAAACCGTTTCACTCACCTATTCTTCAAGCTAACTGCTGAAATCTCAATCGGCTGTGATATATATCCCTGACCGTGACATTCTCACCCACAGCTAATTCAAATTGTTGCTCACCGTCTAGCGATGTAACAAACACAATACTTTCGGCATTGCCTTTATTCTCAATTACAATCCCGTCATCTGTTTCAGTCACGGAAATATCCAGTGTAGCTTCTGGGGTGCAAGATAAGCCAATTAAGGCAAGGACAACAACACAGCAAATCAGAAAGGCTCTTTTCATTGACCTTCTGTTAAATATAATTATACCATCAACCAACCCCAGATAGAACACCCATACGAAGCTGACATTTGCTCAACACAAGGGACTGTCAAACCGCTGGTCAAAATAGCTATAACCTTAGAGCTACCAGATAGGACTAGACTCTCCCTTGACAATGCTCGTAAGCGGATGTATAAAGGGAAACTGATAAGGAATCAAGAGTTTATAGATATGAGCGAGCTTGGAAAGCACGAAGCCTTGTGATAGGAGTTTATTTTAGTAGAGGAGGGAATTCATGGAAGAAGTGCCGAAGGTGTGTGATATTGAAGACTTCTGCTCCAGATTGCACGTTATAGGCCTTATGAAAAACAACTTGCCTAGTCAGCTACGAGGTTGGGTGCCTGCTGTTGGATTGTATATTCAGTTGCGTCGGGCAGGAGGTTGGCAACGTCTAGAAGCTGGTGGAAAGTTCAGAAGCTGCTTCGATGCTTTATGCCGTGACTACGTATGCTGGGACTTTACTGATTGGGAGATAAGGAAATTTGATAAGAAAAGGTGGGAGCGTGACTTTGCTCATTTGGTTTATCCCACAACTGAGCTGACTCTTTTCCTGGACGTCATGGCTGGCAACAATTGTCCAGGTTTCCAAGCCAGTGACCAAAATGAGGCAAAATTTATGGGGGTAGTCACACATTTTAGGGAGACTGGCGAATGGCTGGGGCTGCTTGAGCGAAGGTGTACCACCTGCGCAGAGCGTATAATGTACTGGGACTGGCAAGCTGAGCTTTGTCCATACTGTAAAGACAAACTTGTTTTGTCTCCGTAGAACATAAACAACCAACTTTGAAGACAAATGATAACCACCCACCTACTCCTATCCCTCCCTATGTATACTATTTATCTATTCCACATCCAAGCTTATCTCTATTGACACTAGCAATAGCTAACTACTACTTGGCTTGGTAAGCCAACTATAGAATTCGGCTGCCTGTCAACTTCTGCATCACTTTGGGCAGATTTTGACATCGATAAGCCTGCGCCTGTGTTGCCGCCGGATTATGTGAGCATGGAAGTCGCCAAATCTTATCGTATCGGGGACAGAGCACGCCCTTAACAAAAACTCAATTGGTTCAGCGATTGTAGACTAGGTCTCGAGGCTTAGAGAAGCCGGGATACTCCTCAAGTACTGTTTCGCGTGATCAACGATGGACAATATTAGACCTGCTGTAAGTAGCAAGCTGACAAGTAAGGCAAACCAGCTAACATTGTTTCCTGATATATCAACAACAAATGCAGGGGCCAGTTTCAAGATGACAAAAATAAGAAGTGCTGTGGATATTGAACCACTCACGACATGATAATGTTTCACCTTATTTGAAGCATGCTTATAGCTTCTTTCGATAATTCCTTTTGGAACCCCGATGATTGCCCCACCGATGTCCACCTTGGTGTTCTTATTACCCGTGTGGACCACCTCCACAACTGCTCCATCTCTGTAATCGAGAAGGTAAAAAGAAAGCGTGAGCTCCTTATCACCACCGGCAACCTGAAAATCTATATCCTTCCTAGATTTTTTTAATATTCTTGGTTCCTGCAATATACGAACACCATTGCCAAAAGTCACCTTTAACTTGTGGTCAGTATTCTTGATGTCAGTCTGGTCAATAGGCTCCTTTCCAACATTGGCTAGGCCGATTCTAGTGATTGAAACTCGTGCGACCTTCTCCTGCTTGAAGTGAATCTGAATATCATTGGCGAATTCGCCTGTTTCTGATATTATCTCTTCTGTCTTGTAATAATAGATGGGCCGTTTACTTCTTTCCCTGAGTTTGTCCAAAATAAGCTGCACGATGAATATTGCTAAAGATAATATAATTGCTACCCACAAATTCATATCCAAATCTAGTCTCCAATCATAGGTTAGACCTAGGTTCATTATAGCATACACAAATTAGCGTTTTGTGCACTAATCTGAATTGTTATCCCCCCAGGTATCTCTAAGAAATGCTCCTAGCCCTTCGATAGTAAGGAGGGTCCACATATCTTCCTCTTCTTTCCTCTTATCTGTTAAGCGATAATATCTTCTACTTGATTCAGTCTCCTTTGCCAACATCCGCCGCTTCGACTGCACTTGACTCGACAAGATGAGCAAATCGTCGAACTGCTGCCTCTCGGAACCCAAGCTATGCTATCGAGGGAACATGTAGAGCTCTGCACGAAACGATGAATTGTGCCCTCGTGGTTTGATAGAATGACTCGGCCAAAGTTAAGGCGAGCGACAGTCCAGGCGCAACAGTTGGCTTTCTAGAAGGAGCTAATGAGGGATGACCAAAGAGGAAGTGTTAGCACTCAAAACGGTTGTCGCCTTGATCGGCTATGAAGGCTATCCTCTGGGCTAGGGACTTAGCTATCTTCCGAATACACCTGTACAATGCAGCGCCATCTAGATCCCGCATCTTGCTATCTGATTGGGTGGTGTTCGAGTAACATCACCCAATATTACACCGCCAGAAACTAACACTGGCTCTAGCGTGTTCGACGCACAACATCAACGGCCACAGCAGTGAATATTATAGCTCCCTTCACAAGATCCTGGTAGCTTGGGTCTAATCCCATTACGTTCATGCCATTATTAATGACACCGATAATCATTACTCCGATGACTGCCCCAATTAGCGTTCCCCTTCCGCCAGCTAAACTGACACCGCCCACGCAAACCGCGGCTATGGTGTCTATTTCAAGGCCAGTCAACGAAAGCATTGATGCGGACATCGTGCGCGAGATTTGGATTACAGCGGCAAGCGCTGCCAGGAACCCAGAAATACCATAGACTGAGAACAGTATAGCTTTTACGTTTATGCCGGAAAGCCAGGCGCTTGCTGCATTACCCCCAACCGCATAGACTGAACGACCAAAAGTAGTGTGGTGCAAAACAAAGTAACTAATAACCGCCACCGCTACAAAAATAATCACTGGCACCGGCACTGGTCCAACGTATCCTTGTCCAATGGCAGCCAGACTGCGTGGTAGACTCATAATCGTGGCTCCCTTGCAGACCAGATATGCACCGCCTCGGGTCATTTGCCACATGGCCAGTGTTACTATTAAGGCCGGCATACGCAGACGTGACACTGACATACCATTAGCTGCTCCAACGCCTAAACCGACTAACAGCATAATTGGTATGGCTACGTACACTGCCACGGGACTTCCCAGTATGTTCGCAAAGCTATCACTCATCAGTGATGCACCAAGAACCGCGCACATAAGCGCCAGCCCACCAATCGATACATCAATGCCAGCCGTTAGAATGACGAAGGTTTGGCCAATCGATGCCACACCCCTTACAGAACTTTGCAGTAAAACGTTCATGAGATTTCTAGGTGTGATCACCATGCCTTTCGTCATAATAGCTAGGGCAGTTATTATCCCAACAAGGATGACAATGAGGGTGGCGCTCTCATGCCTGAAGAAGGCCTTTGCCACCTCTAGAGCCCCAGAAGCCTTCTGCTCGTCGTTTGAAATTGCAGGCATAGCCTTCTCCTTTCTATCAAATATGTAACTTTGAGGCCGGTTTGCTCAAATTTCAGGCCAGTATATTACAAGGTTGACAGCGCTCAAAGACATTGTAGCATTATATCATCTATATCATCGCCGTAAATAACTGTCATTAACTATCATTTCTCAGATTAACCTGATTGTGTAAATTAGTCGCTGGAAAAGCCCACCTCATAGTTTGAATGTTTTCTTTAGAATACCGCCAAATCGATTTTGTCCTACAACAGCGTCATTGGCTTAAGAAGATTATTTGCTCCTTATGTGGTCCACAACCCACCACTACTATGGTCAGCCTTGTTTCTGTTTCCAGTGTTGCCCAAAATGGCACCAACCCCTTCCATATATTAATACTGTTGGCCGAGAAACTAGTCAAGCGACATGTAGATGCAACTAGGAAAATTTTGGAATCAAGACTTCCCCATTGTACCAAGCTCAGCTTAAGTCATGCCTTGTGCATACACTTCACAATCCACATCCATATGGCATAACACGTTCACCGGACAAACGCAGCACACTCGCTTGACAAACAAAAAAGTGCGTGCTATTTTACCAACATACCTATCTGAAACATGACTTTCGAAGGAGGGAAGATGAAAAAAAGTATCATAGTCTCAGTGGCGATCGTGATATTGGTTAGTATAGCCATGTTAGGTTGCGCCCCATCAAGCTCCCCAGAACCAGCACCAACCACGGGAACAGACAATCCTCTGGCAGGAGTGGCGGTAAAGCCTGACGGCTCACCATACAAGATTGCGAATTTGTTGCCTACTCTCTGTAACGACTATGCGGTTGGAATGATGAATGTACCCAAGCTATATATTGAGATGGCTGGTGGCGAATACGTATCATACAACCCTGATTTTGATCCCCAGGCTCAAATGGCAGAAGTGGAAGACGTGATTACAGCAGGCGTGGATGCTATCATGATTGTTCCCGTAGACACCGAGTTGATGAAGCCTTCACTTGAAGCGGCTGAGGCCGCTGGTATTCCCATTTTCAACTACGAGATGATGATGAATAGTGATAAAATCACGTATAGACAAGAACCTGACAGCGTAGAACTCGGAAGGGTGTGTGCCGAGGAGTTCATCAAGTATGCCAAGAGTACAGGTGAGCACTATTATGTATATGAGATCTGGGGTGTTATGCAGATGGCAGGGACACAGCGTCGCCATCAGGGACTTCACGAAGTCCTCGACCAGTACCCAGATATTGTTACAGTACTTGAGTCTCCTGCATGTGACTACACTCCCGACTTGGCTATGGCCGCTATTATGGATACCTTCCCAACCCATCCTGAACTCAATGCAGTTATAGAGCAGGGCTCTATGGTTCAGGGAGTTGTTGAAGCCTTCAGGTCGCTAGGCATACTTCATCCAGTTGGTGATCCGAACCATATCCCATTCTTCGGTATTGATGATGACGCTGGTGCATGCAAGGCTATTCGTGATGGATGGTGTGATGGTGTAACATCTCACAGTCCTCATGAGAACATGGATGTCGTTACCAAAGCCTTGCTTACCAAGGTTTGCTGTGGAAGAGATATCCCCAAAGAGGTTCTTATCCCCGGTCACTGGATCACCATTGAGAATCTGGATGAACCGGACTACGGAGCGAAAAAGATTTGGGGAGAGATGCCCCTCGATGATTTTGCGCAATGGGGAATCTTAGATATGTCGCATATTATTGAGACTCCCACTGCGGATATGAAATTATCTGGCTATTGATATTGAAATAGTTGCTGAGAAATCTCGCTACTTGATCACAACAAAACGTAATGTCGGTTAAGCAGCGAGATTTCATTTTGACTCCGAGGGGGCTTAATCAAAAACCCGTATACCTTCGGCGGGTTACTGGCAGAAGGGAGTGACTTCTTACAAATATGTGACGCGACGAGCATTATACAATATAGTCGAGGTAACGTCTTAAAATACTGCGAAATACGCAAGCTACGGGTTGAAAGGCAAAAGGGAGTAAACATTAAAGGAGGGAATTCAGATGATCAGGGACGCAAGAGAGACTTTGAGTGAGCACATTGAAAACATAGAAGCCTTTAGCAAAGCGGATAGCAAGCGGTGGCAAGCGTTTATGGATTTTTTTGGAGCCAGTCTGGAACCAGGGGCGCTAGATCGTAAAACGAAACATTTGATGATAGTAGCCCTTAGTGCATGCACTCGCTGCGACTATTGCATTGTTGAACATGCGCAATTAGCTTTAGCAGCCGGTGCTACCCGTGAAGAGCTTGTTGAGACTGCTTTTCTTGCCGGCACTATGACTGGGGCTCCAGCTTTTGCATTTTGTGCTTCGATACTGCGAACTGCGATTGACACATTCGCTCCGGATTACGGTAAGTGATAGGGGCACAATACCGGAGGAGTTTGAACCACGAAGGTAGGAGAAAAACATAGGGATTTGTCTAGCTAGGAGCTGCTCGATAGGGCACATGAGCTAGACCTGAATTATTAGGAAGACTC
The DNA here is from genome assembly GCA_016933195.1 of Dehalococcoidia bacterium. Lineage (GTDB taxonomy): Bacteria > Chloroflexota > Dehalococcoidia > GIF9 > AB-539-J10 > JAFGBN01. The sequence goes on along the minus strand of JAFGBN010000043.1, from coordinate 673 downwards.
CCAGAGTTGCAGTGATAGGCCGATATCTGCACTCCACGAACTCATTGATATTGATGATGCGACTGTCAGAGTAGAGACTTCTTCGCTCGGCGGGCAAGCTGACCCCCAAAAAGATAACAGCCATGACCTCGAAAAGGAGGGGTAGGTTGCCAAGAAAGGGTACATACTGAAACAAAGCATCGATAAGCTCAGGGGAGCGGAAATTATGCTCAGCCAGGGAGCAACCATCGCCGTAACCAGCAATAATATCTGACTCAACGAGCATACATCCTGTCGCTAGAGAAAATAGTAAGGCGGCATGAGAGTGGGAGAGAGATGCCGTCACAAAGAGCCATAGCAGGAAACCTACCACTAAGAGCAGCTGGCGGGATTCGGAGGCACAACAGACTTAGGCTAAGTAATGAAATGACTTCAGGTGTGCTACTTGAGTTCTACCAGACGCGAATGCCTGATTGAGTGGAAGGAAACAGCTTAACCTCACCGGTAATATTGCTGAACATTGGTGACAGTCTGGCATTGCTGATGGAAAATTGGAAGACCTTAGTCCAGACACTATCCATTGCTGGAACTGGTGGGCCTGAGGAGGTACGTGTTGCGTCAAAATAAACAGTTACCGACATGGGAGTTGTTGCATCATAAATCATGTTACCGAAGCCTCATAAGTTGTCACTTC
>JAFGBN010000042.1 GCA_016933195.1 Dehalococcoidia bacterium | reverse complement strand
CTGGGCTATAGCGTTGACATTCCACGGTGGGCAGACGCGGCGGAGGTTGGCGATAATTTCCTCTCTTGCCACTCCATAGCCCAGGCGCAGTCCAGCCAGGGCATAGTCTTTGGTCATAGACCTTAGGATAAGCAGGTTGTCCGCTTCAACCATATCCAGAGAGAACCAGGCATTATCCACGAAGCTAATATAAGCCTCGTCCAGAATTACCAAAGAGTCCCTGCCAGCGTCCACAATCCTGTTAAAATCCGCTCGTGAGAGATATCGCCCGGTGGGATTGTTGGGGTTACAAATAAAGATACCCCTGGGGTGGTATCGCCGTATCAATTGCAGGGTTTCATCTATGTTCGGCAGAAAGGCATTTTCTGATGGGAGACGCTGTTTTGTAAGTGATGCTCCAGCAATCTGGCAGGCGACCTGGTATTCACCATAGGTAGGTTCAATAATGAGAACTTGATCTCCTTTGCCAAAGTAGGTCAGGGCAACAAGGCGTATAAGCTCGGTGGAACCACTGCTGATGAGAATATTTTCCGCCTTTATTCCTAACTTACTGGCCAGTGAACGCTTCAGGCGTGTAGCCTCAGAGTCCGGGTACCGGGAGATTGCTGCGCAGATTTCTTGTTTCCCCTGGAAATTCGGCTCGTCCCAATGACACTCGCTTAACGCCTCCCTTACTTCTGGTGGTGGGCCAAAGGGGTTTAGATTAGCACTGAAATCGATAATGTCCTGAGGATTAATGCCCAGCATCTCTACCTCGGCATAGTCAATCCCACCATGCTGGCAAATTGCCATGTCTCTTATTTCCTCCTTAGGCAATAAAGACAAAGTATGTTACCTCCAAAATCAAACAAGACAAAACCCAGAGTATGGCAGCTATGGTAGCCAGGTTCATTCCAGAGGCGATAAGCTGGGGAGATAGGGGGTTGCTGGTCTGTCCCAGGCAGTAGCACCCGGCTTTCTCCAGTCGGACACTGAGGGCACCGGCAGCGGCGCTCATTGACCAGCCGGCATTGGGGCTCTCGGTCCTGCCATGGTCGCGAAGCATGGTTCGCCATGCGTTTCTACCATCTTTTCTGTACGCATAGGCAGCTACCACCAGCAACAGCCCCGATATTCGCGCTGGAATGAAATTTAGGACATCGTCCAATTTAGCGGAAAACTTTCCCAAGTATTCATATTTCCCATGGTAGCCAATCATGGCGTCCGAGGTGTTTACCACGCGATAAGCTATGGCGCCAGGTACGCCGAGAAGCAGGAAATAGAACAGGGGAGCGACAAAGCTATCGCAGATATTCTCCGCCACGGACTCTACCGTCGCCGAGACCAGTGCTGGCTTCTCCAGATTTTGAGCCTCACGGCTGACCAGGGCAGGCATCTTAGCTCGAGCATCCTCTAGATTGTCCTTGCTTAGAAGCACTTTAATCTCAAGAGCAGAACGGCGCAACTCCTTAAGTGAGAAGGACGGTTTTAGCAGCAAAGCGCTGCCGATTATATACGCTATTGAGCCAATCTGCTTGACATAAAACAAAAGGAAATAAACAGGCAGAGCGAAAATGATTATGGTGAGCAGGACCATGAAGATGCCGTAGAGTAGCTGGGCCCGTTTGCTCTGGATGGGGGCAAACCTCTCCAAAAGAGATATTCCCTTCCCTATCCACACCACTGGATTTATGGCACGAGGAGGCTCTCCCAGCGAAGCGTCAATTGCCAGAGCCAGCAACAAAGCGAATAGAAATTCCATAGCCTTTCCTATTTATGAGTGTAAGCCCTTCCCTTTTTATCTTTACTTGCTGTGATAAGGGTGGTAGGCAAGCTATTAACGGGATGAGGGTAAACGCATACTTCGGCTCCATAGACCTTCTTAATATTCTGGACTGTAAGCACATCCTGTGGTGTGCCCTTGGTATATATTCGTCCTCCATTTAGCATGACCAGCCAATCACAGTACTGAGCAGCTAAATTCAGGTCATGGAGAGCAGCAATCACAGTCAGGCTCTGCTCAAGACAGAGGCTCTTAACCATATCCAGAATCTCGACTTGATGGCTTATATCCAGATGAGCTGTCGGTTCATCGAGGAGGAGAGCTTTCGGCTGCTGGGTTAAGGCCCGAGCGATAATAAGTCTCTGCTTTTCTCCTCCGGAGAGTTCGCCTACTCTACGCTCGGCGAGAAAATCTGTCTGTGTGGCTTCCATCGCCTGCCAGGCGATGGCCATATCACTTTCCCCTTCATAGCGGAGTAGCCCAAGATGAGGCGTTCGTCCCATGAGCACCACTTCAAAGGCGGTAAAGGCTTCCGGTAAAACAGGATTTTGTGGCACTGTAGCGATGAGGCGGGCAAGCTTTTCCCTTTTGATGCTTTCTATTTCCTGTCCTTCGATGAGAATATGTCCGGAGAAAAGATTGATTACTCTGGTTATTCCCTTAATCAATGTTGATTTCCCGGAGCCGTTGGGGCCAATGAGGCCCAGCAACTTGCCTGGCACGGTATCCAAGTTTATGTTGTTCAGGATGGCTTGATGGTCATATCCCAGGCTGACGTCCTTTAGTTCAATCATTTTTATCCTCCTGTTAGAAGAAAGCAAGCCCTTTCTTCCTTCGCAATAGGTAAAGAAAGAAGGGAGCTCCGCAGAAAGCAGTGATTACCCCCACCGGAATCTCGGTAGGAGGAAGTAAAGTATGGGCAAGAGCATCAGCTAGGATAAGGAATATGCTGCCGACCAGAACAGACAAAGGGAGTAAGAAACGGTGGTCAGGCCCCCAGATAAGCCTCACTGCGTGGGGAACTATTATGCCTACAAAACCTATAAGGCCGGTGAAGCAGACTGCGGCAGAGGTAATTAAAGTGGCAGCCACCAGCAATATGAGCTTGACTTTTTCCACATTGATACCTAATTGCTGCGCCTGCTCTTCGTCGAGCTGCATCACATTAAGAGGTCGAGCGTGAAGCCAGATAACTATGACTCCTGCTATCACGCAAGGAAAGACTATCCCTACTTCAGCCCATTTGGTTAAAGAAAGTCCCCCCAGCAGCCAAAATACAATCCCGTGCAATTCCTCACCACAAATGGTCAGGAGGTAGGACGTGATGGAAGATAAGAAAGCGCCTAAAGCCACCCCGGCCAGGATGAGAGTGGTTGCCGGCAAGGTCTTGCCGACACGAGCCAGTGAATACACCACAGCCACAGCACCTAACCCCCCCAGGAAGGCGAACAGGGGAACAGCCCCGAAACTCATCCATTGCATGGGAAAAGGAATAAGAAAGCCCACCGTGGCCCCTAACCCTGCTCCTGAGGCAACGCCAAGAAGATAAGGGTCGGCCAGAGGGTTACGAAATAGGCCTTGATAAGTGGCTCCGGCTATAGCCAGAGCTGCTCCTACTAAACCTGCTAATAAGATGCGCGGCAGCCTGATATCCAGGATTATAGTGTCAAAAGTCTCAGGCCAGGATGGGGTTATGTGAAGGAAAGGCACTTGGGAAAGAAGCACCTCAAAACATCTGGAAAAAGGTATGTGCACACTTCCCAGGGTAGTAGAAAATATAATTACTGCTAAAAGCAGCCCGGCAAGCCCTATTAAAGCGCCGACCTTGCCTTTCCAGCGGAGGGGATAGCGTATGGTAAAATCGCTGGCAGATTTACTCAGTGATTGAGGAAAAGTGCCTGACATTTAAATATCCATGCTGCTATTTATTCACCCGGGCTCAACAGAAATCTCTGTGAACCAGACGTTGTCTCTTTTATACTGCTTGCCTAAGGCGACTTTAAGTGGCCTGTTAAAAATTGGGCCGTCCGTTACCAAGGTGTGATATTCCCCGGACTCTCCGCAGGGATGAGAATTGAATCTCTCAAGCTCAGGCAAAAGGGCTTCATCCACATTTTTGCCAAGCAGACCTTTGTCCAGCCTGGTAGCCACGACCTTCGCCTCAAATCCGTTTTCCCAGAACTCGGCGAGAAGTTCCCCGGGGTCAATCTTCCAGAGAGGCAGGATAGGCTTTATTCCGAGCTCGGTACAAACCCTTTCTACCCACTTTCTGTGCTCCTCGACGTCCATATCGCCGAAAACTCCTCCCTCTATCCCTTTCTCTTTGAGCTCCATCACGGCTTTCTTAAAGTTCTCCTCATAGTTTTCCCAGGATGTTTTGACCTGCATCATAGGAATCCCTGTAGCTTTTGCCTGCAAATCCAGGACTTCAGCTTTGATGCCATGAGACCTCGACCTCCTTCCATCTTCGGAAAGGAAGTTGACCAGATATAAGACCTGGTGGCCTTGCGAAAGCGCCTTGTGAGTTGCCATGGCGCAGTCCTTTCCCCCGCTCCACGAAGCAAAAACCTTCACTCAATCACCTCCCTCTGGCTTGCTGAAGACCTCAGGATGAATAAAACAGGCAAACCACTCCAGGGCGTCAACTATCCTCGGCCCATCACGGCTAACTAAATCGGCATCAATCTGGTATATCCTGTCGTTCCTGCGGGCCTCGGTGACCCCAAGCCGTTGTTCTTCCTTTGCCCAATCGAATGGTTTGTCTGTAGCCTCACCATGACCGGCGCAGGCAATGATTACTTCAGGGTTGCGGGCAATAACCAGCTCGAGGTCCGCTGTTTTGTGCCCAGTGGCATCCTGAAAAATATTTATCCCACCTGCCTTCTCAATCAGCTCTTGAATAACAGTCTCCGAACCAGCACTGTACAACGGGTCATGCCAGGTGACATAAAAGACCCTTGTTTTTTTCTCCATGTCTCTGGTTTTATCTGTTATCGCTTTAATCCTGTTTTCAATTTGACTTACAAGCCTGGACGCCTCCTCTTCACTTCCAGTTACTTTGCCCACCATTTGAATGTCCTCAAGTATGCCGTCCATGTTTTTGGGCTCCAGGGCGAGCACTGTGAGACCTGTTTCCTCCAGGGCAGGGATAACCTCCTTGGCATGACGACCGCTGGCTAATACCAAATCGGGCTGAAGGGCAATTATCTTTTCTATATCCGGTGTGGAAAACCCTCCTACGTTTTCCTTATCCAGAGCTTCCGGGGGATAATTACAGTGCTCCGTTACACCAACTGTTTTCTCTCCCAGACCCAGGGCGAACAAAATTTCGGTATTGGAGGGGGCTAAGGAGACGATTCTGTCAGGTGTGCTTTCAATATTGACTGTTCTTTCTAAATCATCAATTGTGGTTCTTGAAGGTGCGGATATGGTGGGGCTGCAGGCGGTTACAAAGATCAGGCTTATAGATGAGAATGCTAGAATCCACTTTATGCCTCTCATAAAATCTGGCTCCTTAGATTGTCTGGCTGCTTGCAATAGCCTATATAGTAGAACATAATTTTACTATAAACAAGCCTGCTTGATTAATTGGATTGTGGTTCTGATACAGGCGTAGACTATGCTCCCTTCCTGACCCTGCGAAATACGAATACCAGAGCTGCAATAAGCGCTGCCATGATTACAATAGCTATTCTGGTACTGGTGTCTAATCCGGCACCGGTGGACTGGCTGCCTACCACGGTGAATTGCCCTTGCTGCCCTCCCAGTAATACAGAATAAGTGCCTGGAGTCGCCCGGCTTGTACCAAAAGCCGCGTCCCTGGATGAACCTGGTGCAATCTCCAATATGCGAGTATCCTCAAGCTGCCCATTAATATAAAGAGCAGCTTCATAGCTTCCAGTTTCCCCATCAGGATTGGTTATTGTGATACAGATATTCACCTGCTGGTCGGGCTGGACTTGCTCTGGTGATATACTGAAGGAAGACACTGCGAAGTCAGCTTCATCTGATGGAGATAACACAAAGCTGGCAGTGATATTCTTATTTGAGTCCATAATAGTGGTAATGGGGTTAGTGCTTCCGCTTAAATCACCGCCCCAGCAGGAGAAGACATAATTTTCAGCCGGGGTGGCAGCTAGCTCAATTGAGGTGTCAGCATCATGAGTGCTGCGGATAACCCCTTCACCTGGTTCGTCTATCCCTGTTGCCTCTTGTGGAGGGCTAAGGGTGACATTTCCACCATAGCCTGGCTGGCAAGTCACCGTTAAGGTATAAATCGAGTAGCCGGGGTTAGCCTCGCCTGTTGGGGAGAAGTAAGCAGTGACTGTTTTATCGCTATCCATGAGTACTGTGGTAGGCGAAGAACCGGGGTCGGCAACATTGCCGGACCAGTGGTCAAACTGCCAGCCTGGGCCTGCTGTGGCACTGATATCCACCACCGTCCCGTCATCATGCGTATGATTACCTACTGAAGGAGTGGTTGAGCTGCTATCTCCATCTATTGCCATAGTGAGAACATAGGTAACTGGCCCGGGTGTGCTCGCAGTCACAGTTATGTCGTCATCATGGATAAAATATTCATTTTTGTCCTCATCCATAACTATGCCGTGGAAGGTGTAAGCAGTGGTGGCAGCAACGTTTGGTGCCTTAACCCTGTAGGTAAAGCTCGTTGGGTCTTCAAGGAAAGTGAACTTCACTGCGTTGTCTACTTGCTTGACCCTGATACCGTCTGAAGCGCAATCTACGTAAGTGAAGCCGTCAGGCAAGTTCTCTATCACCTGACCGAAAGAGCCGCAGTCTGAAGCCTGGATAGTGACATTGAACTCAGCTCCTGGTGTTACCGAGGCTGGAAGTGTCCTCGTCGCTGTTGTCGGTGATGCCAGAGCCGGTGCAGTCATAGTCGCTGCCAGCATCAGCGCTATAATGGGGAGGAATCTCCACGGTAGCACATTGTTGGTCGTCTTTCGGCTTTTGTTATCCAAAATACAGCTCTATGATTTCCAGCGCTTGGTCTTTGGAGATGAGGCCGCTAAAATAGTCTTGCACTGCTGCAATAGCCTCAATCTTCTCAATCTCTCCGCTGCTATCATCGTCGTAGTCCCAGGGGTCGAAGAAAATTTCGGGGTGAATGTTTTTGGCTAGCTGCTCGACGCCAAGCACTATCCGTGGTCCGGGTCGCTCAACCCAGTTGGACTCCACATAATATACCCTTCCGTTCTGCCGGGCTGACACACCTGCTAGCCGCGGCTCCGTAAGCACCCAATCCCATGTACTGGACCCTGTGCCACCCATCGCTGTTACCAGGATGACTTCAGGGTCTCGCCAGATTACTGCCTCGATGTCAACCGCTGGCCACCCTTCAAGGTCGGCGAAAATATTTACTCCCCCCGCCTTTTCAATTGCGTCATGTATGAAGGTGTCGCGCCCGCAAGTATATATAGGGTCGTGCCAGCAAATGTGGAGTGTCCTGGGTTTCTCCTCAGGGGAAAGTCCCGTAGTTTCGGCGGTTACAGCTCCAATCCTGCTTCGCATTTCGTCTGTGAATGCCTCTGCCTCCACTTCTTTGTCGGTTATCTGCCCCACTGTGTTAATGTCATCAAGCAGGTCGTCTAAATCAATGGCTTCTATACCGAATACTGTAAGCCCCAGTCCCTCCAGCGTAGTGATAGTCTCCATAGAATTAACATCTGAAGCCAGCACGAGGTCAGGCTGGAGAGCAACTATCTTTTCTGTATCTACGTTGGAATAAGGGCCTCCTACTTTTTCCTTTGTCAGAGCTTCCGGCGGATAGTCGCAGTAGTCCGTCACTCCCACCACTCTATTCCCCAGACCCAGGGCAAATAGTATCTCGGTATTGGAGGGAGCCAGAGAGATAATCCTCACAGACAGGTCCTCGATGGTAACTTCCCGGCCCAAATCATCGGTGAGAGTCATGGGGTAAGAAGTGGCTAAACCAGAGGCGGGGAGCACTGCTGTCGCTATCAGCGCCAGGGCCAGCAATAGACTGCTTAAAATACCAAGTTTACTTTTAAATCTCATGTTCACCTCACTTGTTGGAAGTTGTTCAGACTGCAATCGAATTTCTCTCGCTACTCCATGTTACCCTTTTCCGTTTCGTTACACAACCCCACTTTACTATATACAAGCTTGCTTGATTACGCTAATAATAAACACCATGGACCGGGATGTCAAGGCTTCGACAGGCAGTTTGTTGAGAAATTTGTCCAGGGTGGTACTTTTAAGGACTTGCAGTTTGAAACGGCTGAAGCTGCTCTTAGCGGTAGCTATGTAATGGCAAGAAGCATCCTGCGCTCTTCAGGTCAGCAATCTGGTAGTCCAGGCTTTCCTTCCAACCGCTGCACCAATGCTGAAAGCCCGTCTTGGGTACAGATAACTAAGAAAGGTAAGCCGCGATAGTCCGCTTCTACTGCTGCTTCCTTGATGCCCTGGTTACGCTCTTTTCCTGAACTTACGGACTATGAATACGAGAGCTGCAGCAAATGCTACGACGATTGCAATAGCTATCTTGGTCTCAGTGCGCAGCCCGGTGGGTGTGGGTGATGCGACAGGCTCGCCTTCTGGGGAGAAGTAAGCGGTGACTGTTTTATCGCTATCTATGGTTACTGTGGTAAATGAAGAAGCAGGGTTGGCAACGTTGTCGGACCAGTGGTCAAACTCCCAGCCTGGGCTTGCTGTGGCGCTGATGTTTACCACGCTTCCGGCGTAATACATGTGTTTACCTCGTGAAGGAGTAGTTGAGCCACCCATCATGGTCAGAACGTAGGTCACCAGACCACCTGCAGTCACAGTTATGTCGCTGTCCCCAATGGAATACTCTTGTCTGTCTTCATCCTTGATTATCCCGTGGAAGGTGTAAGTAGTGGTGGCGGCAACGTTCGGTGCCTTAACCCTGTAGGTAAAGATTGCCGAGTCCCCGAGGAAAGTGAACCTGACCGTGTTATCTTCATATTCGACACTAGTATCGTCTAACGTGCAGCTGATATAGGTAAAACCGTCAGGTAGAGTTTCCTGCACCTGACCCATGAAGCCGCAGCCTGAAGCATGGATGGCGACATCGACCCCGGTTCCCGAAGCTGCCGATGCCGGTAGCGTTCTGGTGGCCGTTGCCGGCGATGCCATTACCGGCGCGGCCATAATTGCCATTAACGTGGCTGCCGCCATTATGGGAAGAAACCCTCTTGGTAAGATTTTCTGCCTCATCCTCCTACCCCTGTTATACAAAGTATAACATCACGACCTGCATTGCCTGCAATCTGGTTATCAGGCCATTGAAGTAGCCCCGGGCAGCTTTGGTAGGCAAACTTTCAGAAGCAATGTCGCTTTAACGCAAGACTTTTAACCGATTGAAGAGACTGCGTTCGCTTGTTCGGCCGCGCTATATATTGCTGGATTCCTTATCTTTCCGCAAAACAACAATTGTATAGTCTGTATAGTCCAGGCTTTCCTCCTGTAACCGCTGCACCAATGCTGAAACCTCGTCCTCGGTGCAAATCACTAGGAAAGGCAAGCCGTAGTAAGCTGCTTCTACGGCTGCTTCCTTGATGCCCTGGTTACGCTCTTTTCCTGACCTTACGAACTACGAATACGATAACTATAATAACCACGACGATAACTACGATCGCTATCGTAGTACCGGTGTCCAGACCAGCATTGGGAACTCCACCCGCCTGCGGCGCGGGTAACACAAAGTTGGCGATAACATTCTTAGCGGAGTCCATAATTGCACTGGTGGGGTTAGCGTTTCCGCTTAAATCACCACCCCAGGAGGAAAAGACGTAACCCTCAGCCGGGGTGGCCGTTAGCTCAACACGGGTATCAGCATCATAGTTGCGACTTGTAACTCCCTCGCCTGGTTCATCTATACCTGTTTCGCCTCCCGTGGGACTGAAGGTAACAGTTCCACCCTGGCTTGGTTTGGAAGTCACCCTTAAGCTAAAACCCTGGATGGACTCGCCTCCTGGCTCGCCTGTCGGCGAGAAGTAAGCGGTGACTGTTTTGTCGCTGTCCATGGTTACTGTGGTAGATGAAGAAGTGGGGTCGGAAGCATTGCCGGACCAGCGGTCAAACTGCCAGCCTGGGCCTGCCGTGGCGCTGATGTCTACCACCGTCCCGGCATCATACACATGGTTACCCACTGAAGGCGTGGTTGAGCTGCTATCTCCATCTGCTGCCATGGTGAGAACGTAGGTCACCGTGCCGGGTGCACCCGCAGTCACGGTTATATCGTTTTTCTCAATGGAATACCCTCTTCTGTCCTCATCCAGGACTGTGCCGCGGAAGGTGTAAGTAGTGGTATCGGCGATGCTTGGTGCCCTGACCCTGTAGGTAAAGCTTGCCGAGTCCTCGACAAGAGTGAACCTGACCATGTTACCTTCATACAAGACACTGGTATCATCTAGCGTGCAGCTGATATAGGTAAAACCATCAGGTAGGGTTTCCTGCACCTGACCGAACATGCCGCAGCCTGAAGCCTCGATGGCGACATCGAACTCGGCTCCCGAAGCCACCGATGCCGGTAGTGTCCTGGTGGCTGTTGCCGGCGATGCCAGGACTGGTGCGGCCATAACTGCTATTAGCGTGGCTCCCGCCATTATGGCAAGAAGCCATCTCGGTAGAATTTTCTGTCTCATCTTTCTCCCTTCCAAAGTACAAAGTATAGCATTACGACGTGTATTGTGTGCAATTTGCCTATCAGGCCACTGAAGCAGTCCTCGACAGCTTTGATAGATAAATTTGAGAAACAACGTCGCTTTAACGGAAGTTGTGGTATTGGCCTTTCTGGATATGCCGAGGAATTGTTGTTTGCGTCTTACGATTTGAAAATGAGGGTCCAATGCTGTGCAGATATGTCTTCTCTGAATTGCTTGAGACAGCTCTTAAGCAATTTGAAGCGTTCTATGGAAAGTGAACTGCTGACATATGTTTTACGAGAGATATCGCCTGCCAATAGTCTATCGGCAGCAATCTCAAAAACCTCAGGCAACTGAATATACGTATCTAAGGTGAAACATTGCTCCCAATCCGTAGGTACAAAGAATACTTTTTTCTGTACATTGCATCCCTTCCCCACACCTTCATAACGTTTTGATTTAGATGTTGTCTTTAGAGCAAGACATACGGAGTCCCTATCCGTATCGTTTAGGACAACAAAAAGTTTGTCTCTCTTAGATTGGTCATCTGGGAATTCGAAATCTTTGTAGCAAAGGATTTGTCCAGGTTGCGGTATTACATTTCTACAGAACTACTTGGTGGGGGTAATCCCGAAGTTGTGCACAACTTCCAGGTGTTCCTTGAGCGTATCTGTGGCATGGTCGAGGCTAACTGCCGATTCTTCGCTAATGCTGACTAGATAATCTATGGGTTTGTTCTTGCCCTTTTCCCTTATGGTAATGTCCCAAGGCCGTTTTGGCAGATGGGTGATCTCGGACATGTCATTTGCTGTAGCCTCTTTATACATAAAAGCCAAATTTTCAAGGATTTTTGTTTCTCTTGGCGTAAACACAGACAAATCGGGCTTTCCCAAAGCATGGATTTCAACCTCTTTGTAACTCGGTGCAAAATCATCCGTTCTTCGTATCAGCCTGATTTTCCCCTTGAAGTCTTCGGGCACATTAGCATCTCTTATCTCCAGCCAAAAATCTCTTGGTACGGGACCCTTATCAAATGCGTAATACATTAATCCAATAGAGGGATAGCCTGTTTCGTTAAAGTGCGTGAAGTCAAGAAAGTAGAGAAGCTTTGAAAGTTTCCCAAGGTTTACCCGCTTCGTATTACGAGCAAAAAAGAGTATGGCATTCAGCAATTTCCTTCTGTAGATATTCATTCGTATTCCCTACAACTCTAGTATTATACTATCGGCATCAGCTGTCAAGAGGTGGATTGGTGAATCCCTTGTCTTTCCGCAAATCAGCAATTGTATAGTCCAGGCTCTCCTCCTGTAACCGCTGCGCCAGCGCCGGAAGCTCATCCTCGGCACAAACGACCAGGAAGGGCAAGCCGCAGTAAGCTGCCTCTATTGCTGCTTCCTTGACGCCGTAAGCATAATCGGGCTTTATGCCTATCTGTTTCAGAGCTACCAGAGACTCGATGCCGATAGTCCCTACCAGCTTGGCTATATCTACCTCTTCTCTCAGTTTGACGAGGTCGGTATTTCTGAATCCCCCCTCCTGTACATCGGGCACCTGGGCTATAGTAACTCTGCCGGTTTCTAACTTTATTACTCCTTCTATATTGGATATGCCGACATCCTCACCTTTCCTGGCTTCCGATAAAGCTGTTCCTTTAGCTCCCGCGTCGCTGGTAACACTGGAGGCGAACAATAGGCCGTCCCTCATGTGCAGAGATACCAGTTGACCTGTAGCTAAGTCCTCGTCAGCCACGGCAGTGGAAGTCGATATATCCCTCACCACTTTGTTCACAAAGGAAGAGTAACTGTGCAATTGTCTTGCCATCCTCAGAATCCAGTCCACTCCCTCCCGGGTCACTCTATATCTGGAACGGCCTTGCGAGCTAAGCCAGCCATCCTTTATCAGTTCCTTGACATACTCGGAGACTGCCTGCGAGGTAATATCCAGCTTTTTAGCGATGTCCTTCTGCTGTATATTGGGTTGATTTGCCGCTATTTCCAGCATTATCTGGAACTTGGTAGCCAGGTTTTTGCTTCGCAATATCTGTGCCATGCAGACATTATACCATTTGCCAGTTAGCTTGATAGTGGGGTTGAAATCGAATCAATGACATCCGGTTTGTTCGAAGGCATCTTTGCCTCCTTCCTTTCCATTTCCTTTTATCCATTCCTGTGTATGCTGTTGTGAGTAGGATAACCTCGACATGGTGTCGAGTTGTACCAGGGCAGTGAGTTTGAAGGATAACTTGAGGATTTATCGGAGTATTGAGCAACTTTTTAGAGAGGATTTAGCTTTCGTCACAAGCACGGCAAAAGGCCAGAGAGTGAATCCCATGGTGTTCTGGCTGGTGTACATTTGTTATTGTGGTAGAATAGGAGCGAGGGGGTACATTATGGCTGAACAGAAAGAACGGCAACAGATGAAGGTCAGTTTTCCAGACCATCTTAAGGGAGGAGTCTATTGCAACAACATGTTTGTTACGCATACCAGAGAAGAATTCATTATGGACTTCGTGATGGTTGCTCCGCCCACCGCAGCTGTGACAGCCCGTGTAGTAATAAGCCCTGGACACATGAAAAGGGTCATCTCTGCACTGCAAACTAATCTTAAGAAGTATGAAGAGAAGTTCGGCAAGATTACAGCGGCGGAAGAGCCTAAGAGCCAACTGGGCTTCCACACGCCCTAAACTTTCAGCTGGTGTTCTCAATGGACATTAACTGGTTTTCCCTCCTTCTTGGCTGGCTTGGAGGTCTCCCCAGTGGGATTGGCAAAGAAGCCAGATTGTTACGTCTTCAAACAGGCTTGCCGGTTGCTTAACCGTCAGGCGCAGTATACATCGTAACGGTGCTTACCTCACTGGCAGAGCCGTTTGCTCCACTGTTAGCTACCTGATTATTGGGAACGCTGGTATCAGCAACGGAAATGACAGTATCAAATACAAGATATCCTACAGTTATAATCGTCCCCGAGGACCTTATTCGAATTCGTCCTTTCCCATTACCACAAAGATGATGGCCAGTATCCCTAAGACGATGCCAGGCGGAATCAGGAGTGCGCAAATGGCTCCACCGAGCGACAGCCCCCATGCTCTTCTTTTCAGGGCATAAATACCGCCCACTATGGCTACTGCTCCCAGCGCTATGGGAACCGCCAGCAGACCCGCGACTAAATTTCCTACGATGGGTAAGCCAAACGCTCCCAGTACTCCGCCTGCAATGGCTCCTATGGTACCAATTACTATCCCACCAATAACTCCGAAAGAGCCGGCGACAATGCTCAGGATTCCTGCGGTTGTCGGTTTCCAGGTCTTATTCTCCATTTCTACGCCCTCCTTTCCTTCGCTTACCAATGCGATTTTATCTTATCAAGCGCAACTCAAACTATGCTGCGCTGAGTGGTACGGCAGGGTCAGGCTTATTACCCCCGATATTTTCTTCCCTGGATATCTAATTATGGCCTCAGGGACTCTGGCCTGGACGTCTATATTATACCATTGTGACCGGTCCCCGGGCCCGAACTGTATTATCGAGGGCGCAGGAACACTGAAAGTAATAGGCATACAGGCTTGAAACGGAGAGGGCAGGTCAGCTTGACACGCCTTCGCAAACCTTTTTGGTAGCCCGCATTGGAAGGATTCCGGACTTTTCTTCGAGAAGAAACAGCTTATCCCAGATTTACAGCGACTTCTAAATCTCACATTTTGTATAATTAGCTTGTTGCAGCCTTTTATACAGTATTCCTGACATGTTTCAGTATTGATAATGTTGTTATAGTGATTTGTAAGAGTGAGGTGGAGAATATGACGAAAAGGACAGCCGGACAAATCGAGGAAATCGCTGGGCATATCGAACAATTTGCAGGGAAGGACATACGTGAGAAGGTGATGGATGGCAGCGATAAGGCAGCCGCCTCTTCCGACATGAGGAAGGTTGCCCTGTGGGTCAAGGGTGCAGTGGAACGGTTAAATACCAGCACGGACTCAGCGAAGCGTGAGCAAATTATGCTTGCCTGTGGTTACAATTGTATCGCGGTCAATAGCAGGCCGGTGCAAATGGCTAGAGCCCGCCGCCAGAAATATCAAACCGAAGAAGCCTTCCTGGCAGCAGAAATACAAAAACCACCGAAAGGTATGCGTTTTGAGCGGGAAGGTAATGTGCTCATCCAGTATTACACGCCGCGTAAGTTTGGAGGGGGGATGCGATGCTATTGCAGCCTTATGCGAGGACTGCCGGAAAACGAGACGGCGTCCATTACATACTGCCAGTGTTCACGTGGTTTTGTCCAAAAATATTGGGAGGGTATTCTCGGGCGGCCGGTCCAGGTGGATTTAGGTTATACGGCTATTTCAGGGGCTAATGAGTGTAAGTTTACAATTCACCTGTAATCTCATTCCTCCCCGGGGTTGAATATTTTGTATTATGGGAGGGTTTGTCATTTTCCCTTCTGAGATTCAATGAGACGCTGTAACTATGAAATCCAAACCCAGCTCATCGGCATGTTCTTTCACGGTGTCGACAATCTCTACGGGTGGTAATTGCAGGTTGATGCTGGTTTGTTCTGCTGGCTCAGGTAATATAATAAACTGCTCTTCGCACCAGGAGACATGCTCATTCTGAGGAATTTTGCTCAAGACATCTTTGATTGCATCTACACCCACCACATGGACTTTTATCAACCCGGATTCAGCAATCTGGTCCTCTTTAGAAATTATTTCTTCCAGCGTTTTATTTCGATTAGTACCTGTGATTAACGTAAAGTGCCACTGGTTATCTTCTGACCACGAATATAGCTCGTATCCCTTCATGGAATGCGGCAGTTTATCTACTGAAGTTAACGATGGCTCGTTGATTAGCCTGCCAGCCTGCTCCAGCGATTTAATCACTTCGGCATTATTCCTGGGGTCTTCATCGGTATAAAAAGATGAGGAGGGATAACCCAGCTCGATTGTAATAACCTTCGGTTCCTGAGAGCCGAATGGCTTCCATATGGTAACCCCGTCAAACGACAGGGAGGAGATCGGTGTCCAGAAAGCTCCCCAGTACAAAGGCGCCTTATCAACACAGACCAGAAACGATTTGCCCTCAACCGGAACATGCAGCTGAGAGATACGTTCAAACGCACTTTCGGTAAGTTGTATCTCATGTGTTTGAGCATTATAGGTGATAATGTCTTTCATCGATATAACAGGCTGTTCTGCGATGGCTACATGGCTTAAGGCCTCCATTTGGGCAGGAGGGATATCTTCCCGGGTTAAATAAATCGCAAATCCTTCACCTGTTGCACCGGTACAACCGCTGACTATAAGAAGCACACAGACTAAAACGATTGTGAGCCTTGAAAGAATATTGCTAAATACCTTCTTCATTAAGACCTTCCTGTGTGTAACTCCTTCTGTTTATTATATATAAACGTAATAGTGGGCCTTATGGATTATGGCATACGATGAGGAAACTGGCCACATTCGAACTTGAATGGGTTGAATTCTCTTAAGTGTGCCATATCCGAGATATCACAAAAAGATGACGATTTGATATGCAATACCTTGAGTGCAGGCAACTTCTACCGGATACTGTTACCCGTGCCTGGACTAAGTTGGTAAGGCGCACCAGGCTGAAAGGCATAAGGCTTCATGGTGCCCGGCATGCACATGCCTCATTACTGCTCAAGCGGGGTTGCATCGAAGCCTGCTCAGCAACCGATTCATCCTTAACTCCTTTGACCGTAGCGAAGGGACAGTGAACTCTGATAATTGCGAACGGAAAGCCAGGAACTGTCCTATGTCCTAGTACCATTTTCGCCGAGTTTTGTAGCTTATGTGAGGTTATGGGAGTTTACGAGTCTTGGACCCCCGCCTTACAATATGTAAGGTATATTCAAATGTGTAAGATGAACCAGGCAATGGGGCCGCACCACCCCCGATAGAAGTCGAATGAACCAACACAGGAAAGAGCTCAAAACGCCGCTGGCAGACCTGGCCCTGGCGGCCCTCGCGCTCCTGCTCGGCGAGGAGGTGCAGGACTACCTGCCACTCAGGAGGGATGCCGAGGCATGGGAGCTGCTGGGGTGGATTCACAGGAACTAGGGAAGACGCGGGACATCTAGGCCAGCAGTTCGGGCTGCTAGACCTGGATGTAAAAGAGCACGTCAACCCGCTGGTCGGACCGGCACCCGCCGAGGCTGACAAACGACGAGGGACAAAAAAAACCGCTTCAGGATTTTGGGCCCATTTCCCCGAAGCGGCTGTTTGGCTTGGTAGCGGGGGTTGGATTTGAACCAACGACCTCCGGTTTGTTCGAACGCATCTTTGTCTCGTTCCTTTCCATTTGCCTGTTACTGTGTAGCTTTATCCTAAGATAGAAAGGGTGAAGGCTGTCAAGGGTCTTTAGAGCTAGAATGGGCCAAAATAAGAGAAAATCTCTAAACTTTAGTCCTATATAGAGAGGAATAATAAGAAGGCGAGCTTTTTGGTTAGGGAGTTCTAACCTTCACCTTTTTCATTACGGCTCTTGCTGGCCTTATCCATGATTGATATTGGGGGTCTCTAGAGGCATTAGGCTTACCTGCCACTAGCCACCGATAGTTGGTCTCGTAGAAAAATTGTCCAGAGGGGTAAAACCTCAACTAGAATGGAATAGTCTTTGTTTTTGGCTTGCTATCCACCAATCATTTGAGATATGGTCTGAAGTAATGCTTGGATTATGGCGAAGGTCACAGCTCCAATGATGACTGCTATGAGAGCGTTCCTAACAAAGGCAAAAGCTGCTCCTCCAGTAACAAACATTAATACTAAACCAAGATTTGTTATCCACTCTATCTTAATCTCTAGCGGTATAAATGGGAGGAACCTCAGCAGAAGGATAGCCAGCATCAGGATTCCTGCAATACAAGCTAATATTTTCACCATTGTAGCTCCCGCTTCCTACTTATCGGAATTATACCACTTGCTAAGTCAGTAAAGTTTGAGCATAGCTTGAGGCTCTGTCGGAGGATTGAGCAACTTTTGAGAAGGGATTTGGCTTTAGTCACAAGCATAACAAAACGTCAATTTGTTTAATGAGGGTATCAGCGGTTGAAGCTGATCGGGCTCGTAACCCAAAGGTCGCTGGGTTGAATCAAGCCCCTGCTACCAATTAAATTTTATAGGCGCTAGCGGTAAAAGGCTGGCGCTTTTTGTGGGTGGGCAGGATCGTCAACAGTGGGGATTAGTAAGTTATCACTGAAGAACATTATCTCGGCTCCTTTGTAATGGTCAGCCGCACTATAACTAAGCTGATAAGGCAAATTTCTGCACCATTGATACATTTCTCTTATTTCTGGAGTATCGTCGTACGAAACAATCCATCTTTGATTTATATCACCAACTAAATTTGATATTGTTAAGTGGTCATCATATACATAATGGTTCTCGTATAAATCATGGCCTTTAGCATGATAGGGGGGGTCTAGATAAACTATTGATTGCAACGGAAGCGTGGGAATTACCTCGGTAATAAACTCCGCCGCATCTTGGTTATATAAGGTAATATGGTCGCTAACCCTTGATATTCTCTCTATTCTAGAGATTAAGTTAGTCTTATTATAACGTGCATCAAGTTTCCAAGGACCATCTTGATTTTGACCCCCTATTACACCACCACTAATAATACCTGAGCGGTTCGTTCTATTTAAAAAGAAGGTAGAAAAGCCAAGCTCTAATGTTGAGTGTCGTTCAGGATGCGCTTGGACTTCCTTCTGCCTAAACCAAGTATCTATGTCAACTGGAGTCTCATGAATAAGGCGGCATATGTTATCCGTATCTTCTAATACCACCTGCCAAAAAGCATATATAGACTTGCTTAGGTCATTTATATGAATATGACTCGCATGCCCGCTAAATAATAAATAAAGGGCAATACCTGCCCCTCCTGCATATGGCTCTACATAATGTCCGTTTATGAGGTTATTTTCTTCAAAAACCAACCCCATAAAGTTAGCTAACCTACTTTTACCCCCGGGGTACCTAAGAGGAGTAGAATATCTCATGATGCCTAATTATGGCCACATAGTCTTGAAGAATTTCTCAAAGTCGTCCCATGTCAGCTTAAGGTCATCTGCTTTAGGAGAAAGATAAGGATTATGGACATAGGCATGTAACGTTTTTATCGAGACTAAATTATCTGAAGTCGAACGAGCGACCCGGATAGGCTTAAGCTCATCCGCAGTCATAAGTTTATTGTCTTCAATGTATTTGGCAACTTTACCAATCTTATTCGCTAAACTATCATTCTCGTGATAATCAATATTTTTTGCCTCAGCATAATTTTCAACGCTCAGTTCAAGAAAAACACGAAATGTTATGGCGCAAGCGTTCTCAAAACCTTTAACTTCAAGCCCTCGTAATTCCCTATAAATCTTATTAACACGAGGAGGTGCATTTTTGATTTGCAAACCACAACTGGCTGGTATAAGCGTCGGTCTGCTGGTAGATAAGGGGACGCTTTTCTTCCCCGGCACCACCCCTGCAACTCTCTTGCTTGGAAGGATGCGTGGTTGAACAAGACTAGTCTGTGACCGTAGCTCCCAAGTTTCAACTGGATTAGCATTGCTATCCGGCAAATCTTCCTCAGCGAATTCAGATATGTAACGTTCCCTATTCTCTTTATGGCGAATGTCATCTACAGATTTCCTTTGTGTGGCAAAATCCATCACAAGTTTTGTAAGACCATTTATTATTTCTCCAGGCGGTAAATTTGTATTAACGTAACCATCGGTCATATCTACCCCCAAGGCTTCTCTTACATTGGGGTCGCCTATGAGACGCGTGATACTGGTAATATTAGGTTTCTTTAAGTATTCTAAATCTTCTTTATTCAGATCGGCATTTTTCTTAACAAATTCCAACACCTGGTATGCAGGGAAAGGTTTGCCTTGCAGTTCGCTAAACCTAGCCTTTTCCTTGGCTCCCCAGGGTACCACACCTCTGCCTTCATTTTCTCCATAATGTCTTAGTTCAATCCAATGATTAGCCTCATCGCGTTTGCTAAAAACAACGCAAGTTAAACTCTCTATTGGGCTATTATTATACTTTTCACCATAAGCTTTAAATT
>JAFGBN010000003.1 GCA_016933195.1 Dehalococcoidia bacterium | reverse complement strand
AAAGACCAGTTCATCAGCACCCTCTTTATAGTAGAAACTGGCTAGCTCCACCGGGTCACCGGCATCGCGTAACTCTACAAAGCTTTTCCCTTTTACGACCCGGCCATCTTTCACATCAAGACAGGGGATAATTCTTTTCGTCAGCATTTTACACCGCCTCCGCGGCTGTTACTGTTTCCTTAGTAGCTATCGGTTGTGGCTGGCATACCGTTTTCAGCCTTCCTATGACCGGTTCGCCACCCATAGGAATCCATGCTCTGTCCAGTTCAGGACATATCAGGCGGATAGCAGACTCCTCAGACGAAAGATATAACATGTCGTCTTTTTCTCCTACGGTTAGTGGTCGTAATCTAATACGGTCGGTCAACCCGACCATTTCGCCGTGATGGGCAACAATTACCGCGAATGGCCCATTTAAGAGTAAGCTTGCATATACCTGACGCAGAGTTCGCATCAGCTTCTGCTCGCCCGGTGGCATGCGTTGGATATCGCTCCAGAAAGGCGGTGCCAGTACCTTGGCCACTATCTCTAGCGGTAAGTTGTGCCTGCGCATGAGCAGGTCAACAGCATATGCCACTACTTCGGTATCGGTCTGCATCGTGCAATGATAGCCGAACTGTTCCAGGTAGCGGCGATTTATTCCGTAGGATGAAATCTCACCGTTATGAACCACCGTCCAGTCCAGAATGCAGAATGGGTGGGCCCCACCCCACCATCCAGGCGTATTGGTGGGGAACCTCCCGTGTGCTGTCCATAGGTAACCTTCATATTGCTCGAGACAGAAATAATCGGCTATCTCTTCAGGGTAGCCTGCGCCTTTGAACACAGCCATATTCTTACCGCAGGAAAAGACGAAGCTGTCGCACAACTTGGTGTTTATGGTCATTACTTGCTCCACCACATAGTCATCCTCAGATTGCTCCTCGGGCTGGTGCCGACCTGTTTCAAGAAAGTAGCGCCATACCACTGGGGAGGTCGCAATCCCTGGCGTCGGTCTGGTCGGCACCTCCTCCTGGTGAACCAGGTCAAAATTATCCTTAAGGAATGCCTCTGTTTCCTGCTGTCCTTTCTGGCTGAGGTACATGACATGAAAGGCATAGAGGTCAGCATATTCAGGGTATAGGCCGTAGATAGCGAATCCGCCACCCAGGCCATTGCCGCGATCATGCATGTTGGCGATTGCTCTGATAACACCCTCCCCGGAGAATCTCCTGCCTGAAGTATCTATGGCCCCGAATATGGAGCAGGCATCAATTACCTTATCATCATTGCTGGGATTGTTTATCCTTCTTATGTCTCTCATACTATTCCTCCTGAAATGAGAATATCACTCTCCTGTGAGAGCCTCCTCAGGTTGTTCAATGGAAGTCGCTGAGGAAGCTAATAATGAGGCAGGGATGGCCAGCCTTGCTCGCCAGATTTCCTCAGGGAGAGAAGCTAGGCCGAAATCATCATCGACCAGAACTTGCTTGAAACTGTCGACGTTTACCCTGTCCTTCATCAAATTGTAGATGATGCCTGACTTCTCGATGTCACCACTAAAGACCATGCCTGCGATAACCCCGTTTTTCAAAACCACCTTTTTGTAGACGTCGTCGTGCTCGGAGCTGATTACCTCGTAGCTATCATCGGGTGGGCGTACCATTCCAGCCGAGACAGTATTCATCCCGAAGTACCTCATGGAATTCATTGCTGTCCCGCCCTGATATTCGGTTGCGACTCCAGCCATATTGAGTCCGGCAATCCTGCCTCCAGCATAGGCGTTGGGCCAGATAGGAACCAACCGATTCTTACCGTAGGCGAAATCGTAGGCCTCGGCTACGTCTCCGCAGGCATAGACATCAGGGTTGGATGCGGTCATATGACGGTCGATGACTATGCCGCGGTTTGTCTCAATTTCGCTATCAGACACAAGCTCGATGCGTGGCTGGACACCGATAGCTACAATTACCATCTCGCAGGGTATCGGCCGGCTATCATCCAGGCTGACACCAGTCACTTCACCGGGTAAATAGCTGTCAATCTTGCTTACCGTGTGTCCTGTTATTATTTCAACACCTGCATCTGTTAGAACTTTCTCCTCCAGAGCCGATGCTTCTTCATCAAGAATAGTGTTCAAAATCTGTTCTTTCATTTCCACAATAGTAACCTGGACCCCTCGCTTTACCAGTGCTTCGGTCACGCTCATCCCAATTAGTCCACCACCAATAACCACGGCTCTTACCCTTCTTCCATATTGATTCAGGGACCGGTCGATTGCCCTGGCATCGTCGAGCTTGGTAAAGGTGAAAACTGCTTTCAGCTCGATACCCTCTATCTTAGGAACAATAGGTAAGCCGCCAGTAGCAAGCAGCAATTTTTGCCAAGTTATGGTTCTATCGCTTTCCAGCTTAACGATATGCTCATTGAAATTGACCTGCACTACTTTCTCACCGAACAGGGTTCGGATGTTACTGTTCTCGTAGAAATCCGGTGGACGGAATAGCATTCTCTCCAGGGGATATCCGTCGGCAAGGTGCTCGGAGATAAGCGGCCTCGAGTAGACAGGGTAGGGTTCATCGGAAACAATGGTGATTGCCCTGGCTTTATCTATCTCACGAATAGCCTCAGCAGCACCAATTCCCCCTGCGGAGTTCCCTATAATCAGATAGTTTGTTTTCTCTGTACTTGTCATCTGTGACCACCTAATTGTGTTGCAGCCTGCTTGCCTCGACTCCCAGAGCAATCTTGATGAAATTGTCATAAATCTTGAGCCCAAGCTCACCGCTCTTTTCCGGGTGAAACTGAGTTGCTATCAAGTTGTCTTTGGCAATAACACTGCATATCGAGGCACCGTATTCGGTTTCGCCAACGACTATTGACCTATCTTCCGGCTCGACATAATAGCTGTGTACAAAATAGAAATTGGCTTCATCGGGTATGCCATCAAAAATCGGGTGATGAATCCTTTGTCTTACCTGATTCCAGCCCATGTGTGGAATCTTCAAGCCCTGGGGAAGCCTGCGTACTATCCCGGGGATGATGCCAAGACACTCGTGCCAGCCGCCTTCTTCAGTGCCGCTAAACAAAATCTGTAACCCGATACAGATACCCAGGAAGGGTCGCCCTTCGGCAATGAAACGCCGAATCGGGCTGACGAGTCCCAACGTTTGCAGGTTGACCATGGTATCAGCCGCGGCTCCAACACCCGGCAGGATAGCTGCCTGAGCGGCAAGCATCTCGTGAGGTGTGCTGGTTACCTTAGCGGCGTAGCCCAATCTGCTGATGGCATTAACCACGCTGCGCAGGTTGCCGGCTCCATAATCAATTATGGCAATCATACAATGTCCTTTCTTCGTGCGTAGTGGGAATCAATTCTCAACAGTAACTTCGACTATGTTTAGCCGGGCAATAGCCTTTTCCTCGCCATGCTGTTTGACAAAGACGTGCATCAATCCTATTAGTTCATATTGCCCATTTTCCAAACTTGTTGTGTCCCACGTTACAGAGAAGTATCTGTCTCTATCCTCGGATTCTCCAATCTTAATCCAAGTATCTCCATTCTTGCTTCGGTAATACCAGGGATTGGTTACCCTTATGATAGGTTCGGTGAAACCCAACTCCTCCAGCTCTTTATGCAGCAGGTCTTTGTCAAATTCCTCCCGTAGCAGGACACTGCCGGAATAGGTTTTGAAAATCTCCGAAGGAACGATATAATGCGGTCCCCAATTGTATGACATAATACACCTCCATCAAATTTATTGACCAAATTGAATTAGAATTCTCATTTAACCGGTACACTCACCTCGCTCTCTAGGCTGGGACTATCATCTTGCGACTCTACATACACCAGCGCTTCATTTGGGCAGTTGGCTACGCAGACCGGAATCTCCTCTCCTTGGCAAAGGTCGCATTTAAGCACTTTCTTCTGTTCTATATCCTGCTTTATTGCACCGAGCGGGCAAGCTAATAAGCATGTCCAGCAGCCGATACACCGCTCCGGGTCTATCTCGATTAAGGAGCTCACAGGGTTGCGAGCAAGAGCACCAGTAATGCAGGCCTGAACACATGGGGCCTCATCGCACTGCTGACAGCGTACCGAGAAGGATACCACTCCTTTTTCCTCCACCCGGAGTCGTGGCAGAGGATGTGGTGTCTCTTTTCTTAAAGCCTTGATTATGTCTTTCGAGCGGGCATGTTGCAACTGGCAATAAACCTCACAGAGATGGCAGCCAATACAGGCTTCTTCCTTAACGTAGACTCTCTTCATTTTAACCACTTCTTAAGCATGGTATGCGGTAAACGGTTGCCGTATACCCTATTATAACAGGCTTTTTAGATTTGTCAATACCTTGGAAGGACTTTTTGATAATTAACTCAGAAAATTTCGCTGGGACTTCTATATGGGATATCGAATCTCTACTTGAAAAGCAGTGGAGTTTGCTGTTTTAGTCGCTGACGATTTCCAGAGTAGTGGCTTAGGGCTGAAGCTCTCTGGTATGTTGATAGGTGTGGCGCAGGAGAAGGGGCTAAAGAATATTTACGGAATTGTGTCAAATAGAAATGAGAAGATGCTTAATTTGAGTAAAAAACTCGGCTTCATCAAGAAAGAGTTTTCAAATGAGGAAAGCAGGATAACCCTGGAGCTATCTTCTCACTAAGGCTGATAGTCTCTACGGCAACATTGCTGGCTGCACGCGGTTAAGGCAAATGTCCATCCTGCTTTCTCGTTGCCCTCGCAGGGTTGACTGTAATCCATGGACATGCGGCCTGTGCTTACCCTTCCAGCGGCTGGCCTGCTACAGAAATGCGGCAGGGAGGAATTGGCTTGGAGAGCGCAGGTAGTCTATAATACGGTGTTTGGGTTGGTTAAATGATATCTGTAGAAGAAGCCTTAGAGAAGATTTTGAGCTATGTTGAAGTCCTGGAGCCTGAGGACAAGCCTATTTTGGATTGTCTGGGGCAGGTTCTTGCCGAGGATGTTTACTCCACCATTGATATACCCCCGCTGGATAATTCCTCTATGGATGGTTATGCTGTGCGTGCTGAAGACTCTTATGGCGCCAGCCAGTCGTCTCCTAAAAACCTGACTGTTGTCGGGGAGGTTGCTGCCGGGTCTATGCCTGCTGCAGAGATTGAGCCTGGAACAGCTATTCGCATTATGACAGGGGCGCCACTGCCTGAAGGGGCTGACGCCATAGTTCAGTTTGAGGATACCGACGAAGCCAGCCGCAGATTATCGCATAGTGACCTGTCCCAAATCGGCATATTGCGTCAGGTGGAGAAGGGGCTGAATGTACGGTACAGAGGTGAGGATATTGCCAGAGATGGACTGGTTTTGAAGCAAGGAAAGGTGCTTCGTCCTTCGGAGTTGGGTGTACTGGCTTCCCTGGGGTATTCTATCGCGCGAGTTATCCGCCGCCCGGTTGTCGCTGTCCTGGCTACCGGTAACGAGCTTATAGATATTGACCAGCCACTGGCTGCGGGCAAAATTCATAATAGCAATACTTACACCATCTCTGCTCAAGTCCTGCGCTATGGTGGAATTCCTAACATTCTTGGTATAGGGCGTGACTCGCTAGAGTCACTGAGTGGGAAAATTGAGGAGGGACTGAGTTCGGATATGCTCATCACCTCTGGTGGCGTGTCTCTGGGGGATTACGATATAGTGAAGGACGTTCTGGCAAAGCGGGGGGAGATTGCCCTCCGGACAGTATGTATGAAGCCAGGGAAACCATCCGCTTTTGGGGTGATTAAGAAGGTGGAGGGTGGAAAGGAAAAGATGGTACCCCATTTAGGCTTGCCAGGTAATCCAGTGAGCTCTATGGTTACTTTTGAGCAATTTGCCCGGCCTGCCATCTTGAAAATGATGGGGAGGGAGGATTTTGCCAAGCCGACAATTCAGGCGGTTATTGAAGAGGATGTTATAAATGATGATGGGCGGCGCATGTATGCCAGGGTGATTGTCACCAGACGTGAAGGGAAGTATTATGCTCGTGCTACCGGGCCACAGGGTTCGGGAATTCTTTCATCTATGGTAAAGGCAAATGGGTTGGCTATTGTTCCTGAAAATACTGAAGGGGTCAAGGCAGGAGACATAGTCCAGGTGCAGATGCTGGACTGGAGTGGGGATTTGATGTAGGAGATTAACATTACCTGCAGTTGTTTCCAGTCTCAGGCATCGGGGAAGGGCTGTTGGTAAAACGAAGAATTGGTGTAAAGAGGCAAAATGTTTACCGCGGGGATATTAACCATCAGTAACAAAGGCTGGAGAGGAGAACGTCAGGATACAAGTGGAGAGGCTATTCATGAAATCCTCTCCAGGATAGATGTTCGCATCATGAATTATGAAATCGTTCCTGACGAGAAGGAACTCATTGCTCAAAAGCTGATAAAGTGGGCTGACGAGGATGATTTAGATGTGGTCATCACTACAGGCGGCACTGGCCTTAGCCCCACAGATGTTACTCCTGAGGCTACTCTTTCAGTAGTGGACAGGACTGTACCCGGATTTGCTGAGGCAATGAGGGCTGAGAGCCTCAAGAAAACTCCCATGGGGGTATTGAGTCGAGCAGTCGCTGGTACCCGAGGAGATTGCTTAATCATTAACCTGCCTGGCAGCCCCAGGGCGGTGCGAGAGTGTCTCGAGCCCATTCTGCCGGCTCTGCCTCATGCCGTGGAAACGCTTAAGGGGCAGGGTGGAGAATGTGCCGCGCCTGAGCCTTAGGTTCGAAATTGCTAAAATGGCAGGGACATTTAATCGATAAACTCCTCACTTGAAACCTGGACATCCGAGCCATTTGGCTTGTGTTCTAATTGTTACAATGCGTAAAGGAAGTGCCAGGTTGTGGGAGCAGGCGCAATAGGATTTAGACACCGCCGATAAGCCCTGACTATCTCACCACTCGTTACCCCGATGCTGCCAATGCAGTGCCAGCGAAATTATACGATGCTACCTCGGCTGAGATGCATTTGGCACTGAGTCGAGACATAATGTGATGGGTGAAAGAGGAATTGAGATTAGGGATGTAGAATACCTGAAGGAGTTACTTCGCAGGTCTCCCTTTCACATAAAGGGCGCCTTTCCGCTTGGCTCTAGGGCCAGGGAGGCTGGCTTGAGGAAAGCGACCGGGATATCATGGTCATTTGTCCCGAGTTTGCTGGCGTTTGCTTTCCCGATAGGGCAACCACGCTGCTGAGGAAGGTTGCTCTAAGGAGAGTTAAATTACTGTGTTATATCGAGGAGGAATTCCAGGATGAGATATGATCAGTGTAGTAGTCGGCTTTTTCCAGGATAGCTATAACCTCTTTTGGCTTTAGGGCTGGCATTCTGGTCATACACTAATGACTTCCGCTCTCTCTATGCCTTCTTCGAGGCTTGGGGGGATAGGCTCACCGTGTTTTTGCAGCGAGGCTATATATCCTTGGATGGCATCTTTAATCATATCTAGAGCTTCCTCTACAGTTTCGCCCTGGGTGACACACCCTGGTAGCTGAGGACAAGTGACTATATAGCCGCCTTCCTCTGCTGGCTCCAGATAAACTAAAAATTTGGCCATAGTCTCAGCACAGAATAGTAACAGATTACCTCTTGTTCAGCAATTCCTCGTTCGATTGGATACTTAAATGACCTGACGCGGCTTACGTACTCGTTCGTTGGACTAGCGACAACTTGTCTTCTCTCTTTTATCTTGCTGGCATTTATTTTTCTGATATAGCAACGGTGCTGCTGAGAGGAGTTCCTCTAAGGAGAGTTGGGATAAATCGGGATCGTGACTGAAATTTTGCTGCCAGACATGCTCTGCTGAGGGTAACTTGACCAGCTTAAGCCTTTAGAAGCTGAGGAGCACTGAGATGGCTATCAAGTTT
>JAFGBN010000041.1 GCA_016933195.1 Dehalococcoidia bacterium | reverse complement strand
GGTAGAGCAGCGGTTTCGTAATCCTGGGGCAGGTGTGCCGTTATGTGCCATTAGCTTCAATTTAGAACTTTTGTGTTAATTGCCAAAACCCCGTTTTGAAGCTAATATGCTTTTTGGTGGCATTCTGTCCTTTTTAGTTTGTCGCCAAAATGTCGCCCAAAATTGGTAGGGCTGCCACGCATAATTCCCACTTGATCCATTCTTGCTTGACAAACAAGTAACAATCATTCATACTTTGGTATGAATAAGTTGAGGAGATGCGAATATGGGTAAGAGCGCGAAAGTTGCTATAAGCCTGCCTGAAGATGTCTTGGAGGCTGTAGAAAGGGAGCGGAAGGCCAAAGGAGAAAGCCGCAGTAAGTTCTTACAACGTGCTATTGTAAGGCACCTAAAGCAGGAGAGAGAGTCGTCAGCCGTAGAAGATTATATACGTGGTTATCAAGAGACCCCAGAGTCTCACGAGGAGGTTGAAGCAATTCACCGACTGGGTAGCGCCATACTAGGCGAGGAGCCCTGGGCATGAGGCGAGGCGAGGTATGGTGGGCAGAATTAGCGCCGCCTTCCGGGAGGCGTCCGGTGGTACTGCTGTCTCGCAATGAAGCCTATTCGGTTCGGGAACTGGTAACGGTAGCGCCAGTGACTACACGGATGCGCCATATCCCTACAGAGGTTCCTCTAGGGCCGGATGATGGTTTGCCCAGACCCTGTGTGGTCAATCTAGATACCATTACTACCATTGCTAAAAGAAGCCTCCAAGAGAGGCTGGCTACTCTTAGCTATGAAAAGCTGAAAGCAATAGAAGCCGCCATTCACTTTGCTCTCGGACTGGAAGAGTAGAGGTTTACCTAATGAATGAGACAGAGAAACGGCTCAGGATATACAGGGCACTTACCATCAACCCTGAGTTGGTTGATATTCTCCAGGATGCACTGGCTCTCCAGAAAAAGAAAGAGGCAGAATATGCAGCCAGAGAACGCTCATGGCTTGGCTTTGAATGGTTCGATGTCCATGCCAGCCCCGCAAATGCTGAAAAAGATGGTGACCTCAAGATTCCTTAATGTGACCTTCTCCAGTCATAGTTCTACCCACTACAAAGTTGCTGACCCTAACCTAGTGAGAGAGGCAATTCAGGCCGCCTCTGAGCCTACTCAACCAGTTGAACGCCGGGCACCAGACGACCTGTTCGACTCGATCGTTGGCTACTCAGATGCAAAGACCCTAATTCGCTATGCTTTGGAAGCTGATAAGCCGGCTCACGTCCTTTTCAGTGGACCACCAGCCTCTGCCAAGACCATGTTCCTTTTAGAGCTCCGCCGTCTACCACAAGCCTACTATGCTCTGGCGGCAACGCTTACAGCGGCAGGGCTTGCTGACATTCTGTTTCTCTATGAGCCAAGGTTCATCCTCATAGATGAGGTTGAGCGGTTGAGTCCTGAACATATCGGCGTTCTTAACAGCTTGATGGCGACCGGAATTATTTCTGAGACAAAGCATGGAAGGACAAGGGAGCTTGAGCTCGATACTCGTGTGTTTGCCGCTGGAATTGAGGTGGGAAAACTGCCCCAGGATCTCCTCTCGCGTTTCACCAAACTTCATTTTGGCCCTTACACAGAGCAAGAATTTATCGAAGTGTCACAAAGGGTGTTGACGACCAGGGAAGATACTAGCCTGGAGGATTCTGAATATATTGCCCGCGCAATGTGGCAGACCCACGGACAGAACGCTGACATTAGGCAGTGTGTTCAAGTAGCTCGCCTGAGCCGAGGAGAGAGACAAAGGATTGATACGGTGTTAAAAGCACTAAGAAAATATGAAACGCTGCCAATAAAGCCTTTAGTCAAAATCTAGCCCTCTTTTTGGCGAATCGATGAGGATTCTCGATCGATTCGCTGTTCTTTATGCCCGCGCTTGCCTATGCCGGTCACGGAAGCGAGGTAACATTGCGATGCAATGTTCAATACCGAACTGCGGACGCAGGGAACACCGCTACAGTCAGTAACGCCGATAAGATTTATTATTTGTTGGGTTTCAGCTTACATCGCTATCGTATTATTTTTGCCTCCACCCATGTTGCCCAATCCTGTGCTGATGTTCCATGTGCCTCAACCCGCAGTACAAAATCAGCCTTCTGACCCACGAAATCACTGAGCGGTATTTCCATTCTCTCAAGCGGAGTCCCATAGTCTTTAATTACTGAGGCAACCCATGTGTCGGGGTCATCCTCAGGGCGTATCATCACCCGGAATCGAACTTCTCCAGCTGCCGCTCCTTCCAGAAAACCTACCGTGGCCACGAAGTAGTCTCCAGGCTCGACAACATAGTCATCATCCCACATTTGCTCATAAGCGCCCTCAATCCAGCCGTCATCCACCCATTTGGGATGCGTCTCCAGCACCTTCATTGGGCCGCTGCCGTCCTCCAGTTTCGTGTCAGTGACATATCTGGCAAAACCATCCGGATCATGGATCCCAAAACCCACCTCTATATACAGCGGGCCACTCACCCAGTTCACGAGCTGTGCCTCATCTATGAAATCAAAAACTGTTTCCACAACAAAGGTTACCTGTTTCTCGTTGTTACCTTCGTCAACCTCATCAACATCGTCATTAGTGTCGACCACTACCTTTGTTAATGGTATCAGGGGGCTGTAGATCCAATCATCAAATTGCCTCTCCAGGGAATCGCCAGCCGCCAGAGCCGGCACATTCTCGGAGTCTCTCTTAACACCCTCGATATAGAGTACAGAGGTAAATGCTTCAGAATCACCTTCACCCTGATTCTCTACGGTATAGCCGATTATCAAACCATCATCAGTCTCGACCTTCCTAATGTCAGTGACAACAAGATCTGGTTTGCCGGTAGGCGGCGGTGGAGTTGCCACTACGGTGACGTTAGCGCTTGCCTCTTCTGACCAATCCCCGTTGTTATCCTGGACTTTTAGGGTTATTACGTGTTCCCCGGGGGAAAGCGATTCGGTATCAAAGGTAGCCGTAGTTGCCAAATTGCCATCCAGATCCGATGCCCACCTGTAGGCCACAACTTCACCGTCCTTGTCAGTTCCATGGCCTTGAAAGCCTACAGTCTCGCCTTCCGTGGCCTCAGATACGGAAATAGAATCTATGTAGGCAACCGGCGGCACGTTGGCAACTGGAGATGGTTCTGGCTCTGGCGAAGGGCTCGGAGTTGGTGCCGGTTCAGTGGGTGAGAACAGAGCACAACTTCCAGCTAGTAGACCAATTACTAAGACACTTAATATTATACAAAGGGTCTTCTTCACTATAGCACCTCCCACTCTGGTAACAGTATATCTCTAAACTTATCTTAGAGCCAATCTAATGAAACACGTAAGAGGGTAAAAAAGCAAGCGCATTCGAGCAGACAGGCATCAGTTAAGTAGACCCTACAAGTCATGTAATTCTTTCGGCAAATTGGCTTTTTGTTGTCCATAAGCTACTGAATCTAGAAATAGTTCCGTAACATACTAAGCTGACAAATGCGTATCTTCGTATGATAGTAGAGATTTGGCAACAATCTCTGCCAAGGGCAGAGACACTTGTACTTCCCATTCATCATGAGAGTTGAATGGTATTTTCTTGTTTTTACTCGCTTTTGAATGGCTCAACTGAACTCTGTTCTTCTTGTATAGGAAAGTAGCCACGTCGAGGAAAATGTCTCCCGTGTTCTCAAAGCCATATACGCGGCTGTGGCTTTTCAACAGCTCCGTATTTGAGGAAAAACATTCTTGTAGCGCAATCCTCACCAAGTCCAATTCCCCTTGACTACTGTTACCCTTTGACGCTACTATTTTACTCGCTACATTCTCTATTGCGAGGTATAGATTGCGAAATGTGTCGAAGGTGTCCCTGGAAATTGCCGCCTTTCTATAATAGGTTTTAGCATCTGACGGTCTTATTTCTACTTCCTGCAACACGCGAGGGATCTTTCTACGATGTCCACCCTTTATCACTGTTTTTATGGTATATTTCCTAATATGTCTGGTTTCGGGAGAGTCTTGTAGCATTACAGTCCATCCATTACCGATTTCAAGGTTTATTTCATATTGCTGGCACAGTTCATCTAAAAATGCGTTTGCTTTAGGTCTGGCTTTGATTTCAGCATCATTGGTCGAGTCGGCCTCAACATTTCTAACGGTAACAGTTGAGTATCCCTTATCGATTATTACATCACCATCCTCCACCGTTACTGGAGAGCGGCTTTCTAAGTTAAATTCAACAATAAATAGTCCCATTTCTTCTAGGCCTAGATAAAATGTCAATGTCATTATACCACTGCAGGAGGTTACCTTAGATAAGCTTATTCAATACACATTTCAATAGTAGACCAAGGTAGTGTCCCGTCAAGTGGTGTAAATTGCCATCGCTGATCTCTGCCATTT
>JAFGBN010000040.1 GCA_016933195.1 Dehalococcoidia bacterium | reverse complement strand
TGCCTATCTTGCTCCCGTAGAGTATATTGAAAAGGAACTTGCTAAAATCCATAGTCCACTGTTACCTATGTGGTCAGCCAGCACAGGGTATTGACAATTATCGCAGTTAATGATAATTATATCTGCAAAGTGCCTAGTAGGCCGAGGTATTCACTTTACGAGGTACTTTGAAATAATTAGGATTTATTTTTTGGGAAAGAGGAGCGGCAAGTGAATGAATGTAGGTTATGAGGGATTAACTCCAGGTTATGAGTTCCCTCCTGCTAGCTATGAACTGAGTGCCTCTCTCATCTCCAAGTATCTGAAAGCAGTAGATAGTTCAAGTGTTGAATTTGTTCCCCCCTTGGCTATAGCAGCATACGCTATGACTGCTATGGCAGGCTCTCTTTCCTTGCCACCTGGCTCTATACACGCCTCCCAAGAATTGGAATTCTTTAAATTGGTGTCTGTTGGTGATGTAATAGATTGCCAGGCTAGAGTAGCTCGAAAATTAACTCGAGGCAAGTTGCGTATGTTGGTGTTGGAACTTAATGTATTTGACCAAAATAAGGAGAAAATACAATCAGGGAAAGCAACTGTGATGTTGCCAGCCTTGAGCTAAGCGGATCTAATGCTCGCAGAAATTAGTCAAGGAAAGCCTCTGCCGTCTATAACGAAGCATGTTACCCAGGAGAAAATTAATCTCTATGCTGAGGCGTCGGGCGATTTTAATCCTATTCACATAGATGAATCTTTCGCCGCTCAGACTCCCCTTGGTGGTACCATCGCTCATGGCATGCTTATCCTCGCCTATATGTCTGAGATGATGACACTGGCTTTTGGCCAAAGCTGGCTTTCCCAAGGCAAGCTTTCAGCGCGCTTTAAAGCACCAGCACGCCCCGGAGATACCCTGACTGTTAGCGGTGAAATTAATTCCATTGAAGACGGGAATGGTGTATCATATGCCAATTGTAGCCTTGAATGCCATAATCAAAGGGATGAAGTAATAGTCTCGGGACAGGCGGTGGTTAGGTTTCTGGGCGGAGAGAGCTGATGCCTGAAGTTAGTACAAAAATAACGGTGGCGGTTGATGCTATGGGTGGAGATTATGCTCCCGAGGAGATAGTCAGAGGGGCGGTTTTGGCAGCGCAAAAAAGTGATGTGCAAATTGCCTTGACTGGCCCTATGGAAGTATTGCAGGGAGAATTAGCCAAATATGGATTTGCTCACGATTTGCCTATACGCTGTGTTGAGGCTAATGAAGTCATTGGGGAGGATGAGTCTCCTGCTGTGGCAGTTCGCCGCAAAAACAATTCCTCTATAGCGGTAGCGGCAAAGCTGGTGAAATCGGGTGAGGCAGATGCCCTGGTTGGTGCCGGGTCTTCAGGAGCGGTGGCTGTTAGTGCTATCCGGTTTATGGGCATGTTGGAGGGAATGGAGCGGCCGGCAATCGGGGCATGCTTCGGTAATTTTGCTCCTAATGTAATACTAATGGATTTCGGTGCCAATGTTGACTGTAAGCCATACTACCTTCTGAGTTTCGCCATTGCAGGCTCAGTCTACGCGGAAAAACTACTCAATATCGCTAATCCCACAGTGGGCTTGCTAAGCACTGGTGTCGAAGAAGGTAAAGGAAACGAACTTGTGCGCGAAGCTTACCCCTTGCTCAAGAACAGTGACTTGAATTTCATAGGCAGCATAGAGGGCAATGACATATTAAGTGGGCGCGCCAATGTAGTCGTCTGTGATGGATTTGTGGGCAACGTGGTCATTAAGTTCAGTGAAACCATAGCAGACTACGCGGTCGAGTGGCTTAAACGGAGGCTGAGGAAATACCCACCATTGAGAAGCATGGCCACGCTACTGTTTAAGAGGTTAGTCCCTATGACTAAGATGTCTTACGAAGCTGAGGATGCAGGCGGCGGTATCCTGTGGGGTGTTGATGGCGTTGTCCGGGTGGCTCATGGGAGTTGTCGAGCTCCGCAAATAGCTCATGCCATACTAAGTGCCAGGAATGCAGTAAAGGCCGACATCGTGGGCTGCCTGAAATCAGAGTTAGCAGCAAAATCGAAAAAGGAAGCAAATTCATTAAGGAGGTATTCATATGTCAGTTGAGGAGCAAATAAAAGATATCGTAGCCAGAATCGTCCATGTTGATAAGGGCGTTCTTTCCCGTGAGGGCACTTTTAAGGATATACAGGCAGATTCCCTTGATATAGTGCAGGCTATGGTGGCAATAGAAGAGGCCTTTGATATTGAAATCCCCGATGAAGAGGCACAGGAATTTAAGAATTTGGGTGACCTTGTTGACTACGTGGAAAGCCATGCTTCGGGGAAGGAGAAGGTTTAAGCATGTCCCTTGAAGGCAAAGTAGCTATGGTTACCGGGAGTGGCAGAGGTATTGGCAGAGCTATTGCTTTAAAGCTGGCCTCTCAGGGTGCCGACATCGTGGTCAATTTTTTCCGCCGCCGGGAGGCCGCGGAAAAAACCGCCAAAGACATCGAAGCTATGGGAGTAAAAACTGAGCTTATCAGGGCTAACATAGGAGACCCTGCGAAGATCGATGAGATGTTCGATACGGTTGCCAGCAAGTTCGGCCATCTGGATATATTGATTAACAACGCTGCTTCAGGTGTAGGTCGCTCTGTTCTGGATGTTGATGTTAGAGCCTGGGAATGGACCATGAATGCTAATGCTAGAGCCTCCCTGCTTTGTGCTCAGAGGGCATCTAAGCTAATGGAGGGAAGGAGCGGCAAAATAGTTGGCATCTCTAGCCTGGGTTCATATTTTGTGTTGCCCAGTTATGCTATTGTGGGCATATCCAAAGCTGCCTTGGAAGCCTTAACTCGTTATCTGGCAATAGAGCTGGCTCCCAAGGGCATCTGTGTTAATGCTGTAGCTGCCTCTGCTGTGGAGACAGAGGCTCTGAAGTTCTATATCAAGGAAGGTTTAATACAAGATACGCGCCAGGCAACTCCAGCAGGAAGGATGGTAACTCCCGAAGATGTGGCCAAGGTAGTGGCTTTTCTATGTAGTGAGGAGGCCTTTATGATAAGGGGGCAGACGATTATCATTGATGGAGGTACATCCATAGCATTGCCTAGCATTACGCCAAAGGCGGAAGGTTGAAAAAACAAATTCTGGGGGAATAAGATGAAACTACCTCAAGTTGTGGTCACCGGAGTGGGTACAGTCAACCCGTTAGGCTTGAATGTGGAGGAGTTCTATGAAGGGTTGGTTGCGGGAAAGTCGGGCATTGGGCTCATCACGCGCTTCGACAGTAGCAATTTCTACGTGAAAGTAGATGCCGAGGTGAAGGGATTCGACCCGGCGAAGTATATGGATTTAAAGGCGGTGGACCGCAATCCTCGAGCGGTTCATTTTGCTATTGCCGCTGCCAAGGAAGCGGTAGAATCAGCCAAATTAGAGATGGCTCAGGAACGCCCTGAGCGAGTGGGCGTTAGCATCGGTTGCATGGTAGAAGGTGGGTATGCTGTCAGGCAAAGTGAATTGCTTGACAGACGAGGGCCAAGAAGGGTTGACCCTCTTTTTATTGCCAAGTCAGGGCTCAGCGCAGCAGCAATGCAGGTAGGAATGTGGCTGGGGGCTAAAGGGCCTAACTCCAGTGTGAATAGCCTTTGCGCTACAGGAGCTGATGCCATAGGCACGGCGGCAAATTTCATACGCTTGGGCTATGCTGATGTAATGATAGCTGGAGGAGCTGATTCCAGTTTAGACCCACTTGGCATAGCTGGCATTGATATCCTGGGAGCTCTTTCTCGCGAGCCTGACCCAGCTAAAGCTTGCCGTCCCTTTGATCTTAACCGCAATGGTTTCATCTATGGTGAAGGTGCCGGATTAGTCGTTTTGGAAAGCTATGAGCATGCCAAATCACGAGGTATACCAATGCTGGCTGAGCTAGCTGGTGTCGGCTGGTCTTTTGATGCCTATGACCAAACTGCTCCTGCACCTGAGACGCAGGCTTATGCTATGAAGACTGCTCTGGAACATGCCGGGGTGAAACCTGAAGAGGTTGATTATATTAATGCCCATGGTACCAGCACCAAGCTAAATGATCCCTGCGAAACAAAGGCTATTAAGATGGCTTTCGGAGAAAGGGCTTACAAAATCCCCATAAGTTCCACCAAATCCATGATTGGTCACATCGTGGATGCTGCTGGTGCTATTGAGACTATTGCTTCTATAATGTGTATGAATAAAGGTATTATCCACCCTACCATAAATTATGGAACCCCCGACCCGGAATGCGACTTGGATTATGTTCCAAATGTAGCTCGCCAAGCGCAAGTGAATGTTTTTTTGAAGGATAGCTTTGGCCTTGGCGGAGAGAATTGTTGTCTGGTGCTGAAACGAATTAGCGAGTGAGAATATGGGCCAATATCACCGTCAATTCTCAGCGATATTCTCCTTGTCATTGCTTCGCTGCTGGTGTTCCTCACAATGGCATAAGACGGTGTTCCCGAATTAGTAATGAAATTCTAGGGAGGTGAAATGGAATTAGAAGGGAAAGTAGCTGTAGTAACTGGTGCCTCTCGTGGAATGGGTGAAGCTATTGCTTTGAAACTCTCCAGCCTTGGTTCCAAGGTGGCGGTTAATTATGTGGCAATTGAGGCTAGTAATAAGTCCGATGCTGATAATGTAGTGGAGACTATAATTAGTCTAGGTGGAGAAGCCATGCCAGTTGAAGCTGATGTTCGAGATGCAGGTACAGTGCAAGCTATGATGCAGAGGGTGGTCGATAAGTGGGGCAAGATTGATATTTTGGTAAACAATGCTGGCATTAACCGAGATACCCTTCTTCTAAGGATGACTGACAGTGCTTGGGATGACGTAATCAATACAAATCTACGAGGAGCCTATCTGTGTACCAAGTTTGCCTTGAGGCCCATGGTGAGAGAGCATTGTGGACGCATTATAAGTATTTCCTCAGTCGCTGGGATAGTGGGAAATGTGGGGCAAAGCAACTACGCTGCTTCTAAAGGAGGGTTGATTGCTTTTACTAAAAGCGTAGCTCGTGAAGTGGGCTCGCGCAACATCACTGTGAATGCTGTGGCTCCAGGCTTCATTGTTACCGATATGACGGATAAGCTGTCCCCTGAAAGAAAGGAATCTATCCTGGCGATGATTCCCTTACAGCGCTTTGGTCAGCCCCAGGATGTGGCTGAGTTAGTAGCTTTCTTGGCCAGCGACAGGGCTAGCTATATCACGGGGCAGGTCATCACTATAGATGGCGGAATATTCACCTAATTAATTGCTCCCGACATGCTGGCGGGGTAGTATAATAACAAGTAACTTGAGGAATCTACGTGTGTATGGTAGAAGACTAACTAGGATGATAAATTGTGGGTAAAAGCCTGAAAATATCAGCCGAATAGGTAGAAGGAGACCAAGAAAGGCTGAAGAAGGGAACTAAAATGACTGAGCAAGATGTTTTTGAACGCTTAAAGAAACTCATAGTGGAGCTATTGGAAATTGATGAAGCAGAAGTGGTTCCAGAAGCCTCATTTATGGATGATCTTAATGCTGACAGTTTGGATTTGATAGAGTTCATCACGGCAGCAGAAGATGCCTTTGGAATCGAAATATCAGATGAGGACTCTGAGAAACTACAAACTGTTCAGGATGCAACTGACTATATTAAGTCAAAAATCTAACTCTGCTAGGTCTTGCTTAATAAAGTAACTCAATATCATGCAGGCGCAGGCTGGAATATCCTGCTGCTGGTTAGGTTATTCAAAAAATCCTTGAGTTCGGCTACATATTCATCTACTTCACGGCGATCAAGCTTTATCGCTTTATCGGCTATTTTGCGACAATAATCGCAATGAGCACACCCAGAGAGACAATCTTGCTTCTTGAAAAATTCGATAAAACCGTCCAAAGCCTGATTATCAATGTAAACTTTGGGCGGAGAGCCTATCAAAGTGGTTTGTATGCCGGACGAATCAGGACTGGTCCGTTTGACTGTGGGATTGAGAGCATGCAGGATATCGTATAGGTTCCCCTGGTATTTGCGTGATAAATATGCCCCGGCAGCTCTTAAGATTGATTCGGTGGGCATCGACCTACTGCTGATTTTAAAGATATCAATGCCAATTTCCTCATAAACATGGAGGTCCTCAGGCCTTATCCAACGGGCTTTGATGATTTGGGAGGTATCAGTAAGCCTGTCTATGGTACAACGAAGCACGCAATAATCCATAGGAAAGCCATTAAGCACATTGTAGTTTTGGCTGGAGTGCCCCAGGCTACTGTAGTGGTAGTACTCATACGGGCACTGATACAGACAGAGGTTATTCGTCAGCACGCTTAGCTCGCACTTTACTGCCTTCCTAATAGCCTCAAGTACTTTGAAATCTCGATTTATATGGGCGTCCACGGTAATGGAATCGACGCCTAATGATTCAAACAATTGGGCTCTAGCCACGCTGTTCACTTTGGATATAGTTGATGCCCTGACATTAATGTGCGGGAATTGCTTTTTTATCAACTCTATTAGGTATGGGATGGCCACAGTAATGTTATCTACCCCGACGTTACTTAGCCACTCCAGATGTTCTAATAATCCTCGATGCGTATTGTCATCCCATTCCATGTTGCTCATACTTGGAGCATTCAGGAGGTAATCAAAAGTCAGGCCTGCTGAGTGTGCTAGCTTAATATAATCTTGAGCTCGATCCTTTGTCATTCCGGGAACATAGGACCCTGAACCACCACTACCTACCATTGTTTCGGGCAAGACACCATATATCTGGATATCTGGCCCCATCTTGCTTAATGGCGCTATCAGGCCCTCGTCCCAATTCGTCGGTGCTAGTAAGCGCATATTATTTCACTTGGCTGCCAATGTTAACACAGTTAAGAGGAGCTTTACAATGGGTACCATTATTTTATTATGTGGCATATATGCCCTGCACACTGATACCTCGGTTTATGATATAGTATATGCCGAAAAATAAATTGTCAATAGGGCACGACGGGAATCTTTCCTTGTTACCTTGAGTCTCTCGCCTAGTGTTATTCTGAAGGACAAGCCAAAGCCTTGAGCACAGCGAAGGGAAATCGACCGGAGAATCGCATCTTCAGTTCCTTTCTAATTACCAGGACTCAGAGCTTTAACTCAGAATGACATGTAGAGCTGCCAAACATACCGAGTGGAGGTAGGAATGAATATTAAACAGATGTTGGAAAAAACTGCTGGTGAGGCCTCGCAAAAGGACGCCATTGTCCTTGGCTCTTACAGGATTACTTACGGAGAATTAAACGAAGCTTCTAACAAGGTAGCCAACGCTCTTATCGGACTGGGAGTAGAAAAAGGTGACCATGTGGCTATCTTAGTGTCCAGTGGTCCTGAGTGGGCCGTCAACTATTTTGGGGTTGTTAAAGCTGGTGGCATATCTGTACTCCTTAGCTCCATGCTTAAAGCACCTGAGCTTGTTTCCTTGTTACGTGACTCCGATGCTACAATCCTTATAACGAAAAAGAATTTCTCTCAAATGCTTTCTCCAGCCTTATCCAGCATCCCCTTGCTAAAACATGTTGTTGAAATTGACAGGGATTTCTACAAGAGGATGGTGAATAGCAGTCTTTCCACTTCACCAACCATTGACATGAAAGACGATGACGAGACTGCTATCATCTATACCTCTGGTGTGCTAGGAAAACAAAAAGGTGTAGTACACACCCATGCCTCTCTTATGAGAACTCCCCCCATAGTTTCATCAAGCATACAGCGGAGGGGAGAAGATGTTATTGTGGACTTGGCCCCCTTTTTCTACCTTTTCGGACTATGCCATGTTCTTTTTGGTTCGATTATAAAAGGCTGCACCGTCATAGTTATTCCTCGTTTCACGCCAAGAGCTGTCTTGAAGGCTGTGGAGAAGGAGAGGGGGACTATCCTCTTCGGGGTTCCTGCGATGTATAATGCTTTGGCCTCGCTACGTGACGAGACCATTAAGAGATATGACCTGAGGTCGCTACGAGTAGCTGTTACATCCGGGGCAAAGTCTTCCCTTCGCTTCATGGAGCTCTTAGAGAACAAATTTAACTTAACACTTTGTGAAGTGTATGGCCTTACAGAACTTGAGGCTGTTTCTGTAAGCACCATTGATAAACATAAGCTAGGAACCGTAGGCAAGCCAATCTGTGACCTCAAGATAGTAGATGATAGTGGTAATGAGGTTTCCCAAGGTAAAGCAGGAGAGGCTCTCTTCAAAGTTCCCTGGGCGATGAGGGGGTACTATAAGGCGACTGACCTTACAGCCCAAGTTTTCAAAGACGACTGGTTTCACACAGGAGATTTAGTCAGAATGGATGAAGATGGCTATCTAGAGTATATGGAGAAGAAATCTTTCATAATAGTAACCCCGTCTGGACTTAAGATTTCCCCATGGGAAGTCGAGGATGTGCTTCTAACACATCCCTGCGTGGCGGAGGCAGCGTATGTAGGTGTTAATGATAAATATGGAGGGCAAATCCCCACAGCTTTCATCGTACCCAAGGAAGGGCAAGATGTCTCCGTTGAAGAAATAACAGATTTTTGTAGCGAAAGCTTAGCTGATTTCAAATTGCCCAAGCAGATTAAGCTTGTGGCTAGCATACCAAAAACTGGCTCGGGAAAGGTTTACAGACAACGACTCAGAGAGAGCGGATAGCCGAAAAATAAGCCATTCCCTGACCTCAATGATTGCTCAACGTACCGAGAGCCTGCTAAGCTATTTCAATACTTAGCTGAGCCCAAAAGAGCCAGCAGCTAGTCCTACTCTGACAGGAGATTTACTATAAGAATATCAGGTCCGTATCCCCATTATTGGCTCGGCTGCGGTTATATAGAGAGGCACCTACGGGAGTGTAGATGAGGCGCGTTTAGCTAGGGCATTAGTTGTAGAACATGGCACCGAGGTAGACGAAGCTAATGCTTTTGCCTTATTAGAATTACTAACAAACCTGCACAACTACTCACTAGCTTTGGCTGGCCATGTCGATATTTCTGCTGAAGGGGTGTACTTCTTTCTTGGTATTTGCTTATTCCCTCAAAGGGTCTATCCCATAGCCATTTTCAGTAATTTTTCTTATATGGCCGCCAGAGTTTCCCAACCCTACCTATCCAATCACAGGAGCGCAGTCAACATTCGGCTAACTTTGCAGAGAGGATTTTTGAAAAACTGCTAAACAATGTCTCTCTTTATGATTGACTTGCCTGAGTAGCACTGCTTCAATATGATAAAATGAAGAGCTTACTTATGTGTCTATTTGCCTAGTGAGAGTGAGTTAGTTATGAAGGCAGGCTTGGTCTATGCCCCGGTCTATTTGGAACATGACACCGGGAAGCACCCGGAGAAACCCCAAAGGCTAGTAGCTATAATGTCGCATCTGGAAGAGACTGGGGCTAAAGAAGAACTTACCTTGCTTTCCCCACGCCCCGCCTCGATAGAAGAGCTCGAGATGGTGCATGCCCCAGAGTATGTCTCTGAGGTCAAAAGCGAGGCCGAAAGAGGGGGTGGCTGGTTAGATCCTGATACTGTAATATGTCCAAAGTCTTACGAAGTAGCCTTGTATGCTGCTGGTGGACTTTTAACTGGGGTAGAGGCGGTGGAGAGGGGGGAAGTTGATAGTGCCTTTGCTTTAGTTAGACCCCCGGGGCATCACGCTACCCGCAACCGAGCAATGGGCTTCTGCATTTTCAATAATGTAGCTATTGCAGCCAAGTTTGCCTTATCCAACTTCAATCTTAGCCGTGTCCTTATCGCTGACTTCGATGTCCACCACGGTAATGCAACTCAGGATACTTTCTACGCCGACCCTAGAGTCCTTTACTTCTCTACACATCAATACCCCTTCTATCCCGGAACAGGGTGGATGGATGAAACTGGAACTGGACAGGGAGAAGGATTCACAGTCAACTTTCCTATGAATGCTGGTTGGGGTGATGAGGAATACCTGAGAGCCTATGATGAGGTTTTGGTTCCCTTAGCCAGAAGATTCCAACCACAGCTTATCCTGGTTTCTGCTGGCTTCGATCCCCACTGGGCCGATAATATAGCTATGATGCAAGTAAGCGTTACTGGGTTTGCTCAGATAGTGACGATATTGAAAAAACTGGCTACTGAACTTTGCCAGGGACGCCTCGTTTTTACTTTAGAAGGTGGTTATAACCTTCAAGTAGCTGCTTCTTCGGTGAAAGCCACCTTCGACGTCCTCTTGGACAGGGCAGAGATAGTTGACCCATT
Source organism: Dehalococcoidia bacterium (assembly GCA_016933195.1). Classification (GTDB taxonomy): domain Bacteria; phylum Chloroflexota; class Dehalococcoidia; order GIF9; family AB-539-J10; genus JAFGBN01. The sequence goes on along the minus strand of JAFGBN010000040.1, from coordinate 823 downwards.
AGGGAAATCGGCACGAGCGAAACACGAAGGATTTGACCAGCATATTGAGAGAATAAAGGAAACACAGCACCTGGAAGCCTGAAGCCAATCTAGGGCCTGACCGTAGTAACCAACCAAATTTCTGCCCATAAGTCCACTCGTGATGTATCAGTGCGGTAAATCAAGGAATATCAAGAATCAGGCTAACGCCACATCCAGCTACTCAGCACAGGAAGCAATTACCTCCGGTTATCTCCCTTTAAATATCGGCTTCCGTTTCGCCAGGAACGCCTCTATTGCCTCGGCATGGTCTTCCGACTGTAAGGTGTCGCGAATAGTTGTCTCTTCCCAGAGTAATTGCTTGTAGCGATCGGCATCCAATCCTTGGTATAGCCCTTTCTTAGCTAACCGCATAGCTATTGGTGCTCCTCTGGCTATAGTTTCTGCTAATTCAGAGGTAAACTCTCGTAGCTGAGCTGATGGAACCGCATCATTAACCAGCCCTATCTCCTTGGCTTCCTTGCCAGTGATAGTTTTACCTGTAAATACTAATTCGCAAGCTTTACCTATGCCTACCAGTCTAGGTAGCATATAGGTTGAATCATTTTCAGGGGTAATGCCTACGCTAGCAGCAAAAGGAAACGATATCCTGGCATCCTCTGCGGCAATTCTTATGTCGCAGCTTAATGCCATGGTTATTCCCCAACCCACAGCCACGCCGTTTATCGCTGCAATTGTGGGTTGTGGCAGGTCTAGCAAGGCTAAATGAAACTTAGTTATCCAACCAGGTAAATCGTACACCTTCTTTCCCTGTTTTCTCTGCTCTACCATGCTACGAGCCCAG
>JAFGBN010000039.1 GCA_016933195.1 Dehalococcoidia bacterium | reverse complement strand
TACAGCCAACAAGTACAGATACAGTGGGGTGAACAGGTTGTCTTGGTGATAAATAATCACTTCGAGGCGTACGATCAGGCTGATCGTGTACAACAGGCCAACGCGTTGGCCAAGATGCTTCCTAGGGTTACTAACGTTACAGGGGTGGTAATTGCTGGTGGAGACATGAATACTACTCCGCCTGAAGCGACTATGCAGTATGGCTATCCCGACAGACCAAACGCTGATCACCGTGGTGATACTACGATGAATGCGCTTAGAAACATCGCGGGATTCGAAGAAGCAGTGAAGGTGGAGGATTACCTCAAAAATGGGTCAGATTTCTTCACCGCGACAGCTCATGCTCCCAATCGGCGCTTGGATTACCTATTCGTCCCTGAACGGACATGTGGAAAGAGCACAAAAACCCATACTACGGAATTCTATGAGGTACTGGACACTAGGTTTGAGGTAGCAGATTTGAACCAAGCTTTACCAGAATGGGAAAGAGTATATAACACTGTACAACCTCACCAGCCACCGGAGTACCTTACTCCAAAGAAATTTCTTAAGCTCCATCAACAAAATAAAAGAAAGGAGGAGGTGTCACTAATCATATGAACGAGCACATTAACTTTCCATTTGAACTGAAACAGGCTAAAATTTGGCCTGCACAGCGCCTGCTGTACCAGCTTAGAAAATGCCAGAATTGCCTGAAGTAGAGACAATTAAGAACGAGCTTTCGCCCTGGGTGATGGGGCAGCGTTTCACCCATGTTACTATTTTTGACAGCGATTTGCTGCTCGGAACTCCAGTTGAAGAATTTCGCCGTAAGCTAATCGGGCAAACAATACAGAGCCTTGAGCGCCGGGGAAAATATCTCATTTTCAACCTGGCAAGCAATGAAGCACTGATTATGCACTTTAGAATGACCGGCACCTTACTGCTAAATCCCAAAGGAATTGACCGCTATGCCAGAGCGTCTTTTTATATTTCCAACGGTAATCGGTTTGTATTTATTGACCGGCGTCGATTGGGGGTAATCTGGCTGGTGGGAGACGCCGACGCCATAGTCGGCAAATTAGGCCCTGAGCCATTAAGCGATAGCTTCACTCTTGGCATACTGGCGCAGAGATTGAGCCAGCACCATATCCCCGTAAAAGCAGTCCTTGTTGACCAAAGTGTAATTGCGGGAATTGGCAATATGTATGCCGATGAAGCTCTCTTTGCCGCTGGAATCCATCCGTTGAAAAAGGCAAATACTCTGGTAGCGGAAGAGGTGGAGACCTTATACCATTGCATCCGTGAAATCCTTTCGTCAGCCATAAGGAATAAGGGTGCCAGCGTAGACACATACGTTCGCCCTGAGGGCCAATCAGGCACAGCCCAGTTCGATTTTAAGGTTGCTCATCAAGGTGGTAAGGCCTGCCCTGGCTGCCACAATCCCATCCAGCGGATTATGGTACGAAACCGAGGCACCTACTTCTGCCCCAACTGTCAGCCATTAACATCCCAGATGCCACTTTTGCCATCCTGACCCGGCCCCCCGTTTCTATCATTCTGAGCGGGCTAAGTGACCGAAGAACTCGCTCAGGACAGTCCCTGTGAAAGGGGGCTGTCCCTGAGATTCTTCACCTGCGCGTCAGCTGAACTTCGAGTCTATCTATACCACTGCTGGGCTAAGCTGCGGCGCCACTGCCTGGCTTTTGGAGCAACCAGGATAGCCTTATGTTTATAAAGACTCACGAGACGCTTTCCCCTTTGTCGTGCTAATGACTAGTGGTTGGATATCCACGGCGAAGACCTTTACCTCAGACCCCACTAAGTTGGCTATAGGCAGCGTATAGAGGCCCAGCCCCCAGCCATAATCGAGCACAGGTATTCCCTCTTTCAGAACAATCTTCCTTAATCGCCGTCGCGGATTCCAGACGAAATCCGCCAACTCATGGGACCGATATATCGGGCCCGTAAATAGCATCCGGTCTATGCCTCTCGACTTTTGCCATTGTTTACTTCTTCCCCTTTTCCGATTTCTAATTCGCATGACAGGGTAAATCAGACATCGGCTTTGATATGTACCACACGTTAATGCAAAGTCGTTGCCATAGACTGGGATTTTCCCTATAATAGTTGCGCAAAGGTTGTCAATAAAAGCAGCTCTGCAATCCAGTTAGTAAATGCGCGTGAGCAATGAAAGTGATAGCAATTGTTGGCATGGCAGGTGCGGGCAAATCAGAAGTAGCCAGGTTGTTTGAGCAGAGCGGCTTCAAGAAAGTCCGGTTTGGAGATATTACAGACGAAGAAATCAAGAACAGAGGCCTTGAGCCAAATGAGGAAAACGAATGTTATATCAGGGAGCAATTGAGAAAAGAACATGGGATGGCAGCATATGCCAAATTGAACCTCCCAAGGGTTGAAAACTCGCTGAAAACGTCAGATGTCGTGGTGGACGGACTTTACTCGTGGGAAGAGTATAATCTGTTGAAGGATTGTTATGGCGAAAGGTTTGCCATGGTTGCTGTGTGGGCATCGCCGGCAGCCAGATATAGAAGGCTCAGAAATAGAGCAAAGCGGCCTTTGGTGATTGAGGAAGCAGCCAGCCGGGACAAAGCGGAGATAGAGAACAGCAACAAGGGTGGGCCAATTGCCATGGCTGACTTTACCATATTAAATGAAGCTTCTCTAAAAGAGCTGGAGAGGGAGACGGGACGAGTTATGTCCGCTTTGAAGTGAAAAACGTAATCAGGCCGGACATCGATGAATACTTCCTCAAGATAGCAACTGTGGTAGCAGAACGCTCAACTTGCCGGCGGCATCACGTAGGTGCTGTGGCAGTGAGGGACAAGCATATATTAACCACCGGCTATAACGGCGCTCCCTCCGGGCTCAAAGACTGCCTTGAGCTCGGCTGTCTCAGGGATGAGCTGAATATAGAATCCGGGACCAGACATGAAATATGCCGGGGGATTCACGCGGAGCAAAATGTAATCATACAAGCGGCGCTCCACGGCGTTGACCTTACCGGCGCCACAATCTACGTTACGCATTCCCCCTGTGTTCTCTGTGCCAAGATGCTGGTGAATGCCAAGATAAAGCGCTTCGTGACTTTTGGCAACTATGCCGATGAGTCTTTTAGAAGCTTGTTCAAGGAAGCGGGGATAGAGTTCGAGCTACATGAGAAACCCCCTTCCGAGATAACCTACCTGCCCTGAAACAGGAGTAAGTTGATTGAGATATGCGCCTCAAATCAATTTTGCCCCCAAACAACCTCAGGCCAGGTTGCCCTTAAGAACTTAGGAACAAAAGTAGCAGCGGCTGGACTTAGACCAGTGGCTAAAGAGGATAGCCTGGAGAAAAATTAGTCTAAGCTGCAGGAGGGGTTCATGACAGAGTACATGGTTAACTTTTTCCTCTCTTTCTTCCAAAACCCCAGCGCCTGGGGGATTGGCCTGGCTATAGCTTTTGGCGCAGTCTGGCTGGCCGGTTACCGCCCGCCGCTGATTAAGAGACCCTGGCTCTGGGCGGTCCTCGTAAGCAGTGCCATCCTGGCACTGGCTGCCGCCAGCTTCATTCAAATCCCGCTTCAGGCTCTGACCGGGCGAGCGTTAGGTCATTTCTGGAGCGCAGAAGTCCTGATGCGCTGGATTCTGCTTGCAGGGATACCACAAATACTACTGAGCGGGCTGGTCCAGGAAGGAGCAAAGCTTGTGCCGGTGGTTACTTACTGGTGGCGCAGCGGCAAGAACATCGATCCTAAGCTGGGGCTCGCCATCGGCGCTGTGGCTGGAGCTGGATTTGGTATCTTTGAAGCACAGTGGGCACACAATCTCATGTTTGCCCAGGGGTGGACCTGGGCAGTAGTGGAAATCGGCGGCTTCATGACACTGGCTGGATTCTGGGAGAGGTTCTTTGTTGTAGCCGCTCACACTGCTTTCTCTGCGCTGGCTGGTTATGGTCTGGCTAAGGGCCGGGGATGGCAATTCTACCTCATAGCCGCTTTCCTGCACGCGTTATTGAACTACGGCGTTGCTTTGCTGCAGGCAGGGGTCTTTACTGCCATTCATGTGGAAATCTATGTTGCGGTGGTGGCAGTGCTGGTATCAGCCTGGGCCCTATGGCTTCGCTGGAGAAAACGGGCAGCTACAGCTCAAGTATAGGTGGTTTGGGACAATGACTGGAACGGCCTTAGGGATAGAGCCCGAAAGGCCTACCAGTCTAGGCTAATTCGCAGTGGAGACTTCTGACTCCCGCTTGCGGCTTGACTGCACCCACATGGGATAATCCTGAGAACCCGAAGCTGGGTTAGCAGCTAACTAGCCTCGCAAATACTTATGATGGTTACTATACAGTTGGCCTTAGGCTCTCCGAATTCAGCCCTTAACAACTCCACAGGTAGATTTGCACCCACCACAGGGGTTGAGGGAGCTTCTCGTGCCAGTTGCTCAGATATATGATAGTACCAGATGGTGTAGTCTGATGTGCCATTCGGCTGTGCTCCAGCTTCTTAAAATGGAAAGGTATCTCTAAGGAAAGGCTGACAAATAGAACATCAACACAGCCAGCACATAAACTTGACAAATTATCATGAGTATGTTAGATTAAACATGTCCCAAGTAACCAAGCGTAAGTTTGGCAGACTAGAAGCCAAGTGCTGAGTAGGCTGAAGCCGAAAGATGTCAGGAAGTGAAGAGCCTGACACAAGGTAAGTGGAAGCTGGAAGGAAGGTGGTGGGAAGTCAAGGGAAAAGTGAGGTTACTTGGGGCAATTTTTTCTCCACAAAGGTTCTTCTACCCTGCTAGTTTCCTCCGATAGAATTCCTATGTCTGGTATATAAGTATCTTTGCTTGTCGGTATCGCATTCTGTGATATTACTTCGAACAGGCGAAAGCAATTAGTGCGACTCGTCCTCTTTAATTAACTCAGGGTGGAGGATGCCAATGAAAGGCAGATTGCGATATTGTCCTTTATAATCCAACCCATAACCAACTACGAACTCATCGGGAATTTCAAAGCCTACGTAGTCCAGTGGAACATCTATCAATCGGCGTGCCCTCTTATCAAGCAGGGCGCAAACATGAAGGCTGGCTGGATTTTGAGATGAAAGGTGATTGAGCACATAATTCAGTGTCATGCCAGTATCTACGATATCTTCAACCATAACTACATGTTGCCCTGTCATGTTGCTATCAAAATCTTTAGTTATCTTAACCGTCTGGCCATCACCCCCATAGTATGATATGGCCATAAAGTCTAGGGTAACCGGAAGAGAAAGGTGTTGCATCAGATCAGCCATAAAACAGATAACGCCCTTTAAGATGCCCACTAATACTAGCTGCTTGCCAGCATAATCATGGGAAATGCGTCTAGCCAAGACCCTAACCTTCCGCTGAATTTGGGTGTGGCTGTACAAAACTCGATTGACTCCCTCTATTTTGGCTTCGCCCAAGGGGCCATAGCCATACTTAGCAAGGAGCTGAAGATAATCACTCTTGTTAAGAAGCTTAATATTAATCTCAGGATAGAGTTCCTTGAGACGGCGAAACTTGTGGTATTTTTCGGTTATCAGACTTTGTTTTAATGTAGTGAGTTCAACATAAAGGTCTAACTCAGGTAAATAGAAATCAGGAGTAAACATCGCAGTTACCCCACCGTTCTCCCACTTTAGTGGGAAAGAACGAGGTTCATATAGCCATTCGATGCGATAGAAATCCAAAAGCTTGGCAAATTCCTTTTCGCTAGGATGAGCAAAGCTAGTCGGTCTCAGCGAGGCTGTGGGTAATGGAGATATTTGAGCTGATTTCATTCGTAGTTTACTTGCTTTATAATCTTTCTCTAGGAATTGGTAGAGCTCCGCTCTCTCTAATAGGACAGCACATATAGCGGCAACACTAAGAAGAAAGCCTCTGTCAGCTTCGGAGAAGTGGTGGGGCTCGCGAGTATAAACCCTAATTTCTCCGCTAGCTTCTCCCTTCTTGAGTATAGGGACGCCGAATATAGAAGATATGCCCTGTGCTTGTGCTATTTGGGGATGTTGAACCTTTTCATCTTTAGTGGCATCAGCAATAAATACCACTTTCCCATCAAGAATATCTGGGAGGCTTTTGTGGGCATTAAGAGGACCCTTCTTTAGGTAGAGGTCGCTTAAACCATGAGTGCCTACAGTGAGCAAATATTCCTTTTGAGAGCTGAGGGATAAAATGCGGCAGCCATTTGCATGTACAGCTTTGGCAGTACTGCTAGCTATAGAATTAAAAATCCTCTTTAAACTAGAGGTTGAATTGGCAACCTCCGCAATATGCTTAAGGGCTAAATAGCGATTAACTTTCGAGCTACTCATCTTCCCCATACTCTATCCGCATTTGGTGAAACCGCAGTTGAGGCAAATATTACATCCTTCTTGGTAAATCAAAGGACCACCACACTCAGGGCACTGTCCTGCTTGATTGCTTCGCTGCTCGTTCACCTTTGCTTTGTTCAGGTTCAGAGCCTCATCTAGCAATGGCGCCTTTTTACCCGTCTCAGGGTTTTTAAATTCAGGCATCTCAGAATTGGCCATCGGTTCTTCTTTAATATATTTCTTAAGCACGCTAGCGATAGCATCGGCGCAGGACAAAATAGCCTGCCCCTGTTCCCAGGCAATAGAAGGACACCTGATGCCACGCAACTGCCGCACCACAGAATTCAAATCCAGGCCAGACCTCAAAGCCAAGGAAATGAGGCGGCTTATAGCTTCAAGTTGGGCTGCAGCACACCCCCCAGCTTTTCCCAACGTGGAGAAAACCTCACATATCCCTTGTTCATCAAAATTTATAGTTACATAGATGTATCCACACCCAGTGCTCACCCTCTCAGTTACCCCTCTAGTAACTTTAGGTCTCTTCCTAGGAGCCAGCTTGCCTTCAGCCTTTTTTATCTCTCCTCCTACAGTGAGAACTTGGTTTTCCCGACTTCTATCCCTGTAAATAGTTATCCCTTTTAAGCCCTCTTGATAAGCCAACATATATACCTTGGCCACATCTGCGGGTGTTGCTTCATAGGGGAAATTGACTGTCTTAGATACAGCGCTATCAGTAAATCTCTGGAAAGCCGCTTGCATCCTGACATGCCACTCAGGGGTTATATCATGGGCAGTAATGAAGAGCTTTTTTATCTCTTCAGAGATGTGGTCTGTATCTCTTAAACTCTTGCCTTCAGCTAGTTCCCTGATCAGCTCTGCAGAATAGAATCCATCCCTTTTAGCTATTTCCTCAAAATAAGGATTTACCTCCACAAACTCTTCGCCTTCCAGAATATGGCGCACATAACTCAGGGCAAATAGTGGTTCTATTCCACTGGAACAATTGGCAACTATGCTCAAGCTACCAGTGGGAGCAACGGTGGTCCGAGAGGCATTCCGAAAGCGAGGACCATCGGGGGCATCGTAGATGCTGTCTTCAAAGGCAGGGAAAACGCCTCTTTCCTTGCCTAATTCTATCGAAGCTTTGTTTGCCTCCTCAGATATGAACTTCATAGCCTCCTCAGCAATGGTAAGCGCTTGTTCGCTATCATAAGGAACCCCGAGTTGGATCAACATATCGGCAAAACCCATTACCCCTAAACCTATTTTTCTAGTAGCTCTGGTGCGCTCACTAATCTGGGGCAAGGGGAACTGATTAACATCAATGACATTATCGAGGAAGCGAACCGCCAGCTTAACCGTCTGAGATAGCTTAGCATAGTCAATCTGCCATTGCTTATCTTGGAAAATCAGCATTTTGGCTAAGTTGAGGGAACCCAAGTTACAAGATTCAAAAGGAAGCAAAGGTTGCTCACCGCAAGGATTGGTGCTTTCGATTTTCCCTAATTTAGGCGTGGGGTTATGCCTGTTTATTTCGTCAATAAACACAACACCCGGGTCACCTGTACGCCATGCCATATCTACTATTTTGTCGAATACCTCCCTGGCATTAAGCTTACCAGTCACTTCTCCAGTTTGCGGATTCACTAAATTGTAGTCAGCGTCTTTCCTCACTGCTTGCATGAAACTATCAGTCACTGCTACAGAGAGGTTAAAATTAGTCAAAGCCTCGGGGTCTTCCTTAGCTGTGATGAATTTCAAGATATCTGGATGGTCAACGGTTAGTATCGCCATATTAGCTCCACGGCGCATGCCACCCTGTTTTATCACATCAGTAGTGGTATCGAAGGTTCGCATGAAGGAAACAGGGCCACTAGCAACGCCACCTGTAGAACCAACTCTGCCTTTCTCTGGCCTGAGTCGAGAAAAGGAAAAACCGGTGCCACCGCCACTTTTGTGAATTAAAGCAGTGTATTTAACAGCATCAAAAATGGATTCCATAGAATCGTCAATGGGGATAACGAAGCAGGCTGATAATTGCCCCAACTCGCGACCAGCATTCATCAGCGTAGGGGAATTGGGTAGGAATTCCAGATTTGCCATTAGCTGGTAGAATGCCTCCTCCAGAAAGGAGATGTCTGCTTTGGGGTCATAAAGAAGCTCGACTGGGGCAATGTGCTTAGCTACTCGGCGAAATAACTCTTGTGGAGTCTCAATGGCTTTTCCCTGGTCATCCTTTATTAAGTATCTCCTTTCCAGGACTCTCAACGCATTATCGCTAAGCTTAATCCCAGAAACGACCTGACCCTTGGCTTGGGGAGAAAACTCATTGGCAGTTAGAACTTCCTTAACTATCGCCTGAATTTGGGAGGAAGGCACCAATCGTCTAGTACGCGGGGAAACAAATTCCTCCATGCCTGGCAAGGGTTGGGCTACTTCCAGGCGTTGGCTCACCTGTTGTGTGAACTGCTCCAACAAATTTCTATCACTTATACCCATGGACTCGGCGGCGGCGAAAACAGCCTGAACTACCCTATCCTGCCCTACAGATTTTTTGCTGGCGTTTCTATGGAGCCTAGTCATTCTTAGCTCCCACCCCCTCCCAAGTAAAAGATGCCTCACGTCGGACTCCTTTTAGCGAATTCACTGCTTTGGAAGGCAACAGTGGTAACTGATTTGCTGGTGCTACGGCTTCGCCTGTGGCTAAATTGTCCACCGCCTGCTTCAAAGTGCCGATATCGGCAAATTCCCGATAGACGCTAGCAAAGCGAATATAGGCTATATGGTCCAGTTTTCTTAACCTCCCTATGACCAGGTCACCAATGAGAGAACTGGTAACTTCAGCTTTGCCCGCGGTATAAAGCTCAGCTTCAATGCTGTCTAGGAGCTTATCAATAGCACCGGTAGGAAGAGGACGTTTCTCGCAGGCTTTGCGAATACCCGAGGAGAGCTTATCTCGGTTAAATTCCTCGCGGCGCCCATCTTTCTTGATAACAAAAATACTGTGTGTCTGTATGCGCTCATAGGTAGTAAAGCGACCTCCACAAGCAAGACATTTCCTTCGCCGCCTCACAACTTCACCCAAGTCTCGAGAATCTATCACCCTCGATTCCTGACCACTACAATAAGGGCACCTCATAAACCCCTCCAAGAATTGTGTTACAAAAACATTATACTACTAAATGTAGTATAATGCAACATTTTCTATGGATAGGAAAGGGGGTAACTAGAGTTACCCCCTTTCCTAATGAAAGTTAAGGGCTACTGCGTTAAGGGCTACTGCTGAGAAATCTTGGCTCGCTCTGGAGTAACTATTCCCCCGGCTTGGGCACTACTTGTTAAATGAGAAGCAGGAAGGGACTGAGCACGACGCAAGAAGGAAGGGAGATCGAGAGCATCGCTACTGCCTTTTATAAGGCGACGAAGTTCTTCGGCACCAGATATTCCTTTGCTATACTGGGTGACAAAGCCGGTAGCAATAACAGTAATTCGGACTTCGTTATCCATATTGGGGTCAAACACCACCCCAAACACTATGTTGGCATTAGGGTTCACCGACTTGCTAATTACCTGAGCAGCCTCGTCGCATTCAAATAGAGTAAGGCTTGAGCCCCCTGTGATATTAAATAGCACACCATTGGCTCCGCTAATGGATGCATCAAGCAATGGACTAGCCAGTGCAGCTTTAGCAGCTTCAGCAGCACGATTTTGTCCGCTGGCTTTGCCTACAGACATCCAGGCAGGGCCAGCATCTTTCATCACCGACTTAATATCAGCGAAGTCAAGATTGATTAACCCAGGAACAGTGACTACATCAGCGATAGCTTGAACTCCCTGAAGAAGGGCGTCATCAGCCAATTTAAAACCACTTTCAACAGTGGTCTTGGCATCGCAGAGATGAAGAAGACGGTCATTAGGGATAATGATAAGCGTATCAACCTTATTGCTCAAGTTAAGCAATCCCTCTTCAGCTACTTGAGTTCTATGTGCTCCCTCGAAAGTGAAAGGTTTAGTTACCACTGCGATGGTGAGAGCACCAGTCTGCTTGGCTATTTCGGCTACTACTGGAACACCACCAGTACCTGTGCCACCACCCATGCCAGCAGCAACAAATACCATATCAGCACCCTCAACAAGTTCTTCAACTGTTCCACGGCTTTCCTCAGCCGACTTGGCTCCAATCCTATGATCCCCACCAGCACCTAATCCCTTAGTCAACTTCTCCCCCAGTTGAATTCTAGTAGGCGCTTCAGAGAGAGCCAGTGCTTGACCGTCAGTATTCATGGCAATGAAGTCGACACCCTTTATTTCCTCACGAACCATGCGCGTGATAGCATTGCAACCGCCGCCACCAATGCCTATAGCCTTAATTTTTGCTGCTGACGGAGTATAAATTTGTTTTGCCATTCTAACCTCCTTTCATAACTAAGCACGAAGCAGCTTTCTAACGAAACCTACAAAGCTGCCCCAAATGCCAGCTCTTCTTACTTGGAAAGCTGATCCTTCTTTGCCTCGCACTTGCCATAGAACCAGTCCTAAAGTGGTAGCATAAGCTGGATTATGAAGGACATCGGAGATGCCATAAACGCCTGCACCCAAAGGTTGGCCTTTACGCACTGGCATTTGTAACATCGAACGCCCTAGTTCATCAAGCCCGGACAAATTAGCCGTGCCACCAGTGAGCACTAAACCACAAGGCGCCAAAGTTCGATAATCAGTGGTGGGCATCTCCAGAAGCATAAGCTGCAGCAGTTCTTCCATTCGGGCTCGGATAACGTCGCATAGGTCTCGGTAAGATGCGCTATGGCCATTCTCGATGCCCACTCGGGCTGTCTGGTCAGTTTCAGGATTTGGCATCACGTTGCCATATTCCTTCTTCATTTTTTCCGCTATGATAAAAGGCAGGCCCAAGCCAATAGAAATATCACTGGTCACCTGGTAACCGGCCACCGGAATGATTGCAGTGTGGTAGATGTTGCCACGTTTAAATACAGCTATATCCGTAGTGCCGCCGCCAATGTCGGCCATAATAACACCGGCTTCCTTCTCCTCAGGGGTTAATACTGCCTCACCGCTAGCCAAAGGCTCCAAAACCAGATCTTCAGCCTCAACGCCAATACTGCGGATGCACTTAACCAAGTTCTGCACCGAGGTTATCGAAGCAGTGATGATATGGGTTTCCACGTCTAACCTGGATCCATGCATGCCTACCGGTTGTTTTACCCCCTCCTGCCCATCTAGGGCATAATACCGAGGGATAGCGTGGAGTACCTTTTTCCCCTCAGGAACAGGGACGCTGCGAGCTGCAGATAGCACCCTCTTAAGGTCCTGGGAGCGCACTAAGCGGTCTTCCCGTGGTATAGCTACTACTCCCCGATTGTTCAGGCTACTTATATGCCTACCAGTAACCCCAACATAGACGGAGTCTATGCGTATGCCGCTAACTCTTTGAGCTTCTCTCACTGATTCGGCTATGGATTCCTTAGCTTCATCCATATTAACCACGATGCCTTTATGTAGACCACGGCTAGGAGCGATTCCCACTCCCAAAATCTCGATGTCGTCTTCTGCCTTAGCATTAGCAACAATGGTAGCTACTTTAGTTGTGCCTACATCAATAGCTGAAATAATCTTCTTTGCCATTTTCACCTCCTTTGCTTCTTGTTGAGTACTGCCTAACTCAATTGAGTCGCTCAGTTATCCTCAATTTGGCGCTACGGCTACGCGGGTTGGATTCTACCTCCAACGGAGATGGCTTGATAACCTTTCTCGAGATGAGCTTTAAGGAAGGAACATGTCCACAGCGGCATACTACTGTTCCTGGTGGGCATATGCAGCTACTGGCTTCGCGTCGCATGAATTCTTTGACTATGCGGTCTTCGAGAGAGTGGTAACTGATAACCACTAATCTCCCTCCAGGGCGAAGAAGTTTAATAGTCTGCTCGAGAGCCAATTTTAGGTTCTGCAACTCACTATTAACCGCGATGCGAAGTGCCATAAAAGTTCTGGTGGCCGGGTGAATTTTGACGTGCTTCCCGCCCAGAACTTGTTTCACCACTCGGGCAAGTTCCGAAGTGGTAGTAATGGGGCGACTCTGGGCAATATGCCGAGCTAATCGCCGCGAGTGACGCTCCTCCCCATATTCCCTGATAATATGGATTAACTCCGTTTCAGAGAAAGTGTTAACAATGTCGGCCGCAGTTAGCCCTTGCCTGGAGTTAAACCTCATATCCAAAGCAGCTTCGTATTGAAAGCTAAAGCCACGTTGGGCTGTATCCAGTTGCAGAGAAGAGACACCAAGGTCGAAAAGAATACCATCAACTGGATGGAAATGGTATTCGACACAAATAGCCTCAAGATTAGCAAAGTTGTCATTTACCAGGGTAACTGCCTTGCCATAGTCGCTAAGTTTAGT
>JAFGBN010000038.1 GCA_016933195.1 Dehalococcoidia bacterium | reverse complement strand
TCCCGTAGAAGCCACTGCGCTAATTATTCCAATGGCTTTCCCTCGCTCCTGGGAGGGAAAGGCTGCGGTAACTATGGCGATTCCATTGGCGAGTGATATAACAAGACCGACAGATAATATGAAACGGGATGCCAGCAACTGTCCAAAAGTTTGTGATAATGAACACATGCACAATCCAATACTCATTACCAGCAAACTCAGAGAAAAGACCCTCTTTCTCCCGTACATATCAGCTGCTTTGCCTACGGAGAGGATAATCCCTGCCCCAACCATAAAAGTGATGAGCTGTACCCAGACAACACTATCAGGGCCTACCCCAAATGCTTCTCCAAGAGGAGGTAAGGCTATGCGCATCATCCCCAAATCCATAGTGCTCATCAGCACTCCCAGTGCCCCAACCATCATAACCTTCCATTTATAGGGTATGCTTATTTCTTTCTTTCTCATTCAGCTAACCTGTTTATTTAATATGTGAACTGTCTTAAGAGCACATGCGCGATATTTTAAGGACAGAGAAAGGCACTATACTATCAGCTTATTCATTTTTAGGAAATTATTTTTGGGTAAGTCTTGCCTGGTCGAGGGAAGGGAAGCCTTCATTAGTTAAGATTTACCTCTGCAAACTTGATGTGGTTCAAAAGAGTAGTGTCTAAAGTTGTGTCAGAAGCACCAGGGCATAGTTTGGAGCTTTTACTATGGATATATATTCCCATATAATAAAGGAGATGCAAGGTAAGTCTATAGTGTTACCTGTTACCGGGCAAGGGTATAATCTCTAAAGGCGTTAAAAGGTGCTTTTGAAATAATTAAGGCTGAAATTTGATATAATAAGGCGTAATTTGAATTTGTAAAAGCTTCAAGCCCCTGTAGCTCAGGTGGATAGAGCAGCGGTTTCCTAATTCTAAGCTGGGTGTATCATTTGGTATCTTTACGTTCAAATGGTGCTTTTCAGTTAACACTGAAATTTCATCTTTATAGCTAGAATCACTTTTAGTATTATCCAGTGCCAAACAGTTTAACGCCAAATTAACGCTTAATTTACTGCTTTGGATCGTACGTCCCTCCTGTGTCGGTGTCAGCCAAACAGTTTGTCGGCAAAATGTCGGCAGATATTTACAAAGAGTTATTAAGGACTGTAGTATACAAAAGCATATATAGTTAACAACACTTAAAACATTAATGATTAAACGCAATTACAGGCTAAACAGTAGTTAATGTTGCTTTACAAGTGGAGCCCTATTTCTTCGAACCACTGAGCATATCGTTCACCACCCGGCGCAAATTCCCAGCATCAAAGGGCTTGGTTATATGCTGTGCCCCAGTTTCCAACAAGAAATCTTGAGTGTCCTCTCCCATGACATCACCGGTGATAAATACTACCCGCCTGGTAAGTGATGGTGCTATCTCCTCTATATTTTTGTAAAACTCCTTGCCATCCATCCCCGGCATCTTAATGTCGGACAAAATAAGGTTATACCTGGTAGATTTCACCAGCTCCAACGCCTCTTCTCCATTCGTCGCCATCTCTACAGTGTGTCCCATCTTAGTCAAGACACTGTTCAGGTATTGCCTTACCACCTCCTCATCATCCACTACCAGTATCCTCCCTTTTTCCTCAGTTCCAGCTTCAGCCTCTACTTTCTCAATCTCTTCTTCTTTTGTTAACAATGGCAGTTCAACCACAAAGGTAGCACCCTTTCTTAACTCACTCTCTATATAGAGTTGTCCCCCATGCTCTGCAATAATGCCATGCGACAGGCTTAGTCCCAACCCCGTCCCTTTCCCTACCTCCTTGGTGGTGAAAAACGGATTGAATATCCTCTTTATGGTCTCTTTTGCTATGCCGGGACCATCATCCTTGAATGATATACGTATTCTGTCACCGGCAAGCTCTGTCTTAATCTCTAGTTTACCCTTACCATGCGCGCTACTCATTTCCTGCTCGGCGTTAAGTATCAGGTTTATGAATACCTGCTGCAGCTGTCCCGCATCGACCATTGTCCACGGCAGCTCAGGTTCAAACCGCTTGATTATCTCTATATTGCTGGTCTCAAGCTTATAATGACTCAGCTGTAGGGTTTCCTCTACAATTTCGTTGATGTCGACATATTCTCTTTTTGGTTTGCTCTGTCGAGCAAAGGAAAGTAAGCCCTTGATTATATTAGCCACCCTGTGGCCACCCTCATGGATTATCTTCAGCTGTTCCCTAACATCCTCTGGCAGGTCCTTCCTGTCTGCAAGTAATTGGGCAAAGCCCACTACTCCGGTCAATGGGTTGTTTATCTCGTGGGCTATACCAGACGCCATTTCGCCTACCACCGCCATGCGGTTGGTTACCTGTGATTTACGCTCTAGCACTGCTCTCTCTGCCTCTGCCCTTACACGCTCGGTTATGTCTGTATTAATCAACCCCAAACCATTGCCTACTTTGAAAGCCCGGATAGAGTGGTGCCTTTGTTCAGACTCCGGGAGGGAAATGTCACCAATACGAACAGTATCAGCGATAAATAGCGGCTTCCCTGTCTTCAATACTTCCAGGTATTTGCTATGCCTGTCAGTTCCCTTAAAAAAGGGATACAACTCCACTATATTTTTCCCTATAACTTCTTCCTTCCTTAGCCCCGGGAAGAACAGCTTCATCCTGACCTCATTGCAGTCAACCAGGTTTAATTCAGAATCCCAGATAGAGAAAGCATCGGTTGCTGAATTCATAAAGAGCCTCAGCCTTTCATCACTTTCCTTCAGAGCCTCCTCCGTCTTCTTCTGCTCGGTGATGTTCCTGGTGATACTGAGTATGTACTCTTTATTCCCTGATTTAATCTTTGTAGCCATCGCGTCCATCGGCACCAGTGACCCATCTTTGTGTCGTATGCCGAATTCGGTGTGAGAGTATCCTTTTTCCATTAATCTCTGGTCCCATTCCTTAATACTTTCGCTATTAGGCTCAGCCACTATCAAATCACGAGCATTTAACTTAAAGAATTCTTCCAGGGTGTATCCCCTATCCTTTATAGCTGTCTCATTGGCATACAATAAATTCCCATCGAAATCACGCAGCATAATTCCGTCACTGGCCTGGTCCAGCATCTCTGCCCTCAATTTCAGTTCCTCTTCTGCCTTCTTCTGCTCAGTAATATCCAGAAAAGAGGCAATGGCTTTCTTCGTTTCTGGAATCATACTTATAGTTATAAGTATATTTTTAATGTTTGCCTGTTTGTCGACTAACTTGAATTCATAGTTCCTGGGAGCAGAAACAGGGTTATCTCTCCGCAATCCATGATATTTTTTCATTCTTGCCAGGTCTTCCCTTACCACAAAGTCTGTCCAGCTTCTCTTTCCCTCTAATTCTTCTTTAGAATAGCCGGAGAGCAACTCCATCTCATGATTAGCCAGGGATATCATCGTATCTTCCTCGGTAACTGCAATAGCGGTGCCCGTATTCTCGAATATAGCCCTGTACCTTTCCTCACTCCTCTTTAATTCATCCGCCACTTTCTTGCCCCAGGTATTATCAATGACAATCGTTCTAAAACCCACTGGCTTTTTCTGCCGAATAATAGCATTCGAATATATACTAACGGGGAACGTGCTGCCATCTTTTCTAAGCACCGTATATTCTATTTCCCCCAGCTTTTCTCCAGCCGTTATCCTGCCCATATTCGCCCTGACTCTATCCCTGTCTCCAGGAATTATCACCTGAAGAACGTTCATTCCCTGATTGAAATCTTCCTCAGTATAGCCAAATTTCTCATAGGCAATGCGATTAACATACGTGAGGTTTCCTTTCTCATCAGTTTCACAAACAATCTCTGGTAGTAATTCAGCCAGCTCTTTTAATCTCGCTTCGCTCTCGCGTAGTTCTTCCTTGGCTTTTTCGCGCTCTTGTTCTGATTTATCGAACTTGGCAACTTGTCTGCGGAGCTGCTGCAATTCTCTTATGAATTCCTCTTTGGTCTTTGTTTCATCCTTCATTTTCAAGCCCTCCAATCAAAACCATGCTTTGGTTCTGAGGACATCATTTATGTTTAGGTCCTGTGGTCTGCCCGTAACGATGATACCACACCTTTAGTCAGTGTCACAGTCATGACGTACCCCACAAAAACTAGTCTGGATAAAGTGAAAGTTTCATCAGCGTGGTGAGATGAGACTATCGCTTACAACTGGAAGAGGGATCTGAAACATGCATAAGTTCAAGCAACTCTGGAACAATCTGC
>JAFGBN010000037.1 GCA_016933195.1 Dehalococcoidia bacterium | reverse complement strand
AGAGACCTTAAACATACCGGCATCAGAATCCTTATTTATTGCCACTATGAGCTTTGACTCTGAGCAGCCGGCAATATGCTGCGATGCACCGCGTATCCCTACTGCGATATAAAGGTCAGGCTTTACAGTCTTGCCTGAATCTCCGATGACCATACTTGTTGTGGTTACCCACCCTTCATCGTAAGGCACCGTTGTAGTACCTACAGCTCCCCCGAGGATCTTGGCAAAATCTTGAAGAAGTTGGAAGCCCTCAGCATCACCAATTCCTCCTCCGCCAGCAACTATTACCTTAGCATCCTCGATCTTTATCCCTTCCACTTCCTCTTTTGTTATACTCACCAACTTAGTTCTTAATGCTGAATCATCTATTGTCACCTTGATATTTTCGATTTCGCCCTTTCTTGAGCTATCAGGTTCAAGTGGTGTCATGGCTCTTGGCTTTATAGTGGCCAATTGAGACTGGGAATCTTTAGTAACCACAACTGCAATAGCATTCCCACCATAAACTGACCGGGTCTGAACCAAAGACTTGCTATCCGGATCTATATCAAGATGAATGCAGTTCATGCAAGGGAAGCACCCAAGTCTAAAAGCTAACCTGCCAGCTACATCGCGTCCCATAGTGGTGTGTCCTAATAAAATAACAGAAGGCCCCACTTGCTGACATGCCTGGGTCATTGCATCAGTATAGCAATCTGGGTTGTACTGAGATAGCACTGGGTCATCTACCAAACAGACCTTATCCGCCCCATAGACGATAGCTTCCTCACCGCAGTCCCGGATATTACTCCCTATAATAAGTGCGTTTAACTTCCCATTAAGCCTTCCGGCCAGCATTTTACCTACGCCCAGCAATTCCTTGGTAATTGCTGTAATTTTCCCACCTTCCTGTTCTCCACAGATTAGCACTGCGCTATTTTGAGCCATTCGATACCTCCTTTTCTATATCACCCCAGCCGCTCTTAGTTTCCCTGCCAAATTTCCAGCGACCTCATCCGGAGTTTTGCCACTGACGATTTCGCATTTTCTTTCTCTCTGAGGGATAGAGAGGCTCAGTAGATTAGATCCCTCGGCATTTGCTCCAATGAGGGAGACATCAGCGTTAATATCCTGATTTGACCAAACCGGGATTTTCTTTCGCACGGCATTTATGATACCCATTCCAGTGGGAAGGCGAGGCAAGCCAATCTCATGACTCACAGTTAATACTGCTGGAAGGGAGACCTCAAACACCTGATAGCCATCTGGAATCATTCGTTCAACCTTTAGAATATTATTATCTAATAGTTCAATATTTTTGGCTAAGCTAATGAGAGGCAGGTTTAGTCTCTCTGCCAGGACAGAGGCGACAATACCCATACTCCAATCAGCCGCTTCTCTCCCGCACAAGACAAGGTCGAAGGCATCAATTTTCTGTATTGCCTGGGCCAGGATGTAAGCTGTAGCAAGGCTATCCGAGCCTGCAAACGCATCATCATTCAGGATCATTGCCTCATCAGCACCCATGGCCAAAGCACGCCTGACCACCTCTATAGACTCAGCAGTACCTACGGTTATTGCTGTTATCTTACCCCCATGTTTTTCCTTGACTCGCAGCGCAGCCTCTACTGCTTGAGCATCATAAGGATTTATCACCATTGGTATCCCATCAGGGGGAATTACCTGGTTATCCTTAACCCTAAATTTCTCTATTGGCATCTCAGGGTCCAGGACTTGCTTAACGCACACTACAATATTCATTTTTCTCTCCTCCTTACCATAGCCAGTATGCTAAGAGAAAGCAGCCATCCCCAGAAGCTGTTGCCCGATAGTCAACTGGTGCATTTGTGCTGTCCCTCCCAGTATCGTAGCTACTACCGCATCCTGATAGTGGTGCCCAACGGGATAGTCATCGACAGTGCCAAAGGCTCCATGAATCTTAACAGCCTGCGATGTTACCCAGAGTGCCATCTCTGTACTAAAATACTTGGCGCAGGACATCTCTTTGATATGCCTGATCCCCCGGCTCTTCATGTCAGCCACACGATAGGTAAGCCATCTGGCCGCCTCAATCTTCATTGCCATATCAGCGATTACCCCCTGTACCAACTGATGGCCACCTATGGGCTTTCCAAACTGGACTCGCTCCTTAGCGTACTTTACGCACGAGTCAAGACAACTCTGGGCTATACCAATACAACCAACGGCCAGGAAAAGACGGGCAGTATCAATGCCTTGCAGGGCATTCCTTAAAGCACGCCCAGTCTCCCCAACCTTGTTTTCCAGGGGTACTTCCACATCGCTGAATCTTAAGTTGCCCTCACTGCCACCTCGCCAGCCTAACTTGCCTTTTAGAGGCACACTCGAGAAACCTGGTGTACCCTTCTCAACTATAAATGTGGCAAGCCCTTTCATGCCTTGAGCTTTATCTGTCTGGGCAATGACTAAGATGACGTCACCTATCTCGCCATTTGTAATAAAGATCTTGTTGCCATTGATGACCCATCGGTCGCCCTTGAGTACGGCGGTAGTCTCAATTCTGGATGAATCACTGCCGGCATTAGGTTCAACTACAGCCCCGACAAGAATTGAATCCCCACTACACACTGGGGGCAGGTACTTTCTTTTCTGCTCCTCGCTACCGGCATCCAGAAGATTAGTTCCCGGTTGAATGGGGCCGCTGGTTGCCGCCTGGATTACAGCCAGGCTAGCCCGGCAAAGCTGTTCCCATATAATGGCTGAGGTAAGGTAATCAAGCCCTAATCCTCCATATTCCTGGGGCAAATGTGGAGCTAATAGCCCCTGTGATGCCAGTTTTTTTATAATCCCAGGGTCAAATTTGTCGTGGCGGACATTTTCCTTGAGTGTTGGCAAAATCTCCTGTTCGGCAAACTTACGTGCCATATCCTGAAACATTTTCTGCTCTTCATTTAGCTCAAAATCCATTTTTTATGCCTCCAAGCATTTTATTCCTTTTGAACAAGCTCAACGAGGACGCCATGAGTTCCCTTGGGGTGAAGGAAGGCGCTTAATCCCTCGGCACCAGGCGCCGGTTCTCCCAGGGCCTCAATTCCTTTAGCTTTAAGCGAACCAATTTCGGCGTTGATATCATCCACCTCATAGCAGACATGTTGGATGCCCTCGCCTCGCTTTTCCAGGAATTTGTTTATTGGCCCCGCACTACCAACAGGTTCCAGGAGCTCAACAGTAACATTCTCTAATTCCACCATGCTCACCCTAACCGTTCCTCCTCCCCCAATGATTGGTTCAGACGATTCAAGCCCAAAGACTGAACGATAAAACTCCCTGGCTTCTTTAAGGTTTTTCACTGCCACACCCAGATGACTGATCGCTTTTATCATTTACCGCCTCCTAATGATAAGATTTCCTTTTTTTGGTGAAAAATATAGGGAAAATAATGGTTGTGTGTCAAGTAATTAAGGATTCCTTTTTATCCCAGCCCATTTTCGGCCCTTTCATCGGCCTTTGAATTGAGGTTTTCTTTTTTCTAAGAATGCCAATTGACCCTCTGCCATGTCCTCACTCTGAAGAGATTGGATAAAAAGAGAGCGAATCTCTTCCTCTTCCCCTTTCTCAAGGATAGGATACTCAGCTATCTTGTAAAGGGTAAACTTGGTGCCTTGAAGAGACAGGGGCGCATTTTCAGCGATCTCCCTTGCCAAGTCATAGGTGAAGGCCTCAAGCGCCCCATCATCGACCACGTGGTTCACAAGCCCCATTTTCAAGCAGCTGTGGCTGTCATATTTGCGGCCCGTAAGGAATATCTCGAGGGTGCGGCTGAATCCCAAGACCGTGAGGAATCGCCGATACCCGGGATAAGGATAGACAAGTCCGATTTTGGCGGGGGGCATACCCATTTTGACACGCCTTGCTGCGATGCGCATATCACACCCTATGGCCAGTTCGCATCCCCCACCATAGGCGTACCCGTTTAGCATGGCAATCACCGGGTAGGTAAATTTTCGAATCGCCTGAAGGGCCTTTTCAAGAGGCGGTGTCCCTTTTAGGGACTCTTCCATTTGGGAAGTAGGTTTGGTAGGCAGGGCTGAGATATCGTAACCCGCACAAAAAGCTTTATCCCCTGCACCTCTGAGGATGATAACAAAAACATTCCCTTCTTCTGTAAGCTCCTCAATCGCCCTGGTCATCTTGAGCAGGCATGTCGGTGTCAAGAGATTTCGTTTTTCAGGACGGTTGATAAGCATTGTACAGATAGGCCCTTCTTTTCGGACAATTAATTCGGTTTCAACTTCCATGTCACTGCCTCTTAAAATCCACTGCCATTTTTGTTTCGAGACGTAGCCTTTTGCAACATTGGGGTAAGTTCAGGAAGAAATGCTGCTTTTTGAAATTTCAAAACTATGGTTTCAGTGCTCCAATTCTCCAACCCTAAATATTTTGATCATATCCAAGAATTAGAAAGCCAAAATTATAACCGTTTAAAGCATATTTGTTGTCTGGCCTAAAAGAAAATCATGAGGACGGATGATCCCGAGTATCAAGAGCTCTTTTATCGCATCATGCGCTTTTTCTTCTGATATATTTCTACGGCCCTATTGTGCTCTACAAGGGTTTTGGAAAAATGGTGGCTACCGTCGTTTTTGGATACAAAATAGAGGTAATCGGTTTTGGCCGGGAAAAGAACGGCCTCAATTGCCTCTTTGCCAGGGTT
>JAFGBN010000036.1 GCA_016933195.1 Dehalococcoidia bacterium | reverse complement strand
TGGCGGATAGGGTGGTCGAAGAGATAAGAAGTGCCGGTGGCATAGCAGTTCCCAATTATGATACTGTAGCCACTAGGGAGGGAGCAGAGAATATTATTAAAGCTGCTATAGATCACTTTGGTCGAATTGACGTCCTGGTAAACAATGCTGGCTTTACACGGGACCATATGGTATTCAAAATGACCAGTGAGGAATGGGACGAGGTGATCAAGACTAACCTCTATGGAACCTTCTTTTGCACACGATATGCCAGTTCTGTGATGAGGCAGCAGCGATATGGCAGGATTATAAATACCTCCTCTCATGCCGGGCTGGGTAATATAGGCCAGGCTAATTATTCTGCTGCCAAGGAAGGTATAGTTGGCTTCACCCGGACAGTAGCCCGTGATTTAGGCAGTTATGGCATAACCTGCAATGCCATTCGCCCGGTAGCCGGCACCAGGAGTTTCACCGACATGGTCAAGAAGGGTCTCAAAGAGGACTGGGCTCGTATGTTGGGAGCCGAGGTCGCCGAGAGAAATATTAATCTAATGCAAAATGTTTACCGCCCTGAGGATATTGCCAGTCTGGTGGTCTACCTTGCAAGCGAGGAGGCAGACCATGTGAATGGCTGCATATTTGAGGTCTGGCATGGCCATATCGGGATTTACATTGACCCACCGCCGGTAGGCCAGGTACTCTGGAAAGATGGGAGGTGGACACCTGAGGAACTGGTTGAGGCTATGCCCAAAACTTTAACAAAGGGCAGAACCCGTGAATTGCCACCTCTCTTCCCCTTTTAGTGAGGGGCAATTTAGCCAGTAACGATGACAGGGTTAAGAAATTATGGAGGCGAAGGTATGATTTCAAAGAAGCGGACTCGGGAAATATTAAAAGGGCTCTATGACGCAGTAGTTGCCTATGATGAAAAAGCCAGCGCCGAGCTAAGTCAGGCTGCTTTGGATGAAGGTGTAGATGCCTATGAGGCAGTCATGAATGGTTTAGCCGCTGGGATGAAGCAGGTAGGGCAGTTGTATGCTAGACAGGAGTATTTTGTGCCGGAACTTCTTCTGTGTGCTGATGCACTTTATGCTGGATTAGAAATCCTCAGACCACACATTAAGAGTAACGTACAGGAGACCAAACTGAAAATAGTAATGGGTACTGTAGAAGGTGATATTCATGACATAGGAAAGAACTTGGTCAAGATAATGTTTGACGCTGCCGGCTGGACTGTTTATGACCTGGGAAGAGACGTAAAGATTGAAAGATTTGCCGAGGAGCAAAAAAGGACGGCCTCTGATGTCGTGGCTCTCTCCGCCTTGATGACAACCAGCATGTTAGCCATGCCGCGCATTGTAGAGTTGGTCAAAAAAGTTGATCCGAATGTAGCTATCATGGTAGGTGGAGCTCCGTTGACGCTGGAGATAGCTAAAAGTTATGGTGCGGATGGCTATGCCAGCAACGCTGGTGAGGCAGTACAGGAAACGATTAAAGTAATTGCTGGCATGAAGAAAGAGTGAGAGGCTAGCAGCCTAGTACAGTGGGATAATTTCAAGGCAGAAAAAATGACAAGGAGAATGATTTGGAGTCACGGCTGAATTCGGTTTTATTGGGGCATCCAATAGATAGAGTTCCACTTTATCATTTCATGTTTGGCTTTTGCGCAAGAAATGTGGGATATACCGTTGCTGACATGTATAGGAACCCGGAAAAGAGCTTTATGGCTCAGTTGTGGACGTTTGAGCAGTACGGAATTGACGGTGGTCCTGACTTTGGCTATGCCTCTTATGGGGGATGGGAGTTCGGAGGGGACATTGAATTCCCCAGTAGCGAATGGGAACAAGCGCCATCGCATGGCAGCTTTGCTGTACAGTCGGAAGAGGATATCAGTAAGCTCGTTTTGCCCGATGTGAAAAGGGCAGGGATGCTTCCATTAGCTATGGAATTCTCCGGGTTTCAAGATAAGTTTGGTGCACCTATTTCAATTGTCCTGGGAGGTAGTTTCACTATTGCTGGGAATATCTGCCCAGTAGAAAAACTATGCCGCTGGATGATAAAGAAACCTGAGCTAGCTCACCAGCTTCTCAGGTTAGCTACTAACCACATTCTAGAGGTGGTTCAGTACTGGGTGGATACATTCGGTGCGGCACGTGTTATACCTAATATCTGGGAACCTCTGGCCTCCAATGATATTATTTCCCCCAAGCAGTTCGAACTATTTGTACTTCCATACCTGAAGCAGTCTAGCGAAAAGATATTGGGCATGGGAGTCAAACATATCTACTATCATATCTGTGGTGAACATAACATGAATCTACCATATTGGGACAAAGTCCCTATGGGTAATCCAGGTATCGTAAGCTTTGGCCATCAGGTGGATATTACTACAGCCATTGAATATTTTGGGGATAAATGCATAATTGTTGGCAATATAGATCCAGCAGTTATTCAGAACGGTACGCCCCAGCAGGTCTATGAACTTTGCCACCAGTGTATCCAGAAGGGGAAGCATGCACCTCGAGGCTACATGCTGATGTCAGGATGTGAAGTACCACCGATGTCGCCTCCGTACAATGTACACATGATGCAGAAAGCTATTAATGACTTTGGGTGGTATAAGTAATGGTTATTATCCGTAGCCTGTATCACTGTATTTCTACCAATCTGGCAGGAGGCGATATCCCGCATAGATGATAAGAGCCGTAGTTAATCCGGGTATTTGTGGCATGAGCGCTACTGTGGAGGTTTACAGGGTTGGCAAACGCAGGGTCAGACTGAGTATTGCCAGTGATTGCGACAAGGTTAAGAGTATGAGCAAGGCGTTGCTGGAGCTCGACTCTTTCGATGCCCTTAAGCCGCATGTAAGCTCTAGCGTTTACATGCTTGCTTCCGAGCACCACCTCTGTACTTCATGCCCTCTACCGATGGCTATTTTGAAGGCAACAGAAATAGAAACCGGGCTGGCATTACCCAAATCCGTTGATGTCCGCTTTGAGACGGTTGCCCAAAGCAAGACAGATTAATACCAGCCAAAGTCATTCACTGCACGGGTCATTGCCATCACATTTTCCGCGGGTGCCTTAGGAGGAAGCTCACAGCCGGGTGATAAGATAAATCCGCCTGAGCACTTTTTTCCCTCTTCGATAACCTTTCTCGAAGCTTCGTAAACCTCCTGCGGCGTCTGGGTCTGGATGATGGCTGGTTCCAGATTACCCACAATAATATAATTGGGGAAATATCTGGCGGCAGTTTCCAGCTTTACCTCGTGGCCAATGCTGATAAGCCCCGGATCACCAAAGGGTATCTGTGCCCAGAAGGGGAGATTCAGGTTCTGTTCGCCGCATATATGTATGAGGATATGCCGGTAGCCCATAGCCAGTACGTTCTCGGCAACCTTCTTTATATAGGGCAAGGCAAACTTCTCAAAATGCACGGGTGAGATTATGTTATTTGAAGCTGACGGCTCACCACCTGACGGCAGCACACCTTCTATGCCGAAGATATCCCTTAAGTAGCGGGCTCTTTTGATTAAAAAATCTGAAGCCAGTTCCAGCAGGTGATGGGCAAGTTCCGGTTTCCTGATCAGCCACCTGGCAAGCTTATCCGCACCGCATATATTGGCAGCCACGTTAAAAGCCCCCTCTACATGATTGGTAACATTCCATGGCTCGTTATCCAGCCTTTCCTGCGAGGACATCTTGAAATACTCTATCGTGAGGGGAGTAATCCCCGAATTTTCAATGTCTGGCATCTTTAGATTCCAGACATCCTCCTCGGTTTCCACAGCTCGGCGGGTAATCTTCGGTGCCTGGTCGAATTCGCTGGTAGGCCAGCTTATATCGCCGCCGAACTCCCAGCCGCCGAAGCCTGCATAGCCAAACATAGGTGCGAATACCCAGCCGAAATCCCTGCAGGTCTTGCGCTGTGCCGCGAGAGCAACTTCTGGTTTATTGTAAGCATCAGCCACTGATGCCCCTGTATATAACATGGCAAAACCGGCGGCTGCAAAGGGGTATAGGGGAACGCGGTCCGGTTTCTTATGATTGAGCAGTGCTTCTATTCTCTCTCTATCCGTCATAGTGCCTGTTCTTTTTACCATGATTTCAACCTCCGCTTAAGTTTCTTTTAGCCTTCTCCTTAAGTGCTATTGTTCTTTCATGCTTTCTGACCTGGAAGCTTAGCATTACAGCCATTTGTTGTCAACGCTTACATAGGCTTGACAAAGATAATGTTGCAATGTAGAATGTTCCAGATGTCACAAAAAATTACCTAAATAAATAGGTAATAAGGTATTAGGAACACTCAAAGGTAAGGTCGCTCTTATCGCGGATGCAAACTCGAGGCTAGGTAGGGTTTTGTTATTAACAGAGAAAATGGATATCAGATGAAGTCTATTATATCTGCAGAAAATAAAAAGAGGAGGCAATGACAATGAAAAATTTTCTGTTGACTTTGGGGGTTGCTCTACTGGTAGGTGTTTTGGTTTTAACCGCTTGCACTGCACCAGCACCAACCACACCATCAACGACGACACCAACCACACCATCAACCACTCCACCTCCGATTTTGGTCAGGCATTCTGAAGAAACCCCGGAAAACAGCTGGGTTACACAGAATGTTGCACTTCCCTGGCTAAAAGCGATGGAGGATAGCACAGAAGGCAGGGTTAAATTTCAGTTGTATCCGGGACAAACGTTAGTCAAGACACAAGATGCATGGGATGGGGTCTTAAGTGGCGTTGCTGATTCTGCTTGTGTTATGACCTTTATGCATGCAGGTAAATTCCCTCTCAGTGACGTGCTATTGCTACCCCTTCTACCCATCTACACTGCCGACCATGCCGCTGTTGTATTCTGGGAACTCTGGGACAGATTTCCGACACTTCGGGAAGAGTTTAAAGAGGTGCAAACGCTAGCTATAGGGCCTTCGGGACCATACTTTTTAATAACCACTAAAAAGCAGGTTAAAACTCTGGAGGATATCAAAGGTTTAAAGCTCAGGGCAGGTGGAGGTCCAGCAACTGAGGCTCTGAAGATGATGGGAGCTGTTCCAGTAACAATGGGCATGGCTGATACCTATCTTAATCTTCAAAAAGGCGTTATTGATGGCATGCTGGTACCGTGGCTGGCTATGGACACCTTCAAAATATATGAGGTTGTTAAATATTATACATATCTCCCATTTTCTTGTATGAATGCAGCCAGGGTGATGAATCTTAATACCTGGAATAAAATATCAGCTAAGGATCAGGAAGCGATACTGGCTGCTGGTGGAGGAGTCACCGGTTCAAGGTTCTGGTCTAAGAATCAGTTTGATTCCATTGAGGGGACAACACGCGAATACATAAAAAATAAATCAGGCTACGACATGATTGAATATACTCCTTCCGAAGCAGAGATGAAAAGGTGGGTGGATGCGACTAGGCCAATATGGGATAAATGGGTAAGTGATACCGAGGCCATGGGGCATCCGGAGGCAAGAGAGTTACTGGATACACTCCTGGAGGTAGCTGAAGCAACCAAGCCATAAAAAGGGGTATACCTTTTTAAATGTGGTTAAATAAAGTAACCAGCTCTATTGATCGGGTCGTTGGGCCATTAAGCAGGGTGGTTCATTTTATAAGCTTGGGAGCACTTTTCTTGATGATGCTTCTTACCGCTGCGGATGTCATTCTGCGATATTTCTTCAACCGGCCGATAACTGGCTCCTATGATCTTACTCAGTATATGATGGCTATTTTGGTAGCTTCTGCGCTGGCGTATTGCGTCGTAAAGAAGAGGAATGTTGTTGTAGAGTTGGTAGTCGAACGACTTCCATTGAGGGTTCAGATAATCATTGGTAGTATCACTAGTCTGCTCAGCGTGGGTTTTCTCTGCTTACTAACTTGGAAAGGTTACTTATACGCAAATGAATTGTATAACTCGGGCATTGTATCTGTAGTACTGCGCATTCCCAATTTCCCCTTTGCTTATATAGTATCTTTTGGCGTTGCCTGCCTTACCTTGGTATCTCTAGCAGATTTTCTCCATTACCTGTCTAAGGCGGTAAAAAGATGACACCGCTGGTTGTAGGCATCATTGCCATAGGTATTCTTTTCATATTGCTTTTTTCCAGAATGCCTATTGGTTTCGCTATGGGCTTAGTGGGCTTTGCTGGATTTGCTTATATTGTTAGCCTCGATGGTGCGCTTGGTATCCTGAGGTCAATAGCTTATAGCACCTTCTCTGATTATGGCATGTCCGTTATCCCTCTTTTCGTACTTATGGGTTCGTTCTTATTCCATGCTGGATTAAGTAAAGACCTATATGACTCTGTATATAGTTGGCTGGGGAGCCTGCGCGGTGGTTTAGCCATGGCAACCGTCGGAGCCTGTGCTGGTTTTTCTGCTATTAGTGGTTCCAGTGTGGCCACTGCGGTTGCGATGGGTAGTGTGGCGTTGCCGGAGATGAAAAGATTCAAGTACGATGACCGCTTATCAGTTGGCTCAGTGGTTGCTGGTGGCACCATGGGTATTTTAATACCCCCCAGTATTGGCTTCATTATTTACGGAATTATCGCTGAGCAGTCCATAGGCAAGCTCTTCATATCTGGAATTATACCTGGTGTGCTTCAAGCTATTTTCTATATAGCTACCATATACATTCTTTGCCGATTTAATCCCCTTATGGGTCCAAAAGGCTTGAGTACAAGTTTTTCACAGAAGATAACCTCGCTTAAAAATGTTTGGATAGTGCTGGCCTTATTTTTACTGGTCATCGGTGGTCTATACCTAGGGGTTTTTGGCCCTACGGAGGCAGCTGGAGTAGGTGCCTTTGGCGCTTTTGTATTCGCCCTTGCTAGAAGGAGGCTCGACTGGAAGACTTTTATTAGCAGTCTTTCTGACACTTGTGTGACTACAGCTATGGTATTTATTATACTCATTGGTGCCATGATTCTTAATCAGTTTCTCGCCGTAAGCAGGTTGCCTTTTGAGATGGCTAACATTATTGGTGGTTTTCAGGTGAATCGCTATGTCATTATCGGCGTTATAATGATCATATATTTGATACTTGGCTGCGTTATGGATTCGATAGGAATGATGTTGCTCACCACACCCATTTTCCTTCCACTGATTATGGCTCTTGGTTTTCACCCAATATGGTTTGGTGTTATTGTAGTGAGAATGTGTGAGATAGGAATGATTACGCCGCCGGTGGGTATGAATCTATTTGTTATTAAAGGAGTGGCTCCAGATGTTCCTATGTCAGCCGTAATTCGGGGTGCTCTCCCCTTTGTTATCGCTGATATATTTCATGTGGCTCTTCTAGTAGCTATTCCCCAGCTATCTCTGTTCCTGCCCAGTCTCAAATGAAGTACAGAGGGTGTTTATGGCTTAGATTCATCATCATTTCAATGCAGGCATTTGCTTATGTGGTCCCTTTTTTAGAAAAATTTCATATCTGAGACAACGATAATTATGCCTGTTGTCAACTCTCGTGATAATAAACAATAAGCAAATTGGTGAGATGTTTTCCAAGTATGTCATGTTGGTGATAAGGAGCAGGAAGATTTAAGGGAAATGAAAGCAGATACGGGCTTCAAAGGGTTATTTGGAATGGAATGCCTGGCTGTGTAACAACCATAAAATCTTAGAATTTGGATATAATTTTACAGTCGCTATTTTTAGGCCATTACATAGGCTTGACAGATATAATGTTGCAATGTACAATGTTCCAAACGTAACAAAAAATTAACTAGACAATCCCCCTTGCATAATGCGTTACGGGTTTTGGGTGAAATCTTATACAAACTGGCGTAAAGGTCTGTTTTGAAGAGTTCAAACAATTACTTGTGTGAAAGGAGTTGGTAGATGTTGCTGAAGGATAGAGTGGCCATTATTACTGGAGGTGCGAGGGGTATTGGGAGGGGTATCGCCCTCAAATTTGCAGACGAAGGATGCTCCATCGCTATTGCTGACGTACGTATGGCAGAATCAAAGAAGACCTTAGCCAAGATTTTAAAAAAGGGGAGAGAAGGACTGGCTATACAATGTGACGTCGCAGACAGCCTTAATGTGCACAACATGGTGGATAAGGTTATCAGCAAATTTGGGAAAGTCGATATCCTAGTCAATAGTGCAGGAATCGGGCCTTCGCCAAACTCCATTGCTGATATACCGGAAGACGAGTGGGATAAAGTTTTAGCCGTAAACTTAAAGGGGGTTTTCTTGTGTTGCAAGGCAGTTGTGCCCCATATGAAAGAAAAAAGGTATGGCAAGATTGTTAACATATCATCCGGCGCTGCAATCTCTCCTCCAGCATCCTTGGTTCATTATACCGCGTCTAAAGCTGGGGTTTTGGGGATGACGTATGATATGGCACTTGAATTGGCGCCCTTTAGCATCACCGTTAACACGATTTTGCCAGGACCAATCCGTACGGAATTCTGGGGTAATGTTGTCCCTCCTGGTAAAGAAGATGAATTTTTTACCGACTTTGGTAAGAGACTCGTGCCCATGCAAAGGGTGGGTACTCCAGAAGACATTGCAGGAGCTGCCTTATTCCTGGCCTCAGACCTCTCGGTATTTGTGACGGGAGAATATATAAATGTCGGAGGAGGGCAGCCGCTGCACTATCAGTTCTAGTTGTCTTTAGAAGACTTATCAATTACTAAGCCAGACGGTAAGCCGGACTAATGAGCCTGGTCCTGAATTGAATTTATTGGAGGTGTAATTTTATGACCCAAAAGATAGCTGGAGGCTACAATGGCAAGCTTCTTAGAGTGAACCTATCAAAAAATAGTGTCTCCGCGGAGGCAATTGATGAGCTATTGTGCAGAAGATACATAGGGGGTGCCGGGTTTGTTGCTTATTTCCTGTGGAAGGAGCTAAAGAAAGGAGTTGACGCTTTAGGCCCAGATAATAAACTCATCTTTGCTCTGGGGCCATTGACAGGACTGCCATTACCGGGCGCCGCCCGCAATTGCGTTGGCGCCAAATCTCCTCTGACTGGAGGCTTCGCCAAGTCGGAATCGGGGGGCTTCTGGGGAGCTGAGCTCAAGCGAGCTGGATATGACGCTATTATTGTTGAGGGTAGGGCTGAAAAGCCGGTCTACCTTTGGATTCATGATGGTAATGCCAGTATTCGTGATGCCCGCCATCTCTGGGGTAAGAAGACAAAGGAGACCCTGGAGGCTATCAGGGCTGAGCTGGATGATAAAAGCATACGCGCAGTCCTCATAGGACCGGCAGGTGAAAACAAGGTACGCTTTGCCTGCATGATGAATGACCTTCACGACGCTGTTGGCAGGGGTGGACTCGGAGCTGTAGCTGGTTCCAAGAATCTCAAGGCAATAGCTGTCAGAGGACACAAAGCTCCACCTACGGCTGCCCCTGAGCGTATAAAGGAGATAAGGCAGTGGGCTATTGCCAATATGGGCCCCTTCCTTTCAGAGTTTGGTACTGGAGCGGCAGACATGGAAATGTTTGAAGCTGTGGGGAATCTGCCTGTTCGTAATTTCCGTGATGGCTTATTCCCTGAGGTGAAGCAGATACACGGCGGTGTGATGAAAGATACTATCAGGGTTGGCATGGAAGGCTGCTTTGCCTGTCCGGTTCGCTGCAAGAAAGTGGTTCAGTTCGAAGAGCCATATCCTGTAGACCCTGCCTATGGTGGGCCAGAATATGAAACCATAGCTGCATTGGGGAGCAACTGCGGGATAGGTAATGTCAAAGCCATCGCTAAAGGTAACGAACTTTGCGGCGCCTATTCACTGGATACAATTTCAACAGGCAGCGCTATTGCTTTTGCTATGGAATGTTTCGAGAAAGGTTTATTAAGTACTGAAGAAACCGGGGGTATCGAATTGAGATTTGGCAATGACGAAGCTATGCTTAAGGTCATTGAATTGATTGCCAAACGTCAGGGTATTGGCGACCTGCTGGCCGAGGGGACCGCCCGGGTAGCCAAGAAAATCGGCAAGGGCTCCGAGGAGTTCGCCATTCAGGTAAAAGGACTGGATCTGGGGCTGCACGATCCCAGATTATCTGCTGGTCTCGGGCTTGGTTTTATGGTTAATCCCCACGGCGCTGACCATGTCTGCAATGTGCTTGACGTTGTGTTTTTGACGGAGCCCGTCATCAAGGATATGCATCCCCTGGGGATACTTGAACCCATGATTCCTGATGACATTAGCCCGCTTAAAGTAGCCGTTGTAAGGCTATCACAGCTTAAGTCAATTGTTCAGGACTGCCTGGTTGTATGTGTATTCTTGCCGTACAATTTAGAGAAGTATGCCGAGCTCCTGGCAGCGGCTACCGGGTGGGATACAGGGGTAGTTGAGCTACTCAGGGCAGCAGAGAGAATTTTGACATTGGCGAGGTTAATTAATATCCGGGAAGGCTTTACTGCTGCTGATGACAAGCTTCCCGATCGTTTTTTCCACCCCAAGACAGACGGAGCCCTGAGTGATAAAGCCGTTGACCCAGTAAAAATAAATAAGGCAAAGAGCTATTACTATGAGCTGATGGGCTGGGACCCGAATACGGGG
>JAFGBN010000035.1 GCA_016933195.1 Dehalococcoidia bacterium | reverse complement strand
GAGATGAAGGACACCAATAAACTGGTGCAAGGATACGTTGCTTCTATTCCCTTTCACCAGCGACTGTATCACCAAGACATTCTGAGAAAGAAGGGATAACCTTTTGGTTAAGCGGCAACATGTATTCTATGGGTGGTGGCTAGTTATAGGGCTATTTGTCATAGGCATGTTTGGGCCTATAGGCAGATTCAGTATAACTGCCTTTATCCCTTTTATCACAAAGGATTTAGGCTGGTCACGAGCAACAATAGGCTTTGCCCAAAGTCTTACGCTCTGGATGTATGCCATTTTTGTTCTCCTTTCTGGCTATATGGTTGACAAGGTTGGCGGCCGGAAGACTTTCTTAATCGGTGGCATTATTACCATTGCTGGTTGGATGCTGCTCGCCACTGTAAAATCACCCTGGCAATTGTATTTATATTACGGGGTGCTCATGGCACTAGCAGTCAGCATGACCCATTACGTTCCTTCACTATCAACAAGCCGCAAGTGGTTTAGAAAGCGAGCTGGATTAGTTGCTGGGGTTATTGCCAGTGCTTGGGCTGCCGGCAGTGCCATATTCATGCCAGTAATGACCGGGTTGGCTGATTCTCATGGTTGGCGTTACACTTCGCTAGTTTGTGGCATTTGTTTCGGCGCGATCATTATACTGTTCGCTTTTTTCATTGTTCGGGATAGTCCGGAATCTATGGGATTGCATCCTGATAATGAGAAAATTGCGACATCCTCTGGCAGCTTGGTAATAAAGGAGACATCCCGGACTGTAAAGGAGGCTATCAAGACACCACAGCTCTGGTTGATATTCGTTGCTTATTCTGTATCGAGCATCGGCGTTAGTGGAATCTTAGCTCACGTAGTAATGTGGGGTGTGGACCTGGGTAGTCCCGAGGCAACTGCTGGTATTTTTGTGACAGCATTTACTGCGCCATTCATAATTTCCACAATAGGAGGTGGCTGGTTGGGCGACAGGTATGGGAAGAAGCGATTGATGCTAATAGGCCTGACTCTTAGTGCCTTGGCAATGGTGTATGGGTGGCAAGCAGCACGTACTCGGGAAAGCTTAATGGCCTTCGCCATTCTTATAGCTTTAAGCCATGGTATTCAAATTGCTCTCTATGCTCCATACCTCGGTGACCTTTTTGGTAGAGCCAACGTAGGTTCACTTTTCAGCATTATCACCTTGGGATACGGCTTAATTGGAGGCAGCGGGCCTTTTATTTGGGGCAAGATTTGTGACATATTTGGTAGTTATAATGTAGCATGCCTGGTATCCGTGCCATGTTATGCCATCGCCGCCATAGCAATATTTCTTGTTCACCCTCTCAAGGCTGAAAGGAGTGGTTAAAATTATGAAGCACTTACCTAGTAATATTCACAATAAAGTCGATAAATTAGCGCGGGATTACCTCGCTTCTATTCCCTTTGACCAGCGACTATATCGCCAGGACATCGAGGGAAGCATTGCCCATGTCAAAATGCTGGCAAAGCAAGAAATCATAGCTAAGGAAGATGCTGAGGTTATAATCAAAGGGCTTATTTCTATCCGTGAAGAAATTGAGCAAGGAAAATTCCTGTTCAAACGTGAGCTTGAAGATATACACATGAATGTCGAAGCACAGTTGTTTGAAAAAATAGGTGATGTAGCTGGGAAGCTGCATACGGCCAGGTCAAGGAACGACCAGGTAGCTTTGGATTTACGCCTGTTTGCCAAAGAGGAAATCTTGAAAACCATTGATAGAATAAAAGCCCTGCAGAGTTCGCTTGTAGAATTAGCCGAGGCAAATAAAGATGTCATCATGCCTGGCTATACCCACCTGCAGCAGGCTCAGCCAGTTCTTGTGGCACATCACTTGCTGGCCTATTTCGACATGTTTCAGCGAGATAAAGAGAGGTTCCATGATTGCTTTAAACGTGTTGATGTCTTGCCTTTGGGCAGCGGTGCCTTGGCTGGCGTTGCTCATGCAGTAGGCCGTGATTTCGTTGCTCGAGAATTGGGTTTCAGTAAAGTAAGCACCAATAGCCTCGATGCCGTCTCTGACAGAGACTTTGTAATAGAATTTGAAGCAACAGCTGCCCTGACCATGATGCACCTTTCAAGGTTGGCTGAAGAGATTATCTTATGGTCATCCAGCGAGTTTGGCTTTATAGCAATTGGCGAGGCCTACACCACGGGCTCGAGCATTATGCCCCAAAAGAAAAATCCTGATGTAGCTGAGCTGGCCAGAGGAAAAACCGGCCGAGTGTATGGTAATCTCATGAGCATTCTAACTACTATGAAAGGTCTGCCTTTGGCTTATAACCGCGATATGCAGGAGGACAAAGAAGGCCTTTTTGATACCGTGGATACACTGCACTCCACTTTGGAAGTATTCGCTGAGATGGTAAAAACAATCAGGGTCAATGCCAAGCGCATTCATGAGGCTATTAAAAAAGATTATATATTAGCTACTGATTTAGCTGACTATCTAGTCGAGAAAGGTATGCCATTTCGGGAAGCCCATGGCGTGGTAGCGAAGCTCAGCGAATATGCTGTAAATAAAGGCAAGAGCTTCCGCGAGCTTAGCTTGAGCGAATACCATGGTTTCTCTACCCTCTTCGCTGAAGACGTATATAATATAACCATGGAATCATCCCTGGCCGCCCGAAACGTTATCGGCGGCACCTCCCCGCAACAGGTGGAAATGGCATTAACCAGAGCGAGGAAGCTCGTAGAGGAGTAGCCATGGGCAATCAGATTAAGCTGGCGCCGTCGATTCTTTCTGCTGATTTTGCTCGCCTTGGTGAGCAGGTTGCCGAAGCCACCAGGGCAGGGGCTGATTATATCCATGTTGACGTTATGGACGGGCATTTTGTGCCCAATATCACCATTGGTGCTCCGGTAGTAGCTTCCCTTCGTACTTGGACTCACCTGCCTTTGGATGTCCATTTAATGATAGAGCAACCGGAACGTTATATCTCTCAGTTTGCCAGCTCCGGCGCCAATATTATCACTGTGCATGTGGAAGCCTGCTCCCATCTCCATAGAACAGTTCATTTGATAAAGGAACTGGGGGTAAGGGCAGGGGTGTCTTTGAATCCAGCTACCCCGTTAAGCTCGATAGAGGAGATCATCTCTCACGTAGATTTGGTTCTTATTATGAGCGTTAACCCTGGCTTCGGCGGGCAGGTCTTTATTCCAGAATCGCTGGATAAAATAAGCCACCTGCGCAGGATGCTTGATAACAAGAATTTGGCTATCGAACTTGAAGTTGATGGTGGCATCAATATTAACAACGCGCCTAGCATAGTCGAAGCTGGAGCTAATGTTCTGGCAGTTGGAAGCAGCGTGTTTAAAGCCAAGGAAGGGATAAGCCAATCGCTACAGAGAATGAGGAAGGCAATAGGCTAACCTGAATAAGATGGGGGGGTTAACGAGCCGCTTTATATTGAGTACGAAGGCACCGAGTGCAAATGTTGACTTTTCTTCTTTCTCCCTCTACGGTAATTGTAGCTCGGTGGATGTTAGGCAGCCAGCGTCGCTTGGTATGTCTTTTAGAGTGGCTTACGCTATGTCCAAATTGAACTCTCTTGCCACAAATATCACACTTCACGGGTAAGCTTTAACCCCCTTTACTATGAATGATACCTCAGTTATCATAGTAATGCTATCACACTAATGCCATGGTGGCAATTGTACTAAGGGAGGTGAAAAGGGAGTGGAGGCTGAATTAGTTGATGGACAAATACTGAAAGGCATGTTTGCCTCAGGAACTGCATGGCTGGAGAAAAGCGCTTCTGATATCAATGCTATAAATGTTTTTCCAGTTCCCGATGGCGACACTGGAACCAACATGCTGCTTACCATGAAGTCCGCCATGGAGGAGGCAAACCGGACTTCGGACAGCGATGTTTCTTCAGTAGCCAAATCGATGGCTTATGGCTCCCTGATGGGGGCCCGGGGCAATTCGGGGGTCATTCTGTCTCAATTCTGGCGTGGTTTGGCTAAAGGGCTAGAGGGCAGGACTTACCTTAATGGCAAAGACCTTGCCAAGGCACTGGCTGAAGCATCACAAACTGCCTACGAAGGAATCGCCAAACCTGTAGAGGGAACTATCCTGACGGTACTTAAGGATGCTTCTAGGGCTGCTGAAACAGCATCTGAGAATGATGATACTTTAGTTTCAGTAATGGAAGCTGCAGCAAAATCGGCTGAGGAATCAGTGGCTCGGACACCTAGCCTGCTTCCAGTATTGAAGGAGGCTGGAGTGGTAGATGCTGGCGGGCAAGGGCTTTATGTTTTGCTCGATGGCGCCCTACATTTCCTTAAGGGCGAGGCAGAAAAGATAGAATACTGGAAACCTTATATAGTTGCTGCCGAATCAGCATTGGCTCCTAAGGCAACTCAGATGGCTACTAAGCTAGAGACACCTTATGGATATTGCACTAATTTTGTTCTGGAAGGGCAAGACCTCAACTTGAGCAAGATTACAAGAGATCTCAAGAAGAAGGGACAATCTCTGATAGTCACTGGTACTGACTCTTTAATCAGAGTTCATATTCACAGCTTTGAGCCTGGAGAAGTTATTCAGTATGCTACGAAGTTAGGCAAACTGCACCAGATAGATATCAATAATATGGATGACCAATATGCCGAATTTATCAAAATGCAAAGAGAAAGAATGCCAACGGGCGATATCGCCATAGTAACGGTTGCCTCTGGAGATGGTTTTTTTGAGGTATTTAACAGCCTTGGTAGTACAATTATCGTCCCTGGTGGTCAAACAATGAATCCCAGCGTTCGCGAGCTATTACAAGCTGTAGAATCAGCTCCCTCGGACAAGGTTATACTGTTGCCTAACAACAAGAATATTATCCTCACAGCTTCTCAAGTTCAGTCTTTGACTTCAAAGGAGGTGAAGGTAGTGCCTGCTAGGACTATCCCCCAAGGTATCGCGGCATTTCTCGCTTTCAGTTATGACGTAAATCTGGAGGAAAATGCTCAAGTTATGGAAGAGGCAATAACCCAAGTAAAGACCATAGAAATTACTAAAGCTGTGCGCAAGACGCAGTTTTATGATTTAACAATAAAAAAGGGGCAATTTATTGCTGTCTTGAATGATGGAGATTTGATAGCTGGCGGCGATAAGTTGTCGGATGTTATTTTTGAAGCCCTAAGGAAAGCAGAAACCGAAACCATGGAAATAGCAGCTATTTATTATGGTGCTGGGGTTGAGATTAGTGAAGCTGAGGAGATAGCTCAAGAAATCCGTAGTAGATACCAAATTGAGGTTGAGGTGGTTTATGGTGGTCAACCCCACTATGATTATATAATTTCACTGGAGTAATTTTAAGGCAAAGAATAATGGTTAAGATTGTAACTGATAGCCTCTCCGATATTACTCCCCAACTGGCCCAGGAGCTTGGAATTACCCTGGTGCCATTGTATGTCCAATTTGGCAATGAGTCTTACCGCGATAATGTTGACTTGAGCACAGAGGAGTTCTACCACCTGCTAGAAAAAAGCAAGACCATCCCGAGTACGTCAACTGTCCCCCCTGATTTTTTTGCTGAGCTTTTCACCAAATTAGCCGAAGAGACGAAAGAAATCCTGGCTATCATAGCTTCTCAAGTGTATAGCGGCACTTACGAGAGTGCGCTTCAAGGTAAAGCTATGGTTATCAAGGATTGCCGCATTGAGGTTATTGATTCTCAGGTAGCAATAGGCGGACAGATGCTCTTAGTCATTTCAGCAACTCAGATGGCTAAATCAGGAGCTAACTTAGACCAAATTGTTGACTGGGTGAGGAGAGCGATTTCCCGAGTACATTTACGTATGAGCTTCGACACCTTGGACTATTTAAGAAGGGGCGGACGTATTGGCAAGGCACAAGCTTTCCTTGGTAGTTTGCTAAAGGTAAACCCAGTTTTAGGGATAAAGAATGGAAATACTTTTCCTTTTGCTCGGCCTCGCAGCCGGGCTCAAGCGATGGACTTTCTGGTGAATTTTGTCAAGAGTTTTGACAATATCGAAGCTTTAGCTATTGAAGATGCTACTACCCCTGACGAATTAGAGATATTAGCTCAGCAACTTAAGGATGTAGTCTCTCCAGAGCATACCTATCGTTCCAAGGTAAGCCCTGTAGTAGGCACGCATGTTGGCCCTCACGTCCTAAGTGTTTCCGTCCTT
Organism: Dehalococcoidia bacterium; assembly: GCA_016933195.1. Classification (GTDB taxonomy): domain Bacteria; phylum Chloroflexota; class Dehalococcoidia; order GIF9; family AB-539-J10; genus JAFGBN01. Next base: position 139 of record JAFGBN010000035.1, on the reverse strand, counting down.
GAAGCAGAATAGTTGCTCATGGTAGATGTTAGCTGCGAACGAAGTGAAACAATCTCAAAATGACAAACATTGATTCCCTGAGGAGTGTTCTTGAGCTAGAGTGCAAAAAAGCTTATACCAATAAAGCGGTAATCGGTGG
>JAFGBN010000034.1 GCA_016933195.1 Dehalococcoidia bacterium | reverse complement strand
TTATTCTCAATGAATTTGATATAGCCCCAAATGATATGCATTTTAACATTCTACCACTCCTATTGTGAGTTATCAAGATAGGCATATTAGAGAATTAGGACTTAATCGAGTAGTTGTTGCCTCTTGCTCGCCACGGATGCACGAGCTTACTTTCCGCAAAGCCTGCCAGTATGCCAGGCTAAATCCCTATCTCTATGAACACGTCAATGCCAGGGAGTATTGTTCTTGGTGTCATAAGGATAAAGAGCAGGCTGCCGAGAAAGCCAAGGATCTGGTTCTTGCTGCCGTAAAGCGTGTTTACTACCACGAGCCTATAGAAGCCAAAGAGACGCCTGTCAATCCTAACACATTGGTCGTAGGCGAAGGAATTGCCGGAATAGAAGCAGCTTTGAAAATAGCTAATGGTGGGCACCAGGTATACCTGGGAGGGAGGGAGCTTTCAATTGGCGGGCATATGATCCAGCTAGGCACCACTTTCCCCACCCTGGATTGCTCTGAACGTATTCTTACCTCTAAAGATGACCAAGGTGGGGCATCATCCCGATATCGAGCCTCTGGCCTATAGCGAGGTAGAGGAAGTTTCAGGGTCTGTAGGTAATCTCAAGGTAAAGGTGAGAAAAAAGCAAGGCATGTGGATGAGAGCAAATGTGTTGGCTGTGGCGTCTGTGAGGAGAAATGTCCTTAAGGCACCAGGTGATTTTGAGGCAGGCTTGGCAATGAGAAAGGCGATTCATATCCCAGTTGCCCAAGCTATGCCGAATACCGCCACTATCGATAAGGATCTTTGTGTTTATATTCAGTCGGGAGGAGAAAAGCACGGAGCCTAGATAAGATTCTGTGAGACCAAGGCTATAGGTTTTAATCCCGTTGACCAGGTCATCGGGTTGGAAGTAGGCATAATTATTTTGGCTACTGTTTATAGTCTTCTCGACTCAAGCAAGATACCACAATATGGCTATGGGAAATATGATAACGTCATAACTAGGCTTGAGTTTGAAAGGATTACTCGTGCCTCATGGCCACAGCCACTGGAGCAGCTACAGTTATCAATGCCATGAGGCAGGGAGAAAGGGTGGCGCTAATATAAACGAGTTTCGCAGAGTTGATGGGGAAACTTAATGAGCAAGACGCTGCTACTTCAGTGAGAGAGAAAACCTTAGATATGTAGATTTTACTTGCAAAACAGACTGACATTCTTTATCATCCCTTTCGAGGCAACTAGTTCAAGCTTTAGGATGTTCATTTTTGCTGGGCTTGGAGTCGAGGTTAGGCAATGTAGCTAAATGTCCATCAAGGAAGGAGTAAGCGATGAGTGAAGGAGACATAATTACATTAAATATTGACGGTGAGGACATAAAAGCCAGGCAGGGACAGACGATTTTGGAAGCTGCTAGAAGCACAGGAATTTACATTCCGAGCCTTTGCTACTATCCTGGGCTAAAACCGCTGCCTCAAATAATGCCGGACGAGGCTTGCCAGCTTTGCGTAGTAGAGGCAAACGGTAATATTGTCCTTTCCTGCATTACTTCTGCCTCTGAAGGAATGAGAGTTAAGACGGGAACAACAAGGGTACGGGAGCTACAACGAAGAAATCTCCTTGCTATTTTAGCCAGGCAACCCATTGATGTCTGTTTTGAGAAAAGAGACTGCAAACTTGGGAAAGTTATTGACCATATTGGTTTAAAGGAGATACCTGTTCGTATTTCTAGGTCTTTACCTCCTTTAGAGGATAATCCTTTCTTCGCCCGCAATCCTAGTTTTTGTATTCTATGTAATCGTTGCCTCCGTGTTTGTGACGAGATAAGAGGAAATGGAGTAATTCAGATTGCCTTTCCATGTTACAAAGCCTGCCCTGCGGGCATAGACATTCCTCGCTATATTCGCCTTATTGCAAGAGGGAGACCAAACGCCGCCTTAGCAGTGATAAGGGAGAAGGTTCCTTTCCCTGCTGTATTAGGTAGAGTATGTGCCGCCCCGTGTCAGGAAGAATGTCGGCGTGGCCAGGACGTGGATAAAGCATTACACATAAGAATGCTCAAGCGCTTTGCCGCTGATAATGGTGACGATAGCTGGAAAAAGCAAACAAAATCTCTTCCTGCGACTGGTAGAAGCGTAGCAGTATTGGGATCAGGACCAGCAGGGCTCACCTGTGCCTACTATCTGGCTAAACTGGGACACAGGGCAACTGTATTTGAAGCTCTCCCCCAGCCAGGTGGAATGATGATGGTAGGAATACCTGAATATCGTCTTCCTCGAGATATACTCCGCAATGAGATCCGAGATATTGAGATGGCAGGTGTAGAAATCAGACTGAATACTCGAGTCGAGTCCTTGGATTCCCTTTTTGAGCAGGGATACCAGGCAATCTTTCTTGCCATCGGTGCTCATGAGGAGATGAAGCTGGGTGTGGAGGGAGAAGATTTGCCTGGGGTAATCGGCTGTGTGGAATTCCTCCGCCGATTCAACTTGAGAGAAAAGTTAGAACTGGGAAACAGGGTGGGGGTAATTGGAGGCGGGAATGTTGCTATAGACTCCGCGCGTGCTGCTTTACGGCTTGGTGCCAGAAGAGTAATTATTTTTTACCGCAGAACGCAGAACGAAATGCCGGCTCAGCCAGAAGAAGTGCAACAAGCGTTAGAAGAAGGAGTTGAAATCATCTTTCTCGTCGCTCCTTCAAAGATTTTCGAGGAAAGATCTATCTTAAAGTTGGAGTTAGTCAGCATGGAGTTAGGGGAGCCTGATGCCAGTGGCAGACGTCGTCCTGTTCCTGTCAAGGGAAGTGAGTTTGTCACCGAGCTTGATACGTTGATTGCTGCCATTGGCGAACGCCCGGAAGTTCCGGGAGACTTTCAGCTTGAAGTGGGACGGGGAAATGTATTGAAAGCTAACGAAGATCTAAGCACAAGTCGGGAGGGTGTCTTTGCCGGAGGCGACTGTGTCAGCGGGCCAGCTTTGGTCGTCAACGCTATCGCAGCGGGAAGAAAGGCAGCTCAGTCTATTGATTGTTATCTCGGCGGCAGAGGAGATATCACAGAGCATCTTGTTCCTGCTGAGGAGGCTATGACTTGGTTAGAAGACGTACCTACAGGCGAAAGACTAGCCAGCATTTCCTACCTTCCACCGCATACGCGTATTGAAGGGCTTTCCGAGGTAGAGCAGGGAATGAGTTGGGAAACAGCAGTTGCTGAAGCTCAGCGCTGCCTCCAGTGTCATGTCATTGCCCCTTTAGAAGGGCGAAGTCTTCAAGAGGGTGGCTGCAATTTTTGCGGTGCCTGCCTTGATTCCTGCCCAACCGGTGCCATCACTGATGTAGCTACCCGTGGGATTGCAAAGCCTGACCGTGTAGTTGCCACGATTTGCCCCTATTGTGGTGTTGGCTGTCAGTTGAACCTTGAGGTCAAAAATGAAAGGATAATCGCTTCCATTCCTGATCCTGATGGCGTGGTTAACCAGGGGCAAGCATGTGTCAAAGGTCGTTTCGGCATTGCCGAATTTGTCCATCACCCCGAACGTTTAACTGTCCCCCTGATAAGAAGGGATGGGGAGCTGAAAGAGGCGTCGTGGGATGAGACACTAGAGCTAGTGGCCAGGAAATTGAGAAGCTATACATCGGCTGAATTGGGGATGATCACCTCAGCCAAGTGCACTAATGAAGAGAACTATGTCATGCAAAAATTTGCTCGAGCGGTGCTGGGTACTAACAACGTTGATCATTGCGCCCGACTATGCCATGCCCCTACTGTAGCCGGCCTGGTGCAGAGCTTCGGGAGTGGAGCTATGACTAATTCCATCAGCGAAATTGGCGACGCCGCTTGCATTTTAGCTATTGGCACTAACACTACCGAGACCCACCCTGTGATCGGGCTTGAGGTGAAAAGAGCAGTGGATAATGGGGCAAAGCTCATCGTAGCTAACCCCCGCGAGATCGACCTCTGCCACTTTGCTAGCCTCTGGCTGCAACATAACCCTGGCACAGACGTAGCCTTGTTGATGGGAATGATGCGGGTTATAGTGGATGAGGGACTATTTGACTCAGCCTTTACCAAAGATAGATGTGAGAATTTCGATGCTTTCAGGGAGTCGTTAAAAGACTTTGATCTTGATTTTGTTGAGCAAGTAACCAAAGTTCCCCAGAGCAAGATAGCAGAAGCTGCTCGTATCTTTGCCACCAACCATCCCGCTACAATCCTCTATGCTATGGGTATTACGCAGCATTCCCACGGCACTGACAATGTAATGGCTACTGCCAACCTGGCAATGCTCACTGGAAATATAGGTAAGCCCTCAACTGGGGTCAATCCACTCAGGGGGCAGAACAATGTGCAAGGTGCCTGTGATATGGGTGCCCTCCCTAACGTCTATCCAGGCTATCAGGCAGTAACTGCTCCAGCTATTAGAGAGAAATTCGAAACTGCCTGGGGGTGCTCCTTGCCTTCATCCCCAGGGCTAACCTTGGTTGGAATGCTTGAAGCCGCCTACCAGAAAGAGATAAAGGCACTATACCTCGTGGGTGAGAACCCGGCCTTAAGCGACCCGGATGCCCAACATGTCCGAGAGGCGCTAGCTCGACTTGACTTTCTTGTGGTTCAGGATATTTTCCTTTCCGAAACAGCAAAGTTTGCCCATGTTGTCCTGCCAGCGGCGAGCTTTGCTGAAAAGGATGGCACCTTCACCAACACCGAGCGGCGAGTACAGCGAGTAACAAAGGCTATCGAGCCGATTGGCGATTCCCGTCCTGATTGGTGGATTATTTGCCAAGTAGCCAAAAGCTTAGGAGCCAAAGGCTTTGATTATAGCCACCCCTTTGACATAATGGAGGAAATTCGCTATGTCACTCCCAGCTACGGTGGCATAAGTTACCAGAGGTTGGAAAACGGTGGACTTCAATGGCCTTGTCCTACCGATGACCACCCGGGTACACCAATACTACACACAAATATTTTTACTAGGGGAAAAGGCAGATTTATCCCGCTAAAATATATCCCCCCGGGGGAGCTGCCAGACGAAGAGTATCCTTTAATCTTCACAACAGGGCGCAGTTTGTATCACTTTCATACTGGCACAATGACCCGTAAGGTGACTGGGCTTAATATCATAGAGCCTGAAGGTACCGTGGAAATTAGCCCCAAGGATGCCTTGCACCTCGGCATAGCTCACGGCGATAAGGTCAAAGTCAGTTCACGGCGTGGTGAAGTCATCGCTAAAGCGAAAGTAACTGAGGCATTACCCCCTGGAGTTGTGTTTATGACCTTCCATTTCGCTGAAAGCCCTGCCAACGTTCTCACTAATCCCAAGCTAGACCCCGTATCCAAAATTCCTGAGTTTAAAGTCTCAGCAGTTAGAGTGGAGAAACTATGAGCACTTTGTAAGAAACGTCATCGCGGGCAAAGCAAGCTCCTTGGACTGCTCTAACTATTTGCTCCCGTTAAAAAGCTTTGTCGGCGCTTTAACTACTATTTTAGTTCCTTTTCCTATTTGAGAAGTAACTTCAACTTCCTCGCCTACCAGTTGAGCTCATTTTGCCATCCCAGCAAGTCCTAGTTTACCTTGACTGGTGAAGTCGTTTAGCTGCCTAGGAACCTCAAAGCCCTCGCCATTCTCACTAATGGTTATTCTGCTCTCATCTTCCTGATGCTCCAACGTAATGTTGGCTTGAGATGTCTCAGAATGTCTGTAAATATTATTTAAGGCTTCTTGAGCGATACGAAACAGAACCAGCTATGTTTCTGGGGGTAATGGTGGAACGGTATCTGTTTTAACCTGAACCTTGATTCCGCTAAATTTGGTTATTTCCTGAGCTAGCCATCCCTTCCAGGGCTGGCACCGAACCCAAGTCATCCAGAATGCGGGGCCTCAAAGCTTGAGCATAGCGCTGTTCCATGGCTTCGCCTTGGAGTAGTCTATGTTTTACTTGCCTAGCCAAAACTAGTGCCTCTGTGGCAAGAAACTGGGAGACATTTTTGCAAATCAATTCTGGAACAGAATAGCCGGTGAGTTTTCACAGACTTCATTAGCCAAAGTAATGTTGCTCTCCATATCCTGAACCCAAATAGCATCGCTGGTGTTGGTGAATAACTCTTCATAGTTTTGTTGCGACAGTCGCAAATCATTCATTGTCTCTCTCAGCCTTTCCTCACGCTGGCCGCGGCGACGTCATATTTCCATGAGCACGATGGCCAAAATGCTGATGATGAGGCTGGCGGAACTTTCTAGCACCGCATCTTTTAGATAGGGGGAACTAAGGAAAGAGCGAAGTAGCATTGCTAAACCGCTTGTTAGCTATAGTGCCCCTATATCAATTACCCCCAAAGCCCAGCCAAAATATAACACTAACAGCAAACAAAGAAGCCGCTCCAAACTGTGTCGTGCAAGGCCGAGGGTTCCAGGCAGTGAGATGTCGCCCAGGACAGGTATTCCAGATAGGAATTCCATATACCGAGATAAAGTTAAGGCGACGAAGAGGATAATTATAATCCAGAGATTCGGGCTCCTTAATCTTGGAGTTTGCCTGTGACACCTTCTAAGGTAACTAATCCCCATTTTAATCCTCTGACTATGGCCTCACTGCGTGAGGCAACATTCACTTTGTTGAAGGTACTAGTCAGGTGAGCTTCAATAGTGTGCTGGCCGAGAAACTCTTTTTCGCTATGTCTTTGTTGTTCATCTCCAGGGCGACTAGATTAAGTATCTCCGATTCTCGCCCACTCAGTAGTTCTGGGTGTTTGTGTTCCTCCACCAGTGCTGTTATAGCTCGCTTTAGGAACTTGGCAATGATGCAGGGGTGAAGCATAGACCCTCCTGATCGAATAGCTCGAATAGCCTCAACCAAGTCATGCCCTCCGGCGCTTTTTAAGAGATAGCCTGCAGCTCCGGCATCAAGCAACCCCAATACGTACTCCTCATCATCATAAGCAGCGAGGATCAAAATGGCCATGTCGGGAGCAACCTCTTTGATCTTTCTAGTAGCTTCAATTCCACTGAGTTTGGGTATGACGATATCCCTCACCCCCACATCAGGTTTTAGCTCTGAGACAAGCCTTACTGCTTCCTCACCATCACTGGCCTCAGCTATAACTTCTGTGTCATCTTCGCCATCTAGTGCTTGATGCAGAGCTTCACGTAACAAGGGATGGTCGTCGGCAATCAAGACCGTTAATTTATCTCTTGCGCTCAATTCCCCAAATTGCTTAAGCAATTATAAAGCATGCCTGCCCTTTAGGGCAGGCAATTGGCCTTCTCGGGCACGACCAAGGTACTATCGCAATTCACAACCTATGAACGATGGCAGGCAATTAGACAATTGCCAGACCCAGCCTGAAAATGTTAGACTCAGCCTGAAAATGCTAGCCCCAGCCTGAAAAGGGAAGAAACTAAAAGAGATGGTTCAGGTAAAGTAGGTGAGTCAACATATAGAGAGCCCTCAGAAGGCGGCTAGCGAGAGGAACGGGCCTCGAAAGGGTCTGGTTCAGGTATACACCGGGCCTGGGAAGGAAAAGACAACAGTTGCCCTAGGACAGGCACTCTGTGCCGCGGGACATGGCTTGAAGGCGATTATGATCCGGTTTAGCAGACATGATTTCCAACACGGGGAACACCTCTTTATTTCTAATCATCAGCTCTTTGAGATAGTGCAGTTAAGCCAGAGAAACAGCACCAAGCAATCAGGTGGTGGGCTTTATTTGGATGTTCAGAAAGCTTTTGCCCATGCCGAACGGGTGTTATGGAGAGGAAATCACGACCTAGTTACCTCAGACGATATTTTTAAAACCATCGACATGGGAGCGCTGAATGTTGAACATGTGCTGTACTTAATGAGAGTAAAGCCACCCTAGTTAGACCTGGTTCTCACTGGGCAAAACGCACTAAGAGAGGTTCAGAGAGAAGCTAGCTTGGTCACAGAAATGCTCATGATTAAGCATCCCTCCACCGAAGGTATAATCCCGCATGAGGGAATCGGTTACTGACGTAGCAAATAACAGGAGTTTTTGAATGGAAGATGAAAGAAGACTCGGAATATATATTTGCCACTGCGGGCTAAATATCGCTGGCACAGTTGATGTAGAACAGGTAGCCAAATACGCTGGGACTTTACCTCATGTGGTGATTTCTCGTGACTATAGGTATATGTGCTCTGACCCAGGGCAGGATCTCATCAAAAGTGATATTAAAGAACTGGGACTTAATCGAGTTGTGGTTGCTTCCTGCTCACCAAGGATGCATGAGCTTACGTTCCGCAAAGCTTGTCAGGATGCAGGGTTAAATCCTTATCTATATGAGCACGCCAATATCAGGGAGCATTGTTCCTGGCCCCATGCTACAGATAAGGAACGAGCTACTGAGAAGGCCAAGGACCTTGTACGCGCTGCTATAAGGCGTGTTTACTGGCAGGAGCCCCTGGAGATTAAGGAGGTTTCAGTCAATTCCGATGTCCTGGTTGTAGGCGGGGGTATTGCCGGCATCCAGGCTGCTCTAGATATCGCTGATGGAGGAAAGAAAGTCTATATGGTAGAACGCGACCCATCCATTGGCGGACATATGATTCAACTTGATAGAACCTTCCCCACTTTGGACTGTTCGGAATGCATCCTTACACCAAAGATGACCGACGTTGGTCATCACCCTAACATCGAGTTAATGACTTCTAGTGAAGTAGAAGAGGTTTCAGGCTATATCGGCAATTTTGAAGTCAAGGTGAGGAAGAAGCCTAGGTATGTCGATGTTGATAAATGTAACTCTTGTGGGGAATGCGCCAAAGCATGTCCTGTCGAGGTACCCGACGAGTTTGAGATGGGGCTACATATGAGGAAGGCAGCTTATCTTCCCCTCCCTCAAGCTGTCCCTGCTGCTTTTGCCATTGACAAGAGAGGCACTTCGCCATGCCGAATTGCCTGTCCTGCCGGTGTCAATGCTCAAGGCTACATTGCTCTTACTTCCCAAGGCAAGTTTAAAGAGGCTCTGGAGGTAGTTAGAAGAAGCGTGCCTTTTGCTGGGGTTCTTGGGCGGGTCTGTACCCATCCTTGTGAACTGGACTGCGAACGGGGGAGGTTTGACGAACCTGTTGCCATTCGAAGCTTAAAACGCTTCATTGTTGATTACGAGCTAAAGGTTGGGAGACAAAAGGCAACCCAAGTTGAAAGGACAAAGGAAGAAAAGGTAGCTATTATCGGCTCTGGTCCTGCGGGGCTTGCCTGCGCTTACGATCTAATCAGGGAGGGTTATGCGGTTACCGTGTTCGAGTCTCTCTCTTGTGCAGGTGGCCTGCTGAGGTATGGCATCCCTGAATATAGATTGCCCAAGAAGATAGTGGATAACGATATAAGCTACATACAGGAATTGGGGGTGGAGATCAAGACAAATACGCCGGTGAAAGACCTCAGCGAGGTCTTCACCCAAGGATACACAGCAATTTTCCTCGGCAGCGGTGCCCAGGCAAGCCAAAAGACAGGGATGCCCAATGAAGAAACAAGCGGAGTAATTCATGCCCTCGACTTCCTGAGAATGGTAAATTCTGGCGTGCAGATTAGCTTAGGGGATCGAGTGGTAGTTATCGGTGGCGGCAATGCCGCTATTGATGCCGCTAGAGCTGCTTTGCGCCTCGGGGCTAAAGAGGTAACTATCGTTTATCGTCGCTCTAGAGCTGAAATGCCCGCCATCGCAACCGAGGTTGAGGAAGCAGAGCGAGAAGGAATTAAAATCCATTTCCTGGCGGCGCCGGTTAGAGTTTTGTCTAAAGATGATCAATTGTCGGCCATAGAATGTACCAGGATGGAGTTAGGCGAACCTGACGCTAGCGGCCGTCGCCGTCCCATACCTGTCAAGGGCTCCGAATTCACCATGAATGTTGACAATCTCATCATCGCTATTGGTCAGGCTGTGGATAAATCAATGCTGCCAAGAGAACTGGACTATACTGATTGGGGAACACTTGAAGTCAACCCTACTAGCTTGCAAACAAATATCCATGGCGTCTTTGCCGGTGGCGATGCCGTTTCCGGACCCGCTGACGTAATTGCAGCCATTGCCGCAGGCAAAGAGGCAGCTATTTCTATCGATCGCTATCTAAAAGGTATTAGCCTAACCGAAGGAAGACAAATAGCGCCTACAAGGGTAGAAAAAGTATCGAAAGAAGGAGCCAAGCCAAGCCCAAGAGCCAGCATGCCGCTGCTTAAGCTTGATCAGAGGAAAGGCTCCTTTGCTGAGGTGGAACAAGGCTTCGATGAAGAAACAGCTATCGAGGAGGCCAAGCGCTGTCTAAACTGTGGCGTATGCTCGGAATGCTTGGAGTGCGTGAAGGCCTGTGAGCAAGAGGCGATTAACCATGACATGAAGGATGAATTTGTTGAGCTAGAGGTAGGCTCAATCATTCTGGCTACTGGTTACGATCAGTTTGATCCCAGTATCATAAGTCAGTATGGATACAAGAAGTACGACAATGTTCTAACTGGACTTGAATTTGAGAGGATAACTTGCGCTGGCGGGCCAACTCAAGGGCGAATTCAACTAAAAGACGGAAGAGAACCAGAAAGTGTAGCCATAGTACATTGTGTCGGCAGCCGAGACAAGAACTATCATGAGTACTGCTCCAGAGTCTGCTGCATGTATGGACTCAAATATGCAGAACTGATAAAGGAGTTTACCAAAGCCGAGGTATACGAATTCTATATCGATATGAGGTGTTTTGGAGAGGGTTATGAGGAATTCTACAAGCATGTTTCAGAAATGGGGGTCAATTTCATCCGAGGCAAGGTATCAAAAATAACTGATCAAGCCATAAGCGAGGAAGAAAAAGAAAAATTAGCTGTTATAGCTGAAGATACCTTATTGGGGAAGGTAGTCCGTGTCCCGGTAGACATGGTTATCCTCTGTTCTGCTCTGCAAGCCCGGTCTGATGCAGGCGAGGTCGCTAGCTGTTTTACCATAGGTCAAAGAGCCGATAACTTCTTCCTGGAAACCCATCCCAAGCTTGCTCCGGTAAATACGCCCACAGACGGGGTTTTCATTGCTGGCTGCTGTGCTGGACCCAAGGACATCCCTGATACTGTGGCCCAGGCTTCTGCGGCAGCATCCAAGGCCTTGTCATTGATAAGCAAAGGCAAGGTCACGACTGAAGCAGCCATAGCTCATGTGGATGAGAGCTTTTGTCATGGATGTGGACGCTGCGAGGAGATTTGTACTTTCCACGCTCCCGCAATAATTAGCAAAAATGGGACTGTGGTTTCCAGCATAAATGAAGCCCTGTGCAAAGGATGCGGGGCATGTGCTGTTGTTTGCCCTACAGGAGCAATGTCAATCAGACATTTCAGTATGCAGGAAATAGGGAGTTTGGTTGATGGCTTATTGGAGGTACACCATGGCTGATTTTGAGCCCAAGATCGTCGCTTTTGCCTGCAACTGGTGTACTTATGCCGCAGCCGATTTAGCCGGGACGAGCCGGGTTCAATATCCTCCCAATGTCTATATTGTCAGAATGATGTGCAGTGGGATGATAAATCCTGATTATGTCCTCAGAGCTTTTGAAGAGGGAGCTGATGGGATTATAGTCTCTGGGTGCCACTATACAGACTGCCATTACATAGATGGCCCAGTAAAGTGCGATGCCATGTTTGCCAAGCTGAAGAGGCTGGTTCACACGCTTGGTTTGGAGGACGAAAGGCTAAAGCGTGAGATGATATCTACTTCCGAGGGAACGGTATTTGCCAGAGTAGTTCAGGAATTTGTTGAACAGCTTAAGAAACTAGGCCCCTCACCTTTCAAAGTTAAAATGGAGGACTTAGCGTGAATTTAGACGATATTATTCAAGAAACCAAGACTTATAATTGTTTAGAGTGCGGCAAGTGCACCAGCGTATGTCCTGTGGCCAGACACGATCCATCTTACTCTCCCCGGGCAATAATTGAAGACGCTCTTTTAGGATTTGAGGATGAGTTGGTCTTTAACCAGAAACTTTTCTCCTGTTTGACTTGCTATACTTGCCAGCAATTATGCCCCTCTGGCGTTGATTTTCCTGTGTTTACCCAGAAAGCCAGAGCCATAGCCCAGAATAATGGGCAGCATGGAGTTTATGCCCACTCGGGACAATTGCAATCTCTGGCACGACTCATGGCAAGTCCTGACATTAAGCAAAGGAGATTGGAGTGGCTATCTGAAAAATATCGCATTTCGGATAAAAGCGATATTCTTCTATGGATTGGATGTGCTCCATATTTTGAGCCCATCTTCGAGGATGTTGAATTTAGAGCTCTTGATATTACTGAGGCAAGCTTGAGAATCTTGAACCTTCTGGGGATAGAGCCTAAATTGCTTTCGAATGAGAAATGCTGTGGGCATGATGTGCTTTGGACTGGGGATATAGAGACATTTAATAAACTAGCTGAGCACAATACCAGATTAATAAAAGAGGCTGGGGTAAAGAAAATAATCTTCTCCTGCCCTGAAGGCTATCGGACATTCAAGCTGGACTACCCGAATCATGGCTTTGAAGTGGATTGTGAGTTACAACATATCTCTGAATTTCTAGCCGAGAGGATAGAAAAAGGAGGGTTGAAACTTAATGAAGTAAGAAAGAAGGTGACCTATCAAGACCCATGTAGGTTAGGAAGACATTTGGAGGTTTATGATGCGCCTCGAAAGGTGCTTGAGTCTATTCCTGGCATAGAGTTTGTTGAGATGCCCCATAACAGAAGGGATTCCATTTGTTGTGGCACCAGCGCCTTTACCAATTGCGACTCTTACTCCAATATGATAAGAACGGAAAGGCTATCCGAGGCAACCTTGACTGGAGCAGAGACGCTTATAACCTGTTGCCCTAAATGTCAGACCCATTTCAAATGTGCCATGGTAGACAAAGGAGAGGAGAAGCGACCAACTCCGCAGATTGAAGTTATGGATTTGGCGAATTTGGTGGCAAATGCCATGGGAGGCCAAGAATGAGTGAAGAAAACGGACGTAAATCAGTCTTAGTAATTGGCGCTGGCATAGCTGGGATTCAAGCCTCCCTCGACTTAGCTAATATGGGTCTTAAGGTATATTTGGTGGAAAGATTGCCCAGCATCGGAGGGAGGATGGCACAACTGGACAAAACCTTCCCTACCAATGATTGTGCTATGTGTATTCTCGCTCCCAAAATGATAGATGCAAGCCAGCATCCTAATATAGAGCTTTTGACCTATTCTGAGGTCGAGGAGGTCTCAGGAGAGGTAGGGAATTTCAAAGTCAAAATAAAGAAAAAATCGCCTCTTGTTGATTGGGCTAAATGCACCGGCTGTGGTCTTTGCGTGGAGGGTTGCCCTGTAATCATGCCAGATGAGTTCAACCAAGGTCTGGGAAAAAGGAAAGCCATCTTCATGCTCTTTCCTCAAGCTGTCCCTAAGAAGTGTGCCATTGACAAAAGAGAGGAGCGTCCCTGCAAAGTAGCTTGTATGGATGCCTGCCCTGTCCATGCCAACGTGCCCGGGTACATCAAGCTTATCACAGAAGGAGAATTTAAGGAGGCTTATAAGCTGATCCGGGATACAAACCCTTTTCCTGGCTCTGTTGGTCGCGTTTGCTATGCCCCATGTGAGCATGTCTGTAACCGTGGCCAAGTTGATGAGGCCATGGCCATCCGTGACCTTAAGAGGTTTGCTGCCGATCAAGTGAATATTGAAGAGCTTGAGGTACCGACCATAACAAGAACAGGCAAGAAGGTAGCGATTATAGGCGCGGGCCCTGCGGGCTTGAGTGCTGCCAACGATCTTGCCCTAAAGGGACACAATGTCACCGTCTTTGAAAGCCTTCCTGAAGCAGGGGGTATGCTTCGTGTTGGCATCCCCGAGTATCGACTTCCCAAGGATATACTCAGGAAGGAAGTGGCTTATATTCAGAAACTCAGCGTTGATATAAAAACAGGTGTTCACGTGGGCAAAGACATCACCTTAGAAAACATAAGGAAGGACCACGATGCGCTCTTCATCGGTGTTGGGGCGCATGGTGGGATGAGGCTTGGTGTCGAGGGAGAGGATCTCCCTGGAGTGTTAGAGGGGGTGAAGTTCCTGAGATCTGTAAATCTTGGAGAGAAAACCAATTTGGGGAAGAATGTGGCGGTTATAGGTGGAGGGAACACGGCTATCGATTGTGCTCGGACAGCAAAGCGCCTTGGAGCAACGGAAGTAGACATTATCTATCGCCGTTCTCGTGCTGAGATGCCAGCATCAGTAGAGGAAGTCACAGCAGCAGAGAATGAGGGGATAAAGATCGAGTTCCTGACTACCCCAAGTCGCTTCTTGTCCCATAACGAGAAGCTCGCCGAGATGGAGTGTGTGAGGATGGAACTCGGGAAGGCTGATGCTAGCGGTAGGCCTAGGCCGATTCCTGTTGAGGGTTCTGAGTTCGTTATCCCTGTGGATACGGTGATCGCTGCTCTTGGGCAGACACCGGAAACAGATTTTGTTAAGGAGCTCGGGGTCTCGGTTTCCAAGAAGGGGATGGTAGAGATTGACCCCAAGACCGGGGCCACTAACGCCAAAGGAGTATTTGCTGGAGGCGATGTTGTTACTGGCCCTGCTTTCGTGATAGATGCTATTGCTGCAGGTAAAAAAGCAGCTCTCTCTATCAATCGATATTTGAATGGAGAGCCTCTTGAGATGGACGAGGAGAAGAAAGAGCCAGAGCAACTCTCTGAAGAGGAGATCAAGAAGCTGAGAAAGCGTTTCCCTTCTAGGAAGCGAGTAGACATGAGAGAGGAGCGTGTTGATAAGAGGATTAAAGGTTTCGGTGAGGCAGCTCTTGGGTATTCTCTAGAAGAGGGTTTGGAAGAAGCTTCGCGCTGCCTGGCAGGACAGATAGAGGGATGTATTGAGTGTTATGAATGTGAGAGACGGTGCGAGGCAGGCGCGGTTGCTCATGGGATGCAGGACGAACATATCAAAATTGATGTAGGAGCAATAATCGTAGCCACGGGGCTCGACTTCTTCGATGTTTCAGTCATAAGCGAGTATGGCTATGAGAAGATAAAGAACGTCGTCACCGCAATGGAGTATGAGAGATTAACCGCGGCATCCGGGCCGACTTCTGGAGCGCTTCACCGACCGTCAGATGGCAAAATTCCGCATAATATAGCCTTCATTCAATGTGTTGGCTCCCGCGATTTCAGGTATAAACCTTATTGTTCCAGTGTGTGCTGTATGCATTCTACCAAAGAGGCGATGATGGCATATGAGCATGAACCGGGAACTAAATCAACCATCTTCTATATGGATATGAGGGCTGTGGGCAAAAGGTTCCAGGAGTATATTGCCAGAGCTAAAAAGGAATACAATGTGGCTTATATCAGGGGTCGCCCTGGCAGGATCGAAGTTAACCCCGAGGATGAGAACCCCATCATCTGGTATGAGGATACTACTACCGGGGAAATAAAGAGCTTTGAAGCAGAGCTGGTGGTTCTTGCCCAAGCGATGATCCCTCAAATCACCGAGGACTTAGCAGAGATATTAGGTATAGAGTTAGACGAAAGTGGCTTTGTAAAGACACCAGATAGATTGTCGCAGCCGCTGGATACCACACAGCCTGGCATATTTGCTTGTGGCTACGTTCACAGTCCACGGGATATCCCTGATTCTGTAACTCAAGCCTCAGGGGCAGCAGGCAGAGCAGCTGAAGCCATAACAGGGGGTAGTTAAGATGGACGAGCTTCGTGTCGGTGTCTTTGTGTGTCATTGTGGCAGAAACATAGGGGCGTATGTGAACGTTCCAGAGGTTGTGGAATATGTTGAAGGGCTGCCAGATGTAGTGCATGTTGAGCATAATCTATATACCTGCTCTGAAGAAGGGATATCAGCGATTAAGAAGGGAATTCAAGAGCATGGCTTGAACCGAGTTATAGTTGCTTCTTGTACGCCTAGAACGCATGAGCCGCTCTTTCGGTCGGCCTGCGAAGCAACAGGCTTAAATAAATACCTTTTTGAGTTTGTCAACATAAGGGATCAGTGCTCCTGGGTGCATATGGGTGAACCGGAAAAGGCTACTCAAAAAGCTAAAGACCTAATTAGGATGGGGGTGGCGAAAGCAAGGTTACTAGAGCCGCTGGAGGAGCTTGAGATCGAGGTAAATCCTTCTGCACTAGTGATGGGTGGCGGAGTTGTAGGGATGCAAGCAGCCTTAAACTTGGCCAACCAAGGTTTCCAAGTTCACCTGGTGGAAAAAGAAGGGGAGCTTGGTGGCACCCTTCGGGATGTCTATAAGCTCTTCACTGCAAATGAAGAAGCAAGTAAGCTTTTAGGTCCGCTTGTTCAAAAAATAAAAAGTCATCCAAGGATTAAACTTCATCTCTCTACCAAGGTAAAGAATGTGGGTGGCTTCATAGGCAATTTCGATGTCACTTTAAACCAGAACGGGGCAGAGAGTAAGATTAATGTTGGCACCATTATCGTTGCCATTGGCGCTGAGGTACTAAAGCCAATAGGTCAGTATGGTTATGGCAAATTTCCAAACGTCATCACCCAGCTAGAGTTAGAGAAACGATTGAAGAATGGAAATCTTGATGGGCAAAACATTGTGATGATTAATTGTGTTGGGGCTCGAGTTCCCGAGAGAACTTATTGCAGCAGGATTTGCTGCATGAGTGCGATTAAAAATGCTTCCCTTATTAGAGAATTAAACCCCGAGGCGAAAATTTGGATATTGTACCGAGACCTTATGACTTATGGCGTAGATTTCGAGGACTACTATCGAAAGTCCATGGAGCAAGGGGTTAGATTCATTAGATACAGCTTAGAAAAACCTCCTGAGGTCACTGGGAATGGGAAAGCTGATAACATAAAGGTGTACCACGAACTACGTAAAAGAGAGCTAGAACTTCCCTGCGACATGCTTGTTCTTACCACTCCCCTAATTCCCCGTGAGGATAACCAGGAGATATCCAGGCTTCTTAAAGTCTCCTTAGATGAGTTTGGTTTTCTATTGGAAGCACACCTAAAACTTCGACCTGTGGAATTTGCCATGGATGGTATTTACATCTGTGGTTCGGCAAAGTGGCCTACAGATGTGGCTGAGGGAGTGTCTCAAGCTTATGCTGCTGCTTCAAAGGCAGCAGGCCCCATGAGAATAGGCTATGTAAAGCCTGAAGCCATAACTTCCTCAGTTAACGAGGATATTTGCTCAGGATGTGGTACATGCGTTTCCCTTTGCCCATTTGGAGCCATGGAACTCGTGTCCAAAGATGGGAAGAGGGTGGCCCAGTCCACCGTAGCTCAATGTAAAGGTTGTGGAGTTTGCGGAGCAGCTTGCCCTTCTGGCGCCATTACCATGAATCACTTCAGTAATGAGCAAATCATGGCGCAATTGGAGGCACTCATAGCATAGCTTCCTTACATCCCTCGCCAGATAAGGGGTGGAGTGAACGAGGGTTGCCTTTTGACACCCCCCTATCCTCACCATCACTGGCTTAAGCTATGACCTCCATATCCTTCTCGCCAACTAGTGCTGGATGCAGAGCTTTACGCAACAAGAGATGATCGTCGGCAATCAAGACCATTAATTTTTCTCCGGCGCTTAATTTCCAGTATTGCTGAAGCAATTATAAAGCGTGCCTGCCCTTTAGTGCTAGGCAATTAGCCTTCTCGGACATGACCAAGGTGCCTGCAATTCACAACCTATGAACGATGGCAGGCGGTTAAACAATTGCTAGACTCGATAAGGAATAAAAGAAGAAACGGAAGCAAAAATGACTAGAGTCATTGGCGTAATCAAACGAAGGGCAAGTGAAGAAGTATCGCGGTGGGAGAGGCTGCTCGCCGTCCTAAAAAGAGCCGCAAATGAGCCAGAATCCGTGGCACTGTTAGCTCAGAATCCTCACGAGGCTATCAGAGAATATCACTCTTTAACTGCGGAAGAGAGAGCTGCCTTAGCTAGTGGTGACCTCGGGAAAATAGAGGCTTGGATAGGCAAGCTGAATAAAGAGTTAGCTACCTGGCTGTGGTACCGGCTGTCTCAAAAGAAATGGGAGTCAAAAGGACTTAAGAAAAATGGAAAGGTGGGAATAAACAATAAGCAACGATGTCCAAAATTGTCTGTATTGCCCGCACTACGTCCAGCTCTTTAATTCTGCCTGTCCTTATCTTTGCTTTATATATCATCATGCACGGACGCCTGACTCCCGGGGTGGATTTCAGGGAGGTGCCGTACTTGCATCAGGTATAGCTTTCTCATTGCCGCCTTTGGCTCCCACTCCGTTCATAAAAGTCTAAGAGAGTACCATTTCCCTATTTTGATGGGCATTCGATTGTTGATATTCATAGGCTTAGCATTTGGAGGCATGTTACACTCGACTTTCTTCCATAATTTCTTTGCTGGTCCCCCTGTTTTCGGTCATACCACTCCCCTATCTTCCTTGCCTCATCGATATAATTCCCACGCACAGCGTATGCAAGACTGCAAGCACCTTCAGGACTTTTGCGAAGCGCATCTAATGCTACTGATAGCTTTTTCTCGTCAATCTTTATTCTTGACAGAGTTTCGGCAAATATTGCATAGCCTGTCCGAAGTTTTTGAGTTTCTCTAACGCCTTCTATATTTTCAAAGCAGCTCATAATGCCCTTTTGTCCACGATTCCGTTTAGCGGTGGCTACCCGAACTTATTTCGTTTATCCCTCCGAAATGGGGAATAATCTGAACCATTTTCGTGCTACCCCCAACTGGGTGGACCAAACTTTATCGTTTCCTCAATGACCCTTGTCTATATTCTCCTTTTGCTTGTCTATTAATCAGGTCTGACGATTATGGATGTCCCTAGACTATTCCATCCATCCCGCGACGGCTAGCTTCCTTGCCTCATCCAGGTCAGCCTGGGTATTTATATTAAAAAAGCTTAAATGCTCTGGGTCAAGCCTGTTGACCTCATCCTCTTCAACGTACTTCACCCTGGTTATGTTAAAGAGCGTGCTAAGCTTCAGTTCATTACGCTCTAACAAATTGTGGATAGGAGCTAAGCAATTCTTGGAATATACTGCACAAAGAGGCTCTACCTGGGTTCCTATCCGGGGAACGACAATGTCAGCTACTGGGGAGATTTGAATCATGTAGTCAAGCAAAGCAGCGTTTAGAAATGGCATATCGCAGCCAGCGACAACAGCATGTGAACTGGTCAATGCCGTCAGCCCTGTGTAGATGCCACCAAGTGGGCCTTTCCCTGGATAAATATCGGCTATTATCTTTGGGGAGAGAGGTGTGTTAGCTGCGAGCCAGGGGAAACAATCTGTTTGAGAGGTTACTACGATAATTTCCCTGCTGAGAGGCGTAAGGCGGTCAATTACCCACCTGATAAGGCTCTTACCAGCGATAGTCTCGAGAGCCTTGCCCTGGCCAAACCTTAAGCTCTTGCCACCGGCGAGAATGATGGAAGTCATGACTCAGGTTGCCATACTAGCAAGCCAAGCAGAATAAGGCAACGTCCTGTGCTGGTTGTTCAAGTTAGTTGGAACCTTTCCCCTCAATATCTGTCCCGTATCTCCTGAGCCACAGCGTTACTAGAACTGTAAAGCGAGGTTCGTTAGCCAGGCTTAGCTCTCGGCTATAAGCCCAAAAACGCAGCCTGATTTTGCCTTCCAGAAAAAACCATTAGTATCCAGGTAATCTCTTCCTGGCCGTTACAGGTTCATAGTTTATGTTTGAGAGATACGTACCTTTATCCAGGACATCTTTGGCCACCATCTGGGCTAAAGAGAGAGGGCTCTCCGTTTCTCAAGCCCAATGTGCGGGATAGAATACCTTTCCTGATAATGGTCTTCTGGCACAAAACACTCTCCGTGCTATTTTTATCCACAGATGTTAAAATTTGTAGCCCCCGGCTATCCTTGATATTAAGAAGTAGACTGGAGAGAAACTATGATAAGAGCTGCAATCGTAGGAGCAACAGGCATCGTTGGTCAGCAATTTCTCGTTGCCCTGAAAGACCATCCCTGGATTGAAGTTACCGCACTTGCTGCCTCCGAGAGGTCAGCAGGACGCAGATATAAACAGGCAATAACCGATGCTTCATCAGGAGCCATGCGCTGGTTTTGCGAGGAGCCTCCAGTGGAAGAAGTTATGGAAATGCCAGTCCAGAATGCCACCGAAATGAATGTCTCTACCGTAGACATCGTTTTTTCCGCTATAGAGTCTGCCCCGGCGAAAATCCTCGAGCCGAAATTTGCCGTTGACAGACCTGTTATAAGCACGGCCTCAGCTTTCCGTTATGATGACGATGTACCCATTCTAATCCCGGGCATCAACTCTGAACATTCCAGAGTGCTCCAAGTTCAGAGAAAATCACGGGGGTGGAAAGGTTTCATTACACCTATTCCCAACTGCACCACCGCTGGTCTGGTAATAACACTAAAACCAATATACGAGACCTTCGGCCTGAATGCTGTCGTAATGACCTCGATGCAAGCTATGTCTGGCGCAGGCCGAAGCCCTGGAGTGCTCGGCCTCGATATTCTAGACAATGTCATTCCTTTTATTCCAGGAGAAGAAGAAAAAGTGCAGCGGGAAACACAGAAAATCCTGGGCAGTTTTGAAGGTAGTTCAATAAGTCCAGCGAAATTCGACCTGAGCTGCACCTGCACCCGTGTTAATGTACGAGAGGGACACACAGAATCAGTCTTCGCCTCTACCCAGAAAACCTGCGACGTAGAGGATATCGCAAGAGCAATGAGGGAATTTGCCGGTTCATCCGAAGAAACCAACTTGCCTTCAGCCCCCAAGCACATGATAATCGTGCACGAAGACCCGTTCAGGCCCCAACCTCGACTTGACCGTGATGCTGATAATGGCATGGCCACCGTGGTCGGTAGAATCAGGAAGGATGCTGTTCTAGAAAATGGCATCAAATATCTCCTGGTGTCCCACAACACCAAGATGGGAGCGGCTAAAGGCGCAGTCCTTGTAGCTGAACTCCTTATCAGGGATGGATATATTTCTTAGATGCTGATCTGGTAGGTTTAAGTCCTCTCGCCTCAATTTTTTCTTCCTTCCACTTGTCAAACCCACTGTTCTGCTAACCTGTATCAAATTGGTTGCACTTATTCATATAGCCAGAATCCGGGCCTGGGAGAAATGTGTAACAAAAGGGCAATCGTAAAACCATTGCCAAAAGAGCAGCTCCTGACGCTTGAGGAAATGCGAGGGAAGTTAAGATTAAGAACGAACAGAAGATTAGCCTGTAGCAAGCTCCACTGGTATCATATAGCCCAGCGGGTTATGTGGATGGTAGCTACTGTCCTCAGAAAGATGCTTTTTGAGCCTTGCCACAGTATTTTCCTGAGAGGATAATGCATGATATAAATATTTGCCTGCGGATCAGGTTTGTGTTTGCTAATGAGCATTCCTGATTTTCTCCTGGTTGAGGGTATTATTGAGGGGCGGGAAAATGGTTCTCAGTTTCAAGCAATAATACTGAGTTGCTCTTTCACAGGGATGCCCTAAATATTTTGGCCGATAGGTTTTGAAATGCCGGAGTTGGTCTGAGTCGCCGGAAGAAGCTTTACTGGCACAGGCCTTTTCTACCTGAGCAGTGGACAAGAGCAAGAAAAAGTCTTGCTAAAGGAGGGCTTGATGACAATTGATAAAATTTGCATAGTAGGGACGAGAGATTTTAGTGAAGGGCTCAGCAAGGTAGTTTCCAGAGCCGGCATAGAAAGCATTGTAAGAGACGTTACCGGCAACCTGGACAAGGAGCTTAAAGATGTTCAACTGGTTATTGAAGCTCTGCCCGAGAACTTAGCTCAGAAGAAGGAAATTTTCCGAGAACTTGATAGAATTTCGCCTGAAGATGTTGTGTTAGCTTCAACTACCGCTTATTTGAGCATCACTGAAATAGGAGTGGCGACGGAAAGGCCGGATAAAGTTATCGGCTTTAATTTTTGGCCTTATGACCCGGAAGCGAAGTTAGTTCAGATAACCAGGGGTATTGAGACCTCAGATGCAACCTATGAAGATTGTAAACGCTTTGCGGAAAATATTGGTAAGACGGCGGTTACCGTCGAAGACTCTCCGGGGCTTATTTTAAATCGAGTTTTAGCATCAATGATTAATGAGGCTACCTTTGTGCTGTCATACGGCATCGCCAGCTGTGACGATATAGATAAAATGTTAAAACTAGGAGCAAATTTCCCTAAGGGCCCTTTAGAGTATGCTGACTATTTAGGTTTAGACAATGTTCTCAATACCTTGGAGCTGCTTTATAGAGAATTGGGGCCTCAGTATCGCCCTTGCCCGCTCCTTAAGAAAATGGTTGCAGCTAAGATGTTGGGTAAGAAGACAAAGAAAGGGTTTTATCAGTATGAATAGGAGGGTGTCATGGAATTGAAGTGCACTATCTATGAAAAGGAAGAAAACATAGCCACTATCACTATAAATAGGCCTGATAAAAGGAATGCCTTGAACAAAGAAAGCAGAGAGGAACTTATCCAGATTTTAGAGGATGTGAGGTTAGATAAAAACATCAAGGTGCTTATTCTCACCGGTGCAGGGGAAAAAGCTTTTATCTCGGGTTCAGATATTAATGAGCTTAAGGAGTTAAGCCCTCTTCAAATGCAAGAATTCATGGCTACCATAGGCCAGCAGCTGTACACCGATTTTGAGAACTTAGACATCCCCTTGATTGCTAAAATCAATGGCTTCTGCCTGGGGGCTGGACTAGAATTGGCCATGTGTTGTGATTTACGAATAGCCTCAGAAAATGCAAAGTTAGGTCAGCCAGAATTGAACCTTGGCATTCTTCCTGGTGGAGGAGGAACTCAGAGATTACCTCGTCTGGTAGGAGTTGGTAAGGCAAAGGAGCTTATCTATACCGGGGACCTCATAGATGCTAAAGAGGCGGAAAGGATCGGATTGGTAAATAAAGTAGTACCATTGGATAAGCTCGATGAAGCAACCAAGGAACTGGCAGACAAGATAACAAGCAAAAGCCCGATAACTATTAAGCTGGCAAAGAAGGCGATAAATAAAGGAATGCAGGCACCATTGGACGTTGGACTTGGCTATGAAGTAGGAGCCCAATGTCTTGCTTTCTCCTCTGAAGACCATCTTGAAGGGCTTAATGCTTTCTTAGAGAAGAGGCCGGCTAAATTCACCGGTAAATGAGGATAGGAGGTGAGAAAATGGAGGTCAATAGTATAGGCGTGATGGGTGCTGGAGTTATGGGCCACGGTATCGCTCAGGTAGCTGCCCAGGCCGGAATTAGCATAACCTTGAGGGACATAAAGGAAGAATTCGTTCAAATGGGGATTAGAAACGTTGAACAGTTCATGGACCAGGGAATCAAAAGGGGCAAGCTTACTGAGGAACAGAAGAAGGAGACCTTAGCAGGAATCAAAGGTGTCACGGACTTAACGGAGGCAGTAGAAGGGGTTGACCTTATTATCGAAGCTATTGTGGAGGATTTGGAAGAGAAGAAACGCTTCTTCAGAGAGCTGGATGAAATATGCCCGGCTAATGTGATTTTTGCTTCTAACACCTCCTATTTGAGCATAACTGAGTTAGCGGCGTCTACGAAAAGGCCTGACCGTTTTATCGGTATGCATTGGTTTAACCCACCCCAAATTATGAGATTGATAGAGGTAGTAAGAACGCCAAGCACTTCCGAAGAAACGGTAGGCGCTATTGTCGACCTCTCTAAGAGGGTAGGAAAGACCCCTGTGGTGTGCAGGGATTCACCCGGCTTTGTGGTAAATAGAATCCTTCAGCCCTGGTATAACGAAGGGATGAGGCTTCTTGAGGAAGGAATTGCCACGGCAAAAGATATTGACACTGCTATCAAGGTTGGCGGTGGTTTTCGCATGGGACCTTTGGAGCTAAGAGACCTTGTAGGGTTAGATACTGGGCTTAAGGGCACCCTTGCTATTTATGAGCAGCTTAGAGATGATAAGTTCAGACCTCCACAATGCCTTATAAAAAAGGTTCAAGCCGGGCATTATGGAAGAAAGACTAAGAGAGGTTTCTATGAATACCAATGACCTCAATTTTAAGTAAGATGATGAACAGTCGGGTCAGAAATTTTTAGAAGGTGAGTGTAATGAAAGAAGTTGTTGTAATTAGTGCTACGCGAACGCCAGTGGGCAATTATGGAGGTGCTCTACGAGATATGCCAGCGTACGATCTGGCTGTTTTAGTTCTTAATGAGGCTGTAAAAAGAGCCAGAGTAGAGCCAGCCTCAGTTGATATGGTAATTATGGGGCAGAATTATCAAAGTGGCGAGTATGTGAATATTGCTCGCATGGCCTTGCTTAAGGCCGGTTGGCCAGTGGGAATTCCTGGCCTTACAATTGATCGGCGATGCCCTAGCGGCTTTGATGCGATTTGCCTGGGGGCTACACTGGTCCAGAGTGGAAACGCAGATATCGTAGTTGCTGGTGGTGTGGAGAGCATGAGCACCGCTGAGCTTTATACTACCGGAGACCTGAAGTGGGGATTGGGTGGAAAAGGCGACATGCCCAGAGGTCATGGCTCCCTCTCAACATGGGGAATACCACTATATGATAGGGTGCTGCGCGCTAGAGTTATGTCTCAGCCTGAAGAGAGGTTTGGCGTCTTACCAACGATGATGACATGGGCTGAAACAGCAGCCAAGGAGTATGACATCCCAAGGGAAGCTATCGATAAATGGGCGCTGCAGAGCAACCAAAGAGCTTGTGCAGCTATCGACTCAGGAAAGTTTAAGGAGGAGATTGTTCCTGTCTCTGTTCCACAACGCAGAGGCGAGCCAATATCCTTTGATAAAGACGAGCGTCCTCGCCATGATACCAGTTTAGAAGCGCTTTCCAGACTGAGACCTGTTTTAGGTGGGGTCTGCACTGCGGGTAACTCATCTGGTGAGAGCGATGGCGCAGCAGCCTGTGTGATAGCATCGGAGGAAAAGGCGAAGGAGTTGGGTGTAGAGCCAATGGGTTATCTCAGGTCTTTTGCTATGAGCGGGGCTAACCCTACTCGTGTGTGGGAATCAGCAACAGTGGCGGCTGGAAAAGCACTTGAAAAAGCAGGGCTTACCTGGGACCAGATGGACCTCATTGAAATCCACGAGGCTTTTGCTGCCCAGGTATTGGCAAATATCAGGGAGCTAGGGCTTAGCGAAAAGGATTATGATAGGATAAACGTTAATGGCTCCTGTGTTGCTATTGGTCATCCCTTAGGTGCTACTGGAGCAAGGATTCTTACCTCCCTGCTTTACGAAATGAAAAGACGCAATGCAAGGAATGGCATTTTAACCATTTGTGGAGGTGGAGGAATGGGTGTCTCTGGCGTTGTGGAGCACCGCGGAGGCTGAGGTACATGGGTAACACTAGCGGAATGATTGACAATGATATTAACCTGCTGTTAAGAGTTATCAGGATAGGAAAGTCAGCCAGCACAGCCTATTGACATATTACCACCCCATGTTAGACTATCCAGAATCAGCAATCCCTTATCTCGATAAGGCTACAGGCAGGCAGTACCCGTAATGTGTGGCGTTCTGGCTTCTGGAGCGGTAAAGGGATAATAAGATGATTCGTCAAAGGAGAAATAAATGAAACTGGAAGGTAAGATATCCATCGTCACCGGTGGGGGTACGGGACTGGGGAAAGCTATCGCTTTAGAACTTGCCAACGCTGGGGCTGATGTCGTGGTCTGTAGTCGTAGTATAGGCAACCTTGAGAAAGTGCGTGACGAGATTATGGCTTTAGGGAGGCGTTCACTGGCCATAGCTACCGATGTATGTGTCAAAGAGCAAGTAGATAACATGGTGAAAAAGGTAATAGATGAATTTGGTAAGATTGACATCCTGGTGAATAATGCTGGGGTAGACCGCCTTATCCCTATCATGGATTTAACAGAGGAGGTCTGGGACCTGCTATTAGATACAAACCTTAAAGGGCTCTTCTTGTGCACGCAGGCTGTAGCCAGGCACATGATGGAACGGAAATACGGGAAAATCATCAATATTTCATCCACAGCCGCACTAGGTGCTATTGAGCCGGGGATGACCGCTTACACTGCTTCAAAATTTGGTGTCGTTGGATTAACCAAGGCCTGTGCTAGAGAATTTGGGGCATATGGAATAAATGTCAATGCGATTGCGCCTGGGAGAATTCTAACCGACATGGTTCACGCCAGTAGGACACCGGAACAAGTAGAGCAGTGGATTGAAGTTAGTAAATCGGCTGCCATCCTTGGGCGGCTCGGTCTTCCTGAGGATATCGCACATCTGGCTCTGTTCTTGTCTTCGGATGACGCGTCTTTCATAAATGCGGAGACGATTGCTTGCAATGGGGGTAGGACCAACCTGATGGGTCGCTAATTGGTAATGGTTTCAGTAGCATTTAACTCGATAATTATTCTGACTGTTTCAGGTATCCGCGGATTGACATTGGGTGTAGCCAAAGGATAACAAAGACAACACCACTTATTTCAGAAGCTGGCTCTGCCAGGGAAAGGAGATAGAAATGAAGGTAACCAGGATGGACACCCGCGCCTTGTCAGTACCATTGGCGCGACCTTTCATTGGAGGAAGACAACAACCCAGGGAGAAAATCAATCCGGTCATAGTACAGTTGACCACTGACGATGGCCTTGAGGCTTTTGGCCTGGCCTTTGCCTGGAATGACCGGCAGATAAATTCTCTAAAGGCGAGCATTGATGATCTGGAGGAGGTAATAATCGGGCAGGATGTTTTTCGTTGGGCTGAAGCCTGGGAGAGACTTTATAACGCTACCAGGCACATGGGACATCACGGCTATGGTATCTATGCCCTTTCTGCCATTGATACTGCTCTCTGGTGTCTGCGCGCCAAAGCCCTGGGACTGCCCCTGGCCCATTTGCTTGGAGGCTACCAGCGTGAGGTGCCAGCCTACGCCAGCCATATGCTCTTTCGTAACTGGAGCCTGGATGAGTTGCAAAGGGATGCTGTGTCTTTAGTGAAGCAAGGTTTCCATGTCATGAAAATGAATATGGGAGATAAGCCATTTAAGGTTGAGCTGGAAAGATTAAAGGCAGTTCGTGAAGTCGTTGGTGAAAACATTGGCATAATGATAGACGCTAATTGGGCATGGACGGTGTCACAAACAATCCAGATAGGGCGAGAGATTGAGCGATACCATGCCTACTGGTTAGAAGACCCTCTAGCCAGTGATGATGCAGATGAGTTAGCCCAAGTAGCCAAGGCTCTAGATATGCCAGTTTCTAATGGGGAGACCTTCTGTACAAAATATGACTTCCGCTCCCTCCTGGAGAAGAAGTCGGCCGACATTCTTATCGTAGATTTGCAACGTGCTGGGGGAATAACTGAGTGGATGAAAATAGCAACTATGGCCCAGGCTTGGAACATACCAGTAGCCAGCCACCTATTCCACGATTTCTCAGCACATCTAATTGCCGCTATTCCAAATGGTCTTATTGTCGAGTATATGCCCTGGTGGGATGTCATATACCAGGAACCGCCTCAGGTTAAGGATGGTTACCTGGAGATTGCGGACAAGCCCGGATTGGGGCTGGAGCTTGACCCTGAAGCAATTAGCAGGTACGAGATGAAATAGCCTAGCCAGAGCTTCATCGAAATCCTCTTCATCTTTATATTTATATACCTTTAGGGTTAAAAGCAGAACTGGCTTGATTTCCATTACAGTGGTTGATGTTTTAATAGCGTAGCTAAGAATAGTCCACACCGGCCTCTTGACTATCTCGTTCCCGTAGAGTATCTTGGAAAAGAACTTGCTAAAATCTGCAGCCCAGTGTTAACTATGTGCTCAGCCAGCACAATATGTAGTTCCAGGTTCAGAGTAAGGTTAGAATGAAGATTTTGGATGACCTAATCTCCACGCTAAGAGTAGACAGTGCAGTGCAGGGGGTATATGTTTGCGTCTTCTGGACAGCAGTGGTGAGCAGGCACTGCGGTTTGGCCTCTACCCTTCACGAAGGGCATCCATATCATAAAATAGTAAGAGAGCCAGGAAAGCTAAGGAACAAGTCAGCTTTAGAACTAGTAGAATATGCTAAATCAGACCACCTTCTAGAGGCATCCATCGGCATGGCAGCTATCAATTCGCTGATAGATATTGATGAAGCTAGATGCACTGAGAAAAATGCCTTTGATGCCCTGGCCGAAAAGGGAAGGGACAAGAATATCGCCATAGTAGGTCATTTTCCGTGGATATCAAAGCTCAAAAAGATAGCTCGCACTCTTTGGGTCATAGAGCAGAGACCCCGAGAGGGAGAGTTGCCGGCTGAAGCGTCAGAAGAGATATTACCTAAGGCCGATGTAGTTGGCCTCACAGGGACTGCCTTTACGAATCATACCATAGGGAAATTACTGGACCTGAGCAAAGGCAAGTTTATAGTTATGGTAGGACCTACCAGCCCCTTATCACCAGTCTTGTTTGACTATGGCGTGGATGTTATCGGTGGAACGAAAATAGTTGATGCTGAGAAGACAGTTCGTTTTATCACTGAAGGAGCTACCCATGTGCAGACAGAAGGAATAAAACATCTAAATATGTTTAGGGA
This sequence comes from Dehalococcoidia bacterium, assembly GCA_016933195.1. Classification (GTDB taxonomy): domain Bacteria; phylum Chloroflexota; class Dehalococcoidia; order GIF9; family AB-539-J10; genus JAFGBN01. The sequence continues at coordinate 18,829 of JAFGBN010000034.1, read as the reverse complement.
AGAGAATACATAATGGATTTTGAACTTTCCGAGGAGCACAAGGTATTACAGAGAGCGGTAAGAGAATTCGCTGAAAAGGAGATTATGCCTATTGCTCCTATTGATGAAAGGTCTCGCAGGTTCCAACGAGAGACTGTTACCAGGATGGGGGAATTAGGCTTTTTTGGTTGCCCCATACCTGAGGAGTACGGTGGGAATAATATGGGGTTCGTAGCGCATGCTATCGTCTGTGAGGAGATTGCCCGTGCGAGCTGCTCCCTTGGAGTCCTCTTCAATACGCAAACTATGGGTACCTCAAGAGCCCTTCTTGAATTCGGGACCGAGGAGCAGAAAAGAAACTATATACCCAAGCTGGTCAGTGCCGAGTGGCTGGGGTGCTTTGCAGTCACCGAGCCTGATGCTGGAAATGATGTCGCTGCAATGAGTACAACTGCTGTGAAAGACGGCGATTACTATATTTTAAATGGAACCAAAACATGGATCAGCCTTGCTCAGGTCGCCGATACAGGGATTATCTTTGCCTATACTGAGCCTGACCTTAGGCATCACGGTATCTCTGCCTTTATCGTCGACATGAATGCTTCAGGTGTATCTTTCTCCCCAGATCAAGAAAAGCTTGGATGGCGTGCAGCTCCTACCGCAGAGATATATTTCGATAATGTCAAGGTCCCAGCTAATAACCTGCTCGCTGAGCCAGAACAAGGCTTCAAGATTATGATGAGATGTTTTGATAATCTTCGCCTAACAGCAGCTGCACGTGCTGTGGGCAATTGTCAGGCCCTTCTCGATGAGAGCGTTAAACATGCCACCCAACGAGTGCAATTCGGGCAGGAAATTGGCCAGTTCCAGATGGTTCAGGAAGTGATTGCCAGAATGGTGGTGGAGACTGATGCGGCAAGGCTGCTCACCTATCGCTGTGCTGGCCAGAAAGAGAAAGGAATCTTAAACAATACCCTGGAGACCTCCATGGCTAAGTATTTTGCCTCTGAAGCAGCCTCCAAAATAGCTGACGGCGCTTTTAGGATTATGGGTACCTCTGGCTGTGCTGGTAGCCATCCAGTGGGAAGGCTTCTACGCGATGCTAAGATGCACCAGATTATAGACGGGTCATCTAATATCCACAAGATGATTATCAGCACCGATGCCTTAGGCTATAGAAAGGCTAACCGTTAAACACTCCTGAGAGCAAATTATCCAGAGAGACTGTTTAATGACCTTTATGGCGAAATAGATGCGAATCTGAAGTTTCAAACCAAAGATAGGTAAATCAAGTTCATATAAGGCATCACTGCAATCACTTAACAAAGTCCATGCCTACGCTGGTTTAGAAGCTCATGCCCAAATACCAAAAGAGAGTGCCATCAGCATTTCGGCTAAGCTGATATAGGTCGGTTTGATATATATCCTAAGCCTCCCATATCCCTTCACCATTGGAGTTTCACTGCAAGGATGACCCCCAGGAACAACAACGCTGGCATGGCTCCTTGTTAAATTATGTAGAGATAGTTGGGAGACAACATAAATCTCAGGGGTATTTCCTGCAATAAACCTCTGGCCCTTTTTCAAATCTACAACTATGCTTGCCACTCCACCCATGTGCAAATCCTGGAGTATGGCCATGCTTTCCTCTACTCCGCTGAAGGTATGTTTACACTCTTGGCATCGCCAGTGACAACGAATAATTCCGAGGTAAACATTCCTGCTTTGACTCTGCCCACGAAACGATACCCTTTTAGCCTTGGTACACATAACTTCATTGAGCCACAAGACAGGAAGATATCATCCGCTACCAGGATGAGGTGAGAATATTTGGCAAAACGAGGAGGTAATTAGGAGGTATCTAGCTGTCTGAAGAGTGCAAAATGGCCAGCTTTTAGAGACTATCTAATTCCAAGTGAGAGTGATTATGAGCTTGCCAAGGGAATTTAAGCATGGCGTAAGAAGCAAGATATGTTGACAAATCACATCTATAGTCGCTATAGTAACCCCTGAATTATAAATCTAAGGAGGAAAAAACAATGGAAAGAAAAGCAATCATACTAAATCCCAAAGATAATGTGGCTACTGCGATAAGTGATTTAGAGGCAGGGAACGTCGTAGAGATGGAAATGGACAAAAACACCATTTCCGTAAAGTTGGTAAATGCCATACCCTTTGGGCACAAGTTCAGCCTCAGCCATATAAAATCCGATTCACCTGTAATGAAATATGGTGAAGTCATAGGCATGGCTACCTCAGATATCCAGCCTGGGCAGCATGTTCATGTGCATAACGTAGCCAGTGCTCGAGCTCGTGGCGACCTAGCCCAGGAGGTAAAGTGAGTTTTTGGGGCTATCCTCGACCAGATGGTTCTGTAGGCACTAGAAACTACGTGGGCATCTTCCCTACAGTAGTGTGTGCTTGTGATATGGTTCAACGGATTGCTAATGGAGTGCCTGGATGCGTTCCCTTCTTCCACCATCAAGGTTGTGGCCAAAGCGAACCCGATATGGAAACAGTGCATCGCACTTTGATTTCCCTTGGCCGAAATCCCAACCTGGCTGGTGTGGTGCTAGTAAGTGTTGGTTGCGAGGGACCCGTCGACCATATAGTAGAAGGCATCGCTGCTTCAGGGAAACCCGTAGCCAAGGTTGTAATTCAGGAAATCGGAGGAGCTAGTGTTGCTATGGCTGAAGGCTCACGGTTGGCTCGTCAGATGGTTACCGATGCCTCTCGTGTGCGCAAGGAAGAGGTCGATGATTCTAAATTGATGATTGGTGTTAAGTGTGGTGCCTCCGATACAACATCAGGCCTGGCTTCCAACCCAAGTATTGGCGCTGCTTGCGATATATTAGTTGGAAAGGGTGGCAGTTGTATCTTTGGAGAAACGACTGAGATGATGGGTGCTGAGCATATCTTAGCACGAAGAGCAGCATCACCCGAGATAGGGCGTAAGATAATAGAAATTGTGGACCGCATGGAGAAGAGAGCTCTGAGTACTGGTGTAGATATGAGGGGTGCTAATCCAACGCGGGGCAATATCGCTGCAGGCTTAACCAGCATCGAGGAGAAATCCTTGGGTGCCATAGTCAAAGGTGGTAGTACGCCCATAAAGGGAGTATGTGAATATGGAGAAAGGCCTGAGGGAAGCGGTTTGTTTATCGTGGATGGACCAGGGCAGGAACCCAAAGCTGTCACAGCTTTAGCTGCCGCTGGGGCACAGATTATTCTATTCTCCACTGGAATAGGTGCTCCCCAGGGTTTTCCCTTCGTTCCCGTGATAAAAGTGACAGCAAACCCAAAAACTTACCAGCGGCTTTTAGAACATATGGACTTGTACATAGATATTGTTGGTGAGGCTAGCCACAAGGAGTCAGGCCAGGCTATATTTGAAGAGACACTGGCAGTGGCTTCAGGGAAGAGAACCAAGGCTGAAGTCTTGGATTATGTCAATTTCGCTGATATCTGGGTTAGTGGCCCTACGTTTTAGTTCACGTCTAAGCTTACTCAGCAGGTCTACCCTTGAGCTATATGAAGGCATTGTGTATAGATAAGAAAGGATAGCGAGCTATGTCAGAAGCTAATCAGCTAATCAATTTACAAGATAAGGTTGCGATTGTGACTGGTGCAGGGCGTGGCGTAGGGCGAGGGATCTCAGAAGTCTTTGCCGGGGCAGGCGCAAATATAGTGGTTGCCGAGATAAATCCCGAGGCAGCAAAGGAAACCGTGGATATCGTCACCGGGCTCGGAAGGAGAGCTATACCGGTACAGACCGATGTAACCAAGGAAGAAAGTGTAAATGCCATGCTAAAGGCCACACTAGACGCCTTTGGCAAATTGGATATATTGGTCAACAACGTCGGCGGAGTTATTGGCAAACCACGGATGATACCTATCGTCGAGATGGCACTCAACCATTGGGATGATGTCATCAGCCTGAATCTCACTTCACAATTCCTATGCTGCAAAGCATGTATAAAACATTGGATAGAGCGTAAGAGCAAAGGCGCTATCGTAAACATTGCCTCACTCGCGGCCATGGTTCCCTATGAGACCTCGGTGGCTTATGGTGCAGCTAAGGCAGGGGTGATCAACCTGACAGCTACCCTCGGGGCGGTGTACGGTAAGCAGGATATCAGGGTAAACTGCATTGCACCAGGACATGTCAAGACCCCGATAACCGATGACCTCTATCGTGGGCGCGAGGAGGTGCGCGCTGCACAAGACCGCATCATCCCCCTCAGCCGCTATGGTAACCCAGACGATATAGGCAAAGTGGCGGCATTCCTGGCTTCCGACGCCTCGGGGTACGTAACCGGGCAGACCTTGTTAGTCAGTGGCGGAATGACATATTTTCTGACAAAATTACCTTGACGGGAATGGATTACACTGAGGATACGCGTCAAAACAGCTTGGCGAATTATCCGAGTTTATATACTATGCTTGCAATTGCTAAGGCTGGCGTGCGGATAAGTAAGTTGAATCGCTCAGAAGAGATACGCGGTGAGTCCATGTTTCTCAAAGAGCTAAAGCTTAACAATGCAGTTCTGTGCAAATGAATTGGGGATTGTTAGCTGAAATTTTGGGCTCTCGGGATCTAAGAAGTGATTCGGACATCATCATCGAAGCTTTACTCCATACCAAAGAAAAGGGGCCGTGCGAGTTAGCAGAGCAATTAGAGCACTATACAATCCAGAGATCTTGAATTTGAGGCTAAGAATGAACTTATCAAAACTAAACAATCCTAAAAGGAGCTGTGCAAGTAAATGACAACTAAAAGAGAACCTTGGAAATCGGACAATTGGTTCGTCAGTCCGTGGAATTTCGCGGGGGAGGTGACTAAGGATTTTCACCCTCCCAAGCAGGTGAAAATCCACGACATCACCTTGCGTGACGGTGAGCAGCAGGCTGGCATCATATTCAGAAAAGAGGACAAGATACGTATTGCCGAAAAGCTGGCTGAGGCGGGTGTTCACCGCATCGAGGCCGGTATGCCGGCAGTATCGCCACAGGATGAGGCTGCTATAAAAGAGATAGTGAAACGCGACTTGGGCCCTGAGATATTCTGTTTCTGCCGCTGTATGGTGGATGATGTAAAAAGAGCAGTGGATTGTGGAGTAGACGGCATTGTCATAGAGATTCCTAGCGCCGAACATCTGATTCAGCACTCATATCAGTGGCCCCTGGAGAAGGCTATAGACCTCCCCATAAAGGCAACTCAATTCGCTAAGGAACAGGGGCTATATACGGTTTTCTTTACCATTGATGCCACCAGATCAGATATGAACTGGTATTTGAACCTTATTAAGAGAGTTGCCCAGGAGGGCCACATGGATGCACTGACCTTAGTGGATACCTTTGGCGTACTCTCGCCGCAAGGTGCTTCCTACTATACAAAAACTGTCAAGCAGACGATAAATAAGCCTCTGGAGGTCCATTTCCATAATACCTTTGGCATGGCTGCGGCTAACACCATAATGTCTGTACTCGCTGGCGGTGAGGTGATTCACTCTACAGTCACCGGCATCGGCGAAGGACCTGGTAATTGCCCCATGGAGGAGACAGTGGTGGCACTATTAATCCTGTATGGGATAGATACGGGCATCAAGTATGGTAAGCTAACCGAACTTTCTAAGCTGGTGGGGGAGATTTCTGGCGTGCCTGCCAACCGGCCCTTTGTAGGAGATACGGTTAACGATATAGAATCTGGAATAGTCGCTAACTGGTATAAGAATAACTATAAGCAGAACCCGACAGAGATAAGCCCTATTCTTCCTCAGTTCGTAGGCCATAGAGCGACTAGCGTAGTGATGGGCAAGAAGAGTGGGCTGGATTCTGTCGCCATGTGGGCGGACAAACTGGGCATCAAGCTTACTGATGTGGAAATTGAGGCGGTTCTGCGCCAAGTTAAACAAAGGTCATATGAGCTTAAGCGATTGCTGACCGAGGATGAGTTTCGGGAAATTACTCGAGAAGCGAAGGCCTAGACAGGCCATATTCTGCAGCAGAGGTGAATAAAATGTCCAGAGTGTTAGTTATTTATGATTCAAAGACGGGCCATACCAAGCGGATGGCAGAAGCGGTCGCTGAGGGGGCTAAGGAGGCTGGCGCTGAGACTGCAACCAGGACAGTTGATGAGGTACAACTCGATGAGATGGCCAGGGCTGATGCTCTAATCCTGGGCTCACCCACTCACTTTGGTGGTATGTCTGAGGGAATGAAAAGGCTGATAACCAAGTCTTTGGGAATCTGGGGGCAGCTTGATGGGAAGGTGGGTGCAGCTTTCGCCTCTTCGCTCTACCCCGCTGGAGGCAATGAGACCACAGTCCTTTCTCTTATACACGCACTTATGATACACGGGATGATTATTATGGGTAACTCAACAGGCTCTGACTCTTATTACGGCGGCATCTCTTTTGGCTCGGTAAGTGAGAATTCACTCTCAAACAGCAGAGCATTGGGGAAAAGAGTAGCAGAGTTCGCTAGCCGTCTAAGCTAAGAAATACATACAAAAAGGGGGGCAGATAAAAAGCAGAAATAGAGGATATAAGGATGCTAGGTGAATACCACGAGATTAAAAGAAGGGAGACGTAAAACTATGGAGAAATGGGCAGAATTAGGCGAAGAGATGGACCAATTGCTGAAGCTGAGAACGCCCTCCTTGGGTGTCAAGTTACTGAAACGAGTCGAGGATGCACCCAAGGACATCGAGCCATTGCCTTACCCTTGCGCAGTCTGCCAGGCAACAGGCACGGCTCGGTATTACAATAAGCCAGTTTTGGTTACCAAGAAAGAAGTCTGGGCCTGCCAGGTTGGAGGTGCAGCCCTGGGTTTCTGGGATCCGGAGGATGATTTTAAGACCGGCGAGCGGAATGCAGGGATGTGGGCAGCAGACGCCAAAGCCACTGCTAAATTAGTGGAGGGAGATGCCATCAAAGGTGGCACCTTTTCCGCTGCTGTAATCGCTCCTTTAGCTAAGATGCCAGTTGAACCCGATGTGGTGTTAGTCTATGGTAACCCAGCCCAAATATTGAGACTAGTCTACGGAACTATCTGGCTTGGCGGCGACAGAGTAAAGTTAATAACCAATGGCCATGGCAGCGCTTGCCGTGAAACTATAGCCGCACCGTATTTGCATAACGAACTACGGCTGGCTATCACAGATATCGGGGAAAGGAAATTTGGAGCAGCCTATGATTACGAGATGGTGGCAGGGCTACCCTGCGCCAAGCTACCTCAGCTCGTTGAAGGTGTTCGAGGTGCCCTTACTAATGGTATCTATAAGTACCCTGCAGCCCCATCCGGGCTATCAGCTTGGCCAGAAGCTGCCCTGTATAGAACTGGGCTAACAAAGAGGCCTTAGATGCAAGCTTATTCTGAGCAGTTACATGTCACAGAAATTTTCAACGTGATCCTAAGCTGGATGTACTGCTGGAGCATCGGCTAAGTAAGAGTATTAGCTACAGGAGGGCAGAGGGTTAACAAATATGAATAAAGCAAAGGAGGACAGACTTAAATGATTGAAGCAAAAGCCGCAAAAATGTTAGCTGACAAGGCATACGAGCTAGGTTATAAATACGAGAATATCTTTAGAGGCTGTGGGCAGTGTGTATTAGCTGCGCTTCAGGACACCTTTGACATGAGGAATGACGATGTTTTCAAAGCGACTACTGGTATTGCAGGGTCAGCCGGAATGCTGGCTGATACTGGTTGCGGAGCTTACATAGGAGGAGCTCTCTTTATAGGTTCACTGCTAGGTAGGGAAAGAGAGAACATCACTGACCCTGAAGGCATTCGATTCAAAACTCATGAACTGGTAAGAAAGCTCCATGACAAATTCATAGCTGAATTCGGCACCGCAATATGTCGGGACATTCATATGAAAATTACGGGGCGCTACTTCTACATGCCTGACCCAGATGAATTCACCAAGTTCGATAATGCTGGAGCACATACCACAGTATGCACGGAAGTGGTGGGTAAAGCTGCTAGATGGACAGCTGAAATCGTAATAGAGGAAAACCTGATAGACGAAGATAAGCTTCGGAGCTTGGTAAAGTAAAACGGCGAGGAGCGCGATAACCGGGAGGGTATTAGCTCTATCGATTACCGGCCTCTCCCGGTGTGCTACCTTAAGAATAACTTCAGATACCATCTTTGCCTGCTGCTTAAGATGTTATTCTTCCTGGAGATAACATAAAGGTATTGATAAATCTTGGTGAAAAATGAAAAATAGCAAGCTCTTTCCGGGACACTAACTGAGGGAGGTAACCTCTATAGGGGAAGCAGCAAGAAGAGACAGCTTGATAAACACCCAGCAGACGAAAACCCAGAAAGGATATAAAAGTTATGAAGAGAGCTATAATGATGGATCCGAAGGATAATGTGGCTACCGCCCTTGTAGCCTTCGCGGCAGGAGACAAGGTTGAGGTGGTCTCATCAGCACAGGAAGTACTGCAGCAGTTAACTATCAAGGAAGCTATACCCTTTGGGCACAAGATTGCATTAGCAGATATAGCCAGGGATGCCCCGGTAATAAAGTACGGGGAAACCATCGGCAAGGCGTCAAGGAATATTTCAGCAGGTGACTATGTACACATACACAATGTTGTGAGTATCAGACTTCCTTTAACAGAGCATATGCTCCGTTCAAAATAGAAATAACCAGTAAGGGAGGAATGTTGATGGAATTCCAGGGATTTGAAAGGCCCAATGATTTGGTAGGCATACGCAACACGGTGCTGGTAATGGCCGTAGCAGATTGCTCCGAGCCGGCAGCGCGGATGATTGCCGCTGGCGTAGAAGGTGCAACACCAGTGACCCAACACCACGGGTGCATTGCCATGGACATAGCGCCCACGATGGTCGGGGTAGCCAAGAACCCCAACGTAGCTGGAACCTTGCTAGTAGCCATGGGTTGTGAAGGCATGCAGCCTGAACCTCTGGTGGAGGAAATCAGTAAAGCGGGAAAACCAGTGGATGTGGTAAACATTCAGAAGATTGGGGGCACGCGCAAGGCCATTTCCCGTGGGCAGGAGATAGTAAAAGGCATGGTAGACCAAGCTAGGAAACAACGAAGAAAGCCGTTTGATATCAACAGGCTGGTTGTTGGTGTGAAATGTGGCGGCTCTGATACCACAAGTGGCCTTGCTTCCAACACGGCTATAGGCGCAATGTCAGATATGCTGGTGGATGCAGGTGCTGCAGTAGTAATGATTGAGCCCATAGAAGCCATAGGTGCAGATGAGCCGCTGGCTGCTCGTGCTGTGAATGAGAGAGTTAAGCAGCAAATCCTGACGTGGATCGCTAACGAGGAGAAGCGGTGGACAGTGCCGGGTACTGAAATGGATTTTATGTGCCGCGGGAATGTCGAGGGAGGACTTACAACCCTCGAAGAAAAATCGCTGGGTGCTGTGCATAAGGGTGGCCACAGGCCTATCAAGGGAGTCCTAAAGAACCAGGAGGACTACCTAGAAACTGTACCGCCCGGAGGGGGATTCTACTTACAGGATGGTACTCATATGGAGCCCATGGCGATGAGCTCCATGGCAGCAGCTGGTGTACATATCGTCGTTTTCGCCACCGGGCGGGGTGGTGTCTTCGGACATGCCGTCTGCCCCATGATAAAGGTGACAGGAAACCCAGATACCTGGGCCAGAATGAGCGAAGACATAGATGTAAATGCCAGCACTATAATGGAAAGCAAAGAGTCCATAGAGAGCGTGGGGAAGAGAATATTCGATGAAGTGGTAGCGGTAGCATCGGGTAAAGTAACTGTGGGCGAGCAGCTGGGATTCCATAATTTCTCGGTATGGAGACGTGACCCCAGGATCGAGGCGCTTCTGGGGCTCAAATAATAACAGGAGGCTAGAAAATGGGAAAGAACTTGATAACCGGGGGGCTTGGCTTTATCGGGTATCACTTAGCCAAGCTCTTGCTAGATGAAGGCGAGGAAGTAGTGCTATTCGATGTAGTTTCCGAATCAAAGCTTACTAAAGACATCAGAGACAAGGTGAGCGTTGTTCGCAGCGACCTGAGCAACTGGGTGCAGGTGCTTGATGCTGTCAAGGACAACAATGTCAGTTGCATATTCCACGCCGGAGCCGCGTTGCCACCTACAAGCGAGCAGTGCCCTGCAGCAGCCTATTCCGTAAATGTTACCGGCACGTTTAATGTACTGGAGGCAGCTCGTCTATTTGGTGTAGACAGCGTTATCTACTTAAGTACTTTGGCTACGTTCGGTCCGGGTGTCCCTCCAATAGTACCCAACGATGCCTCACAACGACCTCCCAACATGTACGGTGTAACCAAAGTATGCGGTGAGCGTCTTGGCGAGTATTATCACAGCAGGTTCGGGATCAACTTCCGTGGGGTTAGATATCCCCCATTGATAGGCCTGGGGCGCTTCGGCCAGGCTCAGAGCGCCTATACTTATCTGGTTATTCAAGAAGCGGCTTTGGGGCGGCCCTACACCATTTATGTTGATAAATCAACCAAGATAGCTATTTTGTATGTGAAAGATGCAGTACGAAGCCTGATTGACTTAAAGAAAGCTGAGGACGGAAAGTTAACCACACGAGTATATAACTTATACGGGTTTACGGTTAGTGCACAGGAACTGGCTGACAAGGTGAAAAAATATATACCGGAGGCACAGATAGACTTTAAACCAGACCCAGCGATGATTAAGGCCGTGGAAAACCTGCCTGAGAGGATGGATGATACCTTGGCTCGGCAAGACTGGAACTGGGCTCCCCGTTACTCCATCGACCAAGCTGTGGAGAATTTCATAGAAGAGGTTCGAGCTAATAAGGCTATTTTTGAGTGAGGAGCGAGGTCGTATAGAAACAGCTGAAACAAATGCCATGAGGGCACCGGGCGAGAAGGTGAGAAAATTGTAAAGGAGGTGAGCAAATGAATTTTTACGGCTATCTTCGACCAGACGGCTCCGTAGGTGCGCGTAACCACGTAGCGGTGATCCCGGCAGTGAGATGTGCCAATGAGCTGGCAATTAGAATCGCAGACGAGGCTGGTATGGGTGTAGTGGCTCTGCTCCACAACCAGCCATGCATCCACCTGAAACCCGATAACGAGATGGCTTTGCGGGTCCTTATAGGGTTAGGCACAAACCCCAATGTGGCCGCCGCTGTAGTAGTGGGTATTGGTTGTGATGGACTGCCCGCTCAGGATATCGCCGAAGGCATTGCCAAGTCCAATAAGCCATTAGAGCTGATAACCATAGAGAGGGAGGGCAGCTACCAGGCAGCTCTGGACAAAGGAGTCAGGGTTGCTAAAGAGATGCTGTCAGATGCCTCACTCTTGACGAGGCAGCCTTTTGACCTCAGCCACCTGGTGTTGGGTACAAAATGCACTGCCTCAACGCCTGCGTCTGCTCTAGCTTGTAACCCTACCGTCGGCTGGGCAGCAGACGCTATCATAGCACAAGGTGGCAGTGCCGTCTTCTCCGAGACGGCAGAGATAGTCGGAGCTGAGCATATTCTGGCCAAACGGGCTGCCGATGAAAGGACAGCTCAACGGATCTACGAAGTAGCAAACCGAATGGAGAAAAGGATGAAGGACTCCGGTGTGGATATCCGGGGTTCGGAGCCCACGCCAGGGAACATCCAGGGAGGTCTGACCACACTGGAGGAAAAATCCTTGGGTGCCATTGCCAAGAGCGGTACCTCTCCAATCCGGGGCGTGCTGGAATGGGGAGAGAAACTTCAGGGAAAAGGGCTCTTTTTCATGGATGGATCAGCTAACACTCCGCAAATATTCTTAGGGCTAGCGGCGGCGGGAGCTCAGCTAATGAGCCTCAACTTTGGTGGTGGCCTGCCCGCACGATTCCGTACTTCTACTGCTGCCAGCTGTGGTGGCCTACCCATACTGCCAGTGATAAAAGTCTTGAGTAGCCCTAAAGATAGCTGCGAGATGGAGTATTTCGATGTCTACGCGGGCACTATTATCCAGGGACAGGAATCCGTCCCTGAGGTAGGCGAACGATTGCTTAAAGAGATTACGGCCGTAGCCTCGGGCAAGCCCACCAAGCTGGAGATGTTTTCCCGCTATCAAGAGGTCATGGAGATGTACACCACAGGCCCCGTTCTATAGCGCAAAAAGTAAAGCAAAAGAGATACAAAATGCTGGCTGAGGATACATATAAGCCGATTTTGCGAGTACCGGATAAAGCTGCTACCAAGGAATAGCTTTAGGAGGCTACCATAATGGGAAAGAACTTAATAACCGGGGGATTCGGTCTTATTGGGCGTAGTTTAGCCAAGCTCTTGCTTAGTGAGAGTAAAGAGGTAGTGTTGTTTGATGTTGCTTCTGAATCAAGGCTTCCTAAAGACATCAGGGATAGAGTAAACATTACACATGGTGACTTGACCAACTGGGTGCAGGTAATTGATGCGGTGAAAAATAACGATATTAGCTGTATATATCATCTTGGCTCTCTATTGCCACCCACCACCGAGCAAAATCCCGCAGCAGCTTTTGCCGTAAATATTACCGGCACTTTTAACATATTGGAGGCAGCTCGGCTACTCGGTGTAGATAGTGTTATCTATGCGAGCAGCCTGAGCACATTCGGTTTCGATCTTCCTCAAGTGATACCAAATGACTTCCCCCAACGACCTCCCAACATGTACGGTGTGACAAAAGTATGTAGTGAGCGCCTTGGTGAATACTACTATAGCAGGTTTGGTATCAACTTCCGTGGGGTTAGATTCCCAGTGATAATGGGTCCGGGACGGGTACTCGGTGTCGGTTGGACTGCTTTTACCTCCTTGCTTATCGAAGAAACTGCGTTGGGGCGACCCTACACTATCTATGTTGATAAATCCACCAGCGCAGGATTTCTATATCTTAAAGATGCAGCACAAAGCTTGATAGACTTAAACAGAGCTGACGACGAAAGGCTAACTAGGCGCGTTTATAACCTGTACGGGTTTCCAGCTACAGCACAAGATTTGGTCGATAGTGTAAAGAATCATATACCCGAGGCACAGATAGACTTTAAACCAGACCAGGCAATGCTTAGAATTATAGAAACCCAATATGCTGTCATTTCAAAGAGGTTAGATGATACTCCAGCTAGAGAGGATTGGGGTTGGTCTCCCCACTATTTACTTGATCAAGCAGTGGAGGATTTCATAAAAGAGGTTCGGACTAACAAGGCTATTGATGAATAAAGGAGGGGGAATGAAACTAAATGGTAGAGTTGCTCTGGTTACCGGAGCAGGAAAAGGTATTGGCCAAGCAATAGCTTTGGCACTTGCTAAAGAAGGCGCTGATATAGGTGTGAATGCTGCACATCTCTCATCTGCTGAAGGAACAACTGAAATGATAAGGCAGCTCGGGCAAAGAGCTATCGCCATAGAGGCTGATGTGGCTGAAGTAGACCAGGTTGAGATGATGGTAAATAGGGTAATCAGCGAGCTTGGCGGCATACATATCTTGGTAAACAATGCCGGCGTTAACCTAGAAGTCGTGCCTACTGTGGAACAATCCGTGGAGAAGTGGCAGAAGACAATGAATATCAATTTGCGCGGTACTTATCTCTGTTGCCGGCAAGCAGGGAAATGGATGGTACCCCACAAGACGGGGAAAATAATCAATATCTCTTCGATGTTCGGCATGAGTGGTTTTCCCATGCGCACTGCATATGCCCCATCCAAAGCAGCAGTAATAAATCTGACCCAGGACTTAGCAGTAGAGTGGGCTAAATACGATATCAATGTGAATTGCATAGCTCCGGGATATGTTATGACTGATTTAATTAAGGCTTTGGTAAAGCAAGGCAAACTCGATTTGGAAGCACTTCAAAGGCGAACTCCTCTTGGAAGATTCGCTACGCCCGATGACATTGGGAATACAACCGTATTCCTGGTATCTGATGAAGCCAAGAATATAACCGGGGCGACTCTAGCAGTGGATGGTGGTTGGTCAGCCTACGGCTACATATAACTGGTCTGCAGTATCAGCCGAAGATTCCCTTCTGGCTCTTCAGCAATAAGCGTGAAAACCTTCATAAGACTACCGATGTACTACAAATACTCATAAGCCATCCGTTCGATGTATTGCCTTCTCCCTAAGATATCCTCCCGAGGCGCTTAGTAGAGTGTCCTTCAGTGCGGAAGACTTCATTTAGGTCTGGCAACCTTTGCCAGCTTTAGCACATTGACAGGTTCAAATCGAACCATTGACAAATATGGCTGTTTAAGGGATAATGACTGAGTTAAATGGTTAAAATTAGATTGAGGAGAGTAGGTAGGAAACATAGACCTTCCTACAGGGTAGTAGTAGCCGATAGTCGTTCACCTCGCGACGGCGCCTTCATCGAAATCATCGGGCATTATGACCCTTTAACTGACCCTGCCACTGTTGATATTAACGAGGAGCAAGCACTAAAATGGCTTAACTGTGGTGCCCAACCTACGGATACAGTACGCAGCCTGCTTCGCCAATTGGGCATTATGGGGAAATCTGGACAACGAGTCTCGGACCAAAGTTAACTTGTTAGGGAGGCAGAATGAAAGACTTGATAGAATACATCGTTAAATCTCTTGTGGCAGAACCTGATAAAGTGAGCCTCACAGAGGAGGACAGTGACACAGGTTTGCTGATCAAACTTGAGGTTGCCCCCGAAGATAAAGGCAGAATTATCGGCAGACAAGGTAGAGTAGCTGAAGCAATGCGAACTCTACTTCGGGTAAAAGCAGCTAAGGATGAGGTCAGGGTCAGGCTAGAGATAGTGTAGCTAAAGCTGTTGGCCCTTTCTGTAGCTTTTGCTTAGTTTCCCCAACAGTCATAAAATTAAATAGCTCAGTTCTTGGTGCTTATAGTGCCTTGCCCGCTCTCTCTACGAAGCCTCGATGCTCGCTTCCCCGGCTTTGAAGATAGCGTATTTTGTTAAAGGCGGTGCAGTGAGTTCGTTAATGATGACTGAGGCAAGGACTGCATTCAGCATTATAGTTCCAAAGCTGGGGAATGCCCGCTCTGCTAGAAGGACTAAACCTACGGTAACTCCGGCCTTTGGCAACAGGGCCAAGCCCAGATATTTTTGCACCGCGTTTGAGGCATGAGAAGCTTTAGCACCTGCTCTGGCTCCAAAATATTTGCCAAGGCATCTAGTCGCAACAATTAATAACGCCAATATACCTGCGGCTTTCAATACGCTCAAATCAAAATGCAATCCCGCTAATACGAAAAACATCGCAAAGAGCACATCCTCGATTTCTTCAACCACCAGAAACATCTCTCTTCTTTTTACTTTGTTTACTACGATAAAGCCAACAATCATGTTAGCTAAAATTGATGAAATGCCCAAGTAGCTGCTAATGCCAGCACATAGCATGATCATCCCGAAGACCACGACTAATAGCAATTCGCGAGCTTTCACAAGCCTGCTGATATACATCAAGGCGAAGGCGAAAATAATGCCGATGCCTGCAGACTCGGCTATATGTAAGAAAGGAATGCCAATCATTTGATGAAAGGAAATGTTTCCTGCACCACTGACTAATGGCAGGGATATGCCTGAAGCGATAGCAAAGGCTATGACTGCTACCGCATCATCGAGCGCAACCACCGCCAATAAAGTGGTGGTCAAAGGGCCCTTCGCTTTATATTGCTTGATTATCGCCATCGTTGCCGCTGGAGCAGTGGCGCACGATATGGCACCTATGATAAAAGCCATGGGAAAATAAGTCTGCCAGAAATCTTGGTTTGGGAGGATTAAATGGCCCAAAAGAGCTAAAACTATGGTGACCAAAAACCATGCGCCCAGGGATTGAAAGGGAAGTATTGCTGCGATGCTCCTTCCCAGTCTTTGTATGGATTCCCAGCGAAGGCTGCCGCCGATTAAATATGCGATAAATCCCAGAGCAATATCGGTGATTATGTCCAGGTTTCCTACAGTTTCTCTTGGTATTATGTTCAGGAGGGAAGGGCTCAACAGGATACCGATAATTATGTAGCCGGTGATCCTGGGGAATTTGATTTTCCCTGCGGCTAACCCGCCGAAAAAACCGACGACTACTATTATCCCTATGGCTAATATTAAGTTCATCTCTTCTACAGACCGTTGCTCTATATTGAGCTTATAAAGTTAAAATGAGAGAGGTCTTTATTTAGACCTTTTCAAAATCGAGACAAGCATTCTGAGAAGGCATCGCCTCGTTGTTTTAACCAGAATCTTTTACAGGCTGTTTTTATATAGAAAAGCAGGTATTTATCACGATATTCAGAGATAGTTCTCCAAGGATTTCATCATTTTCTGCTACTGCTAATCTTCTTACTCTGTGGCTCGTCATAAGGGAGAGCGCCTCCTCTATCGTCGCCTTTGGATTGCATTTTATTACGGGCTTAGTCATGATATCCTCCGCTTTTTCAAATTCGGTGTGACGTAAAGACCTGGGGCTTATCACACCGATTGCATAACTTCTGCTAGGTAGCGGGCTAACGATATCTAGAAGGTCTGTTTCGGTGATAGCGCCCACAAGCTTTTTGCTATCCTTCCCCTCGACTACCCAAGCATGCGTTTCTTTAGATACTATCCTGGCGACCTCTTCTATAGGCGTGCTTCTCTCAACCAATGGCGGGTCACGATTCATAACTTCTTCTGTCGGAGTATTATAGCAACTTGTTTCTGGCATCGTATCACCTGCAATGCATGAATTTTTAAATGAGTCTCTTCTATTTCAATTTAGTGGTAATAGATTATAAGTTTACCATCCTGATGTAGCCTTGTCATGTATCACCAATCCTTTCCTCTTAGAGCATAGGCGCTGTCTAACCGATTAAAGCTCCCATTAGTGAGCCTATGAAGAGGAGCATGGCTGCGAACCTTCTGGGCTGAATCCATCCAGTTTCATCATAATAAGTTTCTCAGAGATTCCAGGAGCGCCAGGATATTCGGTTTCTTGCACCTCCCTCTTACAATTTTACCTAATCATAAGAGATGCTATGCCTTCCGAAATAACGATTGAAAGAGGTCTCCGTTTTTGAGAGCTGAAGACATCTTACAGGGAAAGGATAAATAAGAAATTATCCATTACTGAACGGCTCAAACTATACCCTTGGTATTAATGGCTCAGAGCTACATAAGAGCAAGCGGTAAACAACTGCGCAGCCAGAGTGGCTATTTCTTCACTTAAGCTGCCATTCGTAGGTTGCTAGGATTTGCGTTTCTTAAAATCTTCTAAATCAAGTGTATTTATGAAATCCTTATATGCTGACAATCCTTTCATCTCTTGCTCGTCAACTTTACCTTTGGAAACAGGCTTGTCTGTTTCCTCTTCAAGTGTGATGCCGGCTTTGTCTAGAACTGACTCTTCGGTATATATTGGCGCTTTGGCTCTTACTGCTAAAGCCAGGGCGTCACTCGGCCGAGAGTCAACCTCAACTCGCATGCCATCAACACTAAGGGAAAGCTTAGCATAGAAGGTATCGTTTTGAAGCTCGTTGACTACAATGAAATTGACCGAAGCTCCCAAGGTAGTAATTACAGATTGCAACAAATCATGGGTTAGAGGACGGGCTAGTTCGACATTTTGCAGCTTTACTGCGATAGCATCTGCCTCAGCAGGGCCAATCCAAATGGGCAGATAGCGGTTGGCCTCTTTCTCCTTCAAAATCACCACCCTTTGATAATTCATCAAGCTTACGCGGATACTGTCAATTACCATCTCTATCATAGTACTATCTCCCTCTAGGCTGGGGCTTTATCACAGTTACAATCCTAATCAATCAATGAGCTTAAGTCAAGTATTCTGCCCAAAACCAGCCTCCTCAACAATTTGCTGCTGTTCATAGCTTATTGTAGATTTGTAGCGCGCCTAGAGGGATTTGAACCCACGACCCCCGGTTCCGAAGACCGGTGCTCTTGTCCGCTGAGCTATAGGCGCACTCTTAGCTGAAGCTCCCTCTCATTCCTCCCCATGACGCCCAGGCACCCCGACTGGCAGCACAGAAGCGAGCTGCTTCGCTGCACCTCTTAAAGCCCAGATGCGAAAACTACCTTGCTGTGCCCCAGAGCCTTACTAAGCATCTCGGGATGAACGCCAGCCGCCAACATCAGAGAATCGTAACTATACCTCAAATCGTGGAACCTGGCGACCAACCCTGCACGCTTTACTATTTTACCAGAATTATGGGTCAAGGTGCTATTATCACTGGAGGAGGGGGAAGGAATGGGCAAGGCATTGCTCTCTGCCTGGCTGAGGAGAGGCCCGATGATTGTTGGTACCAATAAGAATACTGGTAGCAAGATTGCGATGAGGTCAAGGCATCGGGCCGCAAACCATTATCCGTAGAGGCTGATGCCGCTGATAACAAGCAGGTTGACCAGTCGGCTCAGAAGCTTATAGACAACTCTGATGTTACGATGTATTCTTTCACCGCTAGCATAACTATAGCAGCAGGATGACGGCTTTTTCGAGCTTGTTGGAACAACCAGCGTGAAATAGAGGTTTAAAAGAAGTTTAATAGAGGAGGTTTATATGTCTAAGAACCGTACCGTAAGTAGCGAAGCAGAGAAACTGGACAGAGTTCAAAAAAGAGCTTACGAACTCGTACGCAAATATCATGGCTGTGCTCAATGTACATTACTGGCAATTCAGGAAGTGTGCGAGCTAAGAGATGACCGCTTATCTAAAGCAGCAATTGGACTCTCTGGTGGTATAGCTTCAATGGGGTCTGCATGCGGGGCATTGACTGGAGCAGCCCTGGCTCTGGGAATAAAATACGGGCGTGACGTTAGCGCACTAGAGGGACCAGAAGAAGAAGCTATTGAGATGGAATATGCTGCGTTCGAGCCTGTGGCAAAGCTATTCAAGTGGTTTGAACG
>JAFGBN010000033.1 GCA_016933195.1 Dehalococcoidia bacterium | reverse complement strand
CCTCCCGTGCCGCTCATCTTCCTCAAGCCATCAACTGCAATCATTGGGCCTGACGATAAAATCATCCTCCCCCACGGCTGGAAGCGCATTGACTACGAAGGTGAGCTGGGAGTGGTCATCGGCAAGAAGGCTAAGGATGTCCCAGAATCGACGGCAAAGGAATACGTGCTTGGCTATACCTGTTTTAACGATGTCTCCGACCGCGATGCCCAAGCCGCTGATGGACAGTGGACCAGAGCTAAAGGTTATGATACCTTCGCCCCAATAGGACCTTGGATAGAGACGGAAGCCGATCCGGACAACCTGAAAGTCGAAACCTATCTCAACGGCGACCTCCGCCAGTCTGCTTCTACCAGCGACCTCATCTTTGGGATATCAAAGCTGGTCAGTTTTATTTCCGGTGTAATGACACTGCTGCCGGGTGATGTCATCGCTACAGGCACACCATCAGGGATCGGCCCAATGAACCCAGGCGATATCGTCGAAGTTAAAATCCAAAACATTGGTACATTAAGAAACTTCGTGGTCGCCCAGAACCGGCAAACCAGTTAGACATGAGAAGTGTCGCAAACCGAAGTTTGAACATCACAAATAACCATTAATACCGGATGCTGCACTTCCTTCTTGCCCTATCCTCCACAGTCGTTTTGCATTGGGAATCGCCAACGAATATAATGAGCATAAAGCACTATAGGGGGATAACCTTATGACTACTGAGGCTGAACTATTCAAAAGCGGGGACCAGGAAAGGATTTGGAAGAAATACTGCGGCTTTCTTGACCTCTCTCTGGCTGAATTCATGGAGACACAGGAACAGCTATTAATGGATCACATTGCACTAGTATATGACAGCCCTATTGCTAGAAAGTTCATGCCCAAAAAGCCAAAAGATGTATCTGAATTCCGTCAGCTTGTACCCTTGACCACCTATGATGACTACTCCGCCTATCTCGACGAGAAAAATGAGGATGTTCTAGCAGTTAAGCCCTACTGCTGGATCCGTACCTCCGGCCGGGGAGGTGCTTCGAAGTGGGCGCCTTATACCGAGAGCGCCATCGAAAGATTGAGTATATTAAGCACTGCTTTATCTATCCTGGCCTGCGCCAAAAGAAAGGGCGAGGTTTACAGTGGAATTGGAAATGGTTTACGTGTATTACATAACCTGCCTCCGCCTCCTTACATAACAGGGATCCTTGCCCGCCTTTCATCTAATAATTTTTATATTCGCTACATCCCACCCCTCGAGAAATGTGAGTCCATGGACTTCGAGACCAGGACACAGACTGGTTTTCAAATGGCATTACGCACCGGGGTTGATTTCTCGGTTTCTCTAACCAGCGTTCTGCTTAAGATAGGTGAACGATTCACCGAAGGGTCAGGGAAGTTGAAACTCAACAGACACATGTTGCACCCTCAGATAATGTGGCGCCTGATTCGGGGCTTGGTGCGGAGCAAAAGGGAGGGTAGAGCCTTACTACCTAAAGACCTGTGGCCTCTTAAGGGACTCCTCTGCTATGGGACGGATACGGCTATATACAGAGAGAAATTGATATATTGCTGGGGCAAAGAGCCGACGGAGAACTACGGGGCAACGGAACCAGGATTGATTGCGAGTCACGCCTGGAATAAGAAAAACATGACCTTCGTGCCGTTTTGTTGTTTTCTTGAGTTTGCGCCTGAGGAGGAATGGCTCAAAAACCGGGAGACCAAAGGCTACCAACCATCCACTGTGCTTCTCGACGAGGTCAAGCCTGGTAAGCGCTATGAGATTATCTTTACCAGCTTTTACGGGATGCCTTTCCTGAGATACAGGCTAGGCGACCTGATAAGAATCGTCGCCCTGGAAGATAAGGAAACGGGGATTAAACTACCCCAGATGGTTTTTGAGAGCCGCGCTGACGACCTCATCGACATTGCCGGCTTCGACAGATTAGATGAGAAAACAATCTGGCAGGCTATCGCCAATACAGGGATAAAGCATGAGGAGTGGTCCGCACGGAAGGAATACGAAAAGGATGAATCTATAGTGCATCTTTACATTGAATTGAGAGAGGAAATAGAAGCTGCTCAAGTGGAAAGGTTAATCCACAAGGAATTGGCAAGAATTAACCCAGACCACAGAGATCTTGAGGGCATGTTGGGCATACGACCTTTGAGGGTAAGCCTTCTTCCTCCAGGAAGCTTCCAACGATATTATGAAAAAAAGAAAGCCAGCGGTGCCGAGCTGGCTCATCTGAAACCACCCCACATGAATGCATCCGATACTATTATTCAAGAGTTGATAGGTCAAGCTCAAAGCACCTAAGAGATAGCTATGAACGCCTATTTACTGCTGCCCTTAGTCCAAGTCGTTTTCAGCCTGGTGCTGATAGCCATAGTGCTAAGGGGTCATCAGCGGAGCTTCACACGTCGCTTGTTTACCATCTATATTGGGTGTACGGCTATTTGGGGCATTATCATCTTTGTCATGCGGACAAGCCCGGATATTGAGCATGCTTATTTTTGGGATAGGTGGCTGATACCTCTGGCCTGCTTGTCCTCCGTTATATTCTACCATTTTGCTATCCGCTATACCGCCACCAAAACCAAGAGATATCTTCTCCCTTCCCTATATTTAATCAGCCTAATCTTTATTCCTCTGGCAGCCACAGGTCTAGTGTTTAGTGGCATGCAGATAAAACCGTATGGCTATGCCCCGATTTTCGGCCCTGCTTCCGTTCCTTGGATGTTGTTCTCGTCCGGGTTACTTATTATGGCACTTGTAATATTTATCAGAAGTTATAGAAGGTCAACTCAAGCTGAGCTAAGGAACCGATTTGCTTATATCACTATAGGCATGCTCTTTGCTTTGATAGGTGCGGTCTTTGATGCCCTGCCCATATTCGGGTTGCCCTTATACCCAGGTCTGATAATTGGCAATATCGCCTTTCTGCTCTTAACCACAATAGCTAT